>CANRET010000040.1 GCA_947629715.1 uncultured Akkermansia sp.
AGTTGAGGTCATGAGAAGAGAGGGGTAAAATAGTGACGGAAGGGTTGAGCCATATGCCAGGCGGATTTGCCCCTGAAGATGGCGCGAGGGTAACGATTCATCCAGAGAGCGATGGCGTTGAGAGTTGATTGAGAGACGCGGGAGAAATCCGAGCCCTTGGGGAAGAAGCGACGGATAAAGCGATTGGCATTTTCATTGCTGCCGCGTTCGGAGGCGCAGTAGGGGTGGGCGACGTAATGGACGGTACGAGCTTTGTTGGCGGAGAGGCAGGAGGAAGAGATAGCAGCAGAGTCGGCGAACTCGCAGCCATTATCGGTGGTAATGGAGAGGAAGATAGAGGCGAAGCGTTTGGCACCGAGACGTCTTTCGAGGCGATTGAGCAGTTGAACGACGCATTGGGAAGTTTTTCTGCGCAGACGGAAGATGAGTTGGAGACGGGTGGAGCGTTCAGTAAGGACAAGCAAGACAGATTTGGAGCCGGGAGGACCGACGACACAATCCATTTCGAAATGACCGAACTCTATACGTTGATTGATAGAATCAGGACGTTTTTCGATGCTGATAGCGCCGGTATGGATATGGGAGAGACGTTTACGGACAGGCTTTCTGCGTTTCTTACGAGGGCCTTGAATCATATCACGGGGGGAGATGCCAATAATGCCCTGATAAATGTAGTTGTAGATTGTACGGGAGCAGAAAGGGCAGTGGATGCCGTTTCTGATGAGTATTTGACGGGCGGCATAGGGGGAGTGCTTGAGCTTCCCTGCTATGAGCTCAGAGAGTTGAGAGGCAAGCTGGTGATTGGAGCCGATCTTTAAGGCAGGGCCATGAGCACTCTTTTGCTCGTCGCTTCTACCTTGGGCGAACTGGGCGCGATAGGCGAGGTATACGGTGAGGTCGTGCTTGAATTGCGTGACCGAGCCGCGCTTGACTTCGCGGTAGATAGTGACGCGATTGCGATCGAGCAGCTTAGCGATCTGACTGATGGACTTTTTCTCACGCAGCCAGCGCTCAATTTGCTGACGCTCGGAGAAAGTAATGTGCTTGCCTTTTCGGGCAACGGAGTTACAATGCGTTTGGGTGTCTTGGTTCATAGTGTCTTGGTTTGTTATAGAGAAATTACTCTAGCATACTTTGAACTTCTTGGCACCCTTTTTTGTGCCAAGAACCTGTTGCATTTAATTTTGCGATCCACACGCGCTTGTCTCGGAATGAATTGCTCTTGACGCGCGCTTGGATTCGGATAGAATGAGAAAGCGGCGCGGCAAGCCGCAACAAAGCTATGGCAGCAAAGTTCTTACTCGTCATTCCGGCACGCTACGCATCGACCCGTCTGCCGGGAAAACCTCTGGTGAAAATCGCAGGCATTGAGATGATCCGCCGCGTGGCGGATATCGCAGCATACACCTGTCGGCGCAATGAAGCATGCAGCTATGTGGTGGCAACGGATGACCGGCGCATCGAGACCTTCTGCCGAGACGCGGGTGTGCCGGTGATGATGACGGCCGAAACCTGCCGCAGCGGCACGGAACGTTGTCGAGATGTCGTGCTGAACCATGCCGAGCAACCGGACTTTGTCGTTAACCTGCAGGGAGACAATCCTCTCTGTCCCCCTTGGGTCATTCAGCAGCTGCTGGACGCCTGCCAAACTGAAAAGGCAGATGTGTACACCCCATGCATCCGCCTCAGCTGGGAGGAATACGATCGGCTGGCAGAATCCAAACGCAGCACGCCATACAGCGGAACCACGGTGCTTGTGGATCACGCCGGCTACGCCATGGCCTTTTCTAAAAACATCATCCCCGCCGTGCGCAAACCGGATAAAGCGCGTGAATTGTACGCACTCAGTCCGGTGCGCCGCCATGTCGGACTCTACGCCTACACAACCGCCGCCCTGCAGACTTATTTTTCCCTACCGGAATCTCCTTACGAACCAGGTTGCATCGAAGGACTTGAGCAAATGCGCTTCCTCTACAACGGTCTGCGCATTAAAATAGTCGAAACGGACTACCGGGGCCGCAAATCAACCGCCGGCGTGGACTCGCCCGAGGATGTGCAGCGTGTCGAAGCCATTCTGCGCGAGTTTGGAGAGTTTGACTTGAGCTGATTCTTCTTCCCCATGCCTCACGCCCATTTGAAGCTCCCGCAGCACATCGCCATCATCATGGACGGCAATGGGCGCTGGGCTCGTTTGCACAGTCTGCCCCGTTCCCAAGGTCATGAAAAAGGCGGCGAGGCGGTGCGTCGCGTGATCCAAATGTGTTTGGACCGACGAATTCCCTGGCTTACCCTCTACGCTTTTTCCACGGAAAATTGGGGGCGTCCTGCGGCAGAAGTGAACGGACTCATGAAGATGCTCTACCGTTTTCTCAAGCAAAGTCGCGACACCCTCACGAACAAAAACGTGCGACTACGTGCCATCGGCGAGCTGAATATGCTGCCGGACAAAAGCCGACGTCTGTTGGAAGAATATACGGAGAGTTCAGCCTGCAACAGTGCGCTTAACCTCACACTTGCCCTCTCCTACGGCTCCCGACAGGAAATCACTGCCGCCGCGCGCAAATTGGCACAGCGCGTACAATGCGGCGAGCTGTCTCCCGACGATATCACGCCTCAACTGCTCGGCGATTCTCTGTACACAGCAGGCATGCCGGATCCGGATTTGCTGATCCGAACTTCCGGGGAAATGCGCTTGTCCAACTACCTGCTCTGGCAGATCAGCTATGCCGAACTATGGGTGACTCAGGCGTTGTGGCCGGATTTTTCCGAGACCGATCTCGACGAAGCTCTGGCGAACTACGCCGCGCGACACAGAAGATACGGTAAACGCTAGTTTTTCACTCCCTCCTGAATGGATTGCCTGCGGTTCGCCGGCGTGGGACGGCGTATTACCGTCTCTCCCTCCTTGGCCTGATTGGCACGATCGCGCGCTGTTTGTTCAAAATACTCCGGATCCATCATCCAGATGTAGCGATTGTGAGCTTCCTCTTCCTCCTCCTGGGCCTTCGACAGACGTTGATTCACAGACTCGCGCTGCTGCCGCAAGCTTTGTACCTCCAGCCATGCGGGCAGTACCAGCATCGTCCCCGCCAATGTCTCAAATGCCAGAAAAATCAATCCGCATATCCCCAAAACTCGCCCCATCCCGGCAGTCTGCTCCTCGCGACGCCTCTCTATCTCCTCGCACGTACGACGTCTTCTGGCGAACCGTATCAACATGGAGCGCTTGAAAGTTTATTTCATCCGTTCAGCAAAAAAGGGACGAAGCGTCCGCGACGCGCCAAAACAAGCGTGTACATCCGCGTTTGCTTCCCTTTGTCAGATATCGGAGTAGCCGAAACAGAAAGTTCAAAGCCGACCCGCCGCAAAACGGAATCAAGTCTTTTATCCGGGCGTGCCAGCAAAACAGCCAACAGGCTTCCTCCTTTTAAAGCCTCAAAGAAAGCCCGCGCATCCGCCGTGCTCATCTCGCAGCGCGCATGCGTGTAGCGCATGATAATGGCATGCAATGAGCCACTGCGTCTGCGGCATAATTCAGCCGCATATTCCCGCTCAACCGTTACACGCTCGTCATCCAGCAATTCACCCAGAGAACAGTATTTACGGTTCCACTCCACGATCTTCTCCACCGGTTCCGCAATGATGAAACGCGCCTTGGCGCGGGGAAGCGCCGCCATCGCCGCCACGACACCCTGCCCCAGTCCAAGCCCCGCTATCATGATGCATGGCTTGTTAGCCCGCGCCACCGGCGATACCGCCAATTGCGCCATCTTTTCTTCCGCCGCGCCGGTCCGACTCGTCGCCACCGGCGCCCCATCCTGCATCAAGCTTAGCTCGTCATCACGCATTTGAAGCTCCCACTCATGCCCTTGGGCATCAGTGACAGGCTCCTCCGGTTTGATCAGCGGCTTCATGCTGCCCGCAATATAGCAGATTTTTCTGCAAATTGACAAGCCAATTTAAGACAACCGCACCAAAAAATGCGATTACTCCGAGACTGTGCGCTTGTCTTGACTTTACCAAGCCTCTGGGGCATAATGGCGACACACAGGGAACCGGATATGACCTTCCACATACAGAACATTGAAATAGGCGGCAGCAAACCGTTTTACATTCTTGGACCATGCTCCTTGGAGAGGGAAGACTTTGCCTGGGAGATGGCGCGCAGTATCAAGGAGATCTGCACGCGTTTGCAAGTTCCCTTCATCTTCAAAGCCTCATACGACAAGGCCAACCGCACCAGCGCCAAGAGCTTTCGCGGCCCGGGCATCAGCGAAGGCTGCCGCATTCTCTCGGAGATCGGCAAGGAATTGCATGTCCCCGTCGTCACGGACGTTCACACTGAAGAACAGGCCGAATACGCCGCGCAGTACGTCGATCTGCTGCAAGTGCCGGCTTTCCTCTGTCGTCAAAGCGACCTGTTGGAAGCTTGTGCAAAAAGCGGACGCCCGGTGAATGTGAAAAAGGGGCAATTTTTGGCGCCGTGGGATTGTCGCAACATTTACGAAAAAATGCTTGCGTTCGGCTGTCAGAACTTCATGCTTTGCGAACGCGGTACGAGTTTCGGCTATAACAATCTTGTAGTGGACATGCGCGGTCTGAAGTGGATGAGGGATCTCGGTTGCCCTGTGGTGTTCGATGCCACGCACTCCGTGCAACGACCGGGTGGCTTGGGCGGTTCTACCGGCGGAGATCGAGACTTGGCGCCCGTCCTCGCCAACGCAGCCATGGCGGCGGGAGTGGATGGCGTTTTCATGGAGGTTCACAGCGATCCTGACCACGCCTTGAGCGATGGACCTAATCAAATCCGCCTCTCGGATTTGGAAAAAGTTCTCCGCCATTTGCAACTGTTCCGCGCAGCATGGGACCAAATGCAAAAAGATTGACAAACCTGTCCCTCATGACTTGGCGCTTTCTCCTTCCCCTGCTCTCTATCGTTCTGCTTGACCCGGCGAGGGCAGGGGTGGCAGAGCAAACTGCCGGAGCAGGCGAATTCCCTGCGCTGCAGCTTTTGCCGCCCGGCAGTGTGGTGCGTGGCATTTCCCTGCCCCGCTACGAAAATCACCGCGTAACAGCCACACTCACGGCTGATCGTCTCGAAATTCTCTCGCGCCACGAAGCCCGCATGAAAAACATTTGCTCCGTACTCTACGGAGCAAATGAAGAAACCTCACAGGTAAAAATGCCGGGGGCGCGTTATAATTTTCGCACTGAGCTGCTCAGTTCACGCAAAGGGCCTGTTCAACTCATCCACCCACGCTACCGTGTCCAGGCCTCCGGCATCATTCTTCACAGCGCTTCTCACTGCGGCGTGCTCACCGGTCCGGTTCGCACCATTTTGCGCCATTCTGCGACCACCCGCCCATGATTCCTCGATTGCCAGGCCTTACTCTCCTCGCGACAGTTTCTCTCGTCGGGGCGCAGGTGGTCATGTCTCCCGCCTCATCCCCCCTGCAGCCGGAAATGCAGCTCTGGGAGCAGCAGGTGGAAGAGGAGGAAGCTGCCTTGTCCTCTCTGGGAAGTCTCCCGAACGCCCCTTTTGATCCGTGTTCCGAAATGCCGAGCATCGCCCCGGGCGAATCCGCTATACTCGCTGATGGAGGGATGTATTTCAACAATTTCAAATCCTGCCTCATCTACGTGGGTAATGTGCGCCTCAGCGATGCGCATGTTCGGTTACGCTCCGCACACCGCCTGTTTCTCCTGCTGCCGGAGAAAGACAAAAAGGCCGCAGCCGAAGAAATCTCCGATGCTGATCGCCCCGCTCATGACGCCCCCCAATCGCCGACGCCCGCTACAACCTCTCAGAATCTGGACTCTCAGCAGGAGAGTGCACAACCGGTGGAGGTGTTAACCCGGAACGCCGCTGTCGATGTCCCCGGCAACCGAGTGCTGTTGCAGGGCTTGCCGGGCTCCCCTTCCCTCACGTTTCAACGAGGCGAGGATACGCTGACGGTGCAACCGCAGGCAAATGGGCAACCCGCGAAAGCTTACGCAGACAAATCCGGCAACGTGCTGCTTGTGGGCACGAGATTCGTCGGACGGATGTCATACGGGGGAGAGAGCTATGAACTTACCGCACAACAAGGTCCGGTGGAATTCGATGCAGCCGCTCGCACCGTCACCATTCACGGACCGGCGACGCTCAAATCCGGGCGCGGGGAGCTGCAATGCACCCGCCTCATGCGCATTTCTTTTGCTCCTGGGGAAACACTCACCAAACCGAGCAATGAACCCTTTTCCCAATTTGCGAATATGCGGTTCGGTCCCGTGGAAAAAGCGGAAGCGCACGGGGAGGTGGTATGCACTATGCCGGAGCAGGAGGGGCGTCCTCCCGCTCGCGCTACCGGCGAAAGGCTCACCTACGACGGCTCCACCGGCGCCTGTCGCATGCTCGGCGCCCCCTGTACCCTCGCCTACGGAAAACAATCCCTGAGTACATCCGGCGAAATCTGCCTGAAGCCGAACGGCGACGCCTCTGTCACCGGCAGCGATATTGCCGGGACCTATGAGCGACCTGTATCAAACGCGAAGTCGAGCGCCACAATCATCGGCTCATTCTCCACGCGCGGACCCATCCTGTACAACGCAGCCGATAATTGCGTTTCCCTGCCTGCCGGCATCGATGCTCAGGACGATCTCGCCAATTTCAGCTGCACGGGCAATGCGGATATTTTCTTGCTCCGGAAAGAGGGAACTCCGCCGCCCCGAAAACCGAACGGTCCCAATCTTATGATCGCTCAACAGTGCGGTGTTGCCCGACTTCACGCACTGGGCAATGTGAAGTTGCACAGTGCCGCGACCGATTCCCAACCGCCGATAAACATTCTCTGCGATTCTCTGAAGGCGGATGCGGTGCACGGCACAGCCCATTTGCTTGCGCAAGATGGTCGCGCCGCCTCCCTGCAGTACGGAAGTTACTCCCTCTGCGCCCAGAGTCCATCTTCTCGAATTGCAGAAGTGCAAACGCTGGACAACGGCGATTTGCTCGCCAACGGCGATGTTGTGCTGACCGAATTGCCGGGGGATAAAGGGACCACGACAGTCACCTGCTCCAAGAACTTGTTTCTGGAACGTGAACGTGGGTTGCTTTTCCTCGGACCTCAGTCTGTCATTGACTCGCCGGACGGAATCATGACTGCCGTGGCAAAGCTGGAGGCTGAGCTGCTTCCCGGTCCGCCCTCCGCCCACCCTCGCTTCCCCAAGTACCCGCACTTGGACTACAACTTTACCGGGCTGCGCAGTGCGGACACTTCGCAAGGCGGCACGCTGCGTACGGCCAAAGCCAGCATGCAGTGTGACGGCCCGATTCATCTGCGTATGGCCCCCGGCCCAGCAAAATCTTTTCGCGATGCTCTGGAGCAGGCATCAGCTCGCCGTCACGTGCGCCTCGCCGGCAAGAACGCCGAAGGAAAACTCATGCGCGCTGATGGAGACTCGCTGGACTTCGATCACTCCACAGGCAACATCTACCTGCGCGGCTCTCGCGTTACCCTCATGGATGAGTACAACACCCACGTTGCTTCCGGTCGCGGCGCCTGCGTCATCATCGACCCGAAGAACAACGTACATATCTCCGGTGAGCACCAGACCACCACGGCCAACCGTATCCATCAACAAATCAACTCCCGTCAAAAGAAATGAGCAGCCCCGATTTCCCCCCACCCTTGTTGCGCGCGCAAGGACTCTGCAAAACGTATAAGGACCGCTGCGTCGTGGACCATGTAAGCATGGAGGTTCACTCCGGAGAAATTGTGGGCTTGCTCGGTCCCAATGGCGCAGGCAAGACGACTTCTTTCTACATGGTGGCGGGTCTTGTGCGCCCTGATGAAGGCAACGTCAATTTCTGCGGGCAGGACGTTACAAGCCTCCCGATGCACCTGCGCGCTCGCCTCGGTATGGGCTATCTGCCGCAGGAGGAATCCATTTTTCGCAAACTCAGCGTGCAAGACAACCTCATGGCCATCCTGGAGACGCGCTCTGACCTCTCACGCCGTCAGCAGAAGGAAAAGGCCGAGGAATTGATGGAACGCTTCAATATCACTCGCCTGCGCAAAAGTCAGGCTCTTCAGCTCTCCGGCGGAGAAAAACGCCGACTTACCATTGCCCGCGCCCTGGCCTCTAATCCGAAACTTCTCATGCTCGACGAGCCTTTTGCCGGTGTGGATCCCATCGCCGTGCAGGATATTCAGCACATTGTCGCATCACTGCGCGAGACAGACGGTCTCTCCATCCTCATCACTGACCACAACGTACGCGAAACCCTCGGCATCGTTGACCGCGCGTACATACTCTTTGAAGGTCGCGTCATCAAGCACGGCAACGCTGAAGAAATTGCCAATGATCCCAAGACACGCAAAATCTACCTCGGCGAACACTTCAAGATGTGACGCAGAACCATCGCAATTTTCTCCGTCACACAGAGCGTTGACCTGAAAAATTCGCAGCTCACCCCCTCCTGAGCAAACGCTCCGGAGTACGAAATCGCCGACGCCCTTCCTCCTTTTTATATCACCGCCGCTCCGGGGGCGTCTCACGTTGGCGCAAATCGCGGCGCACACTCAGCCACGTGCCGAGCGCAACGCCGAAAAGCAGTGCGCACACGCCAACCGCCACAATTTGCCGCGCCAGAAGCGGCCGTTCTTCCTGCACCAACGCATACGCCGTCCCCAGCACCACAGCGCCCGCCAACAAGACAATGATTCCGACTTTGTTGCTCTTCCACATATTCCCTGCATCTTTCCGTGAAAAAGGGCCAAGCCGAAGCTGCGGCTTGACCCCTGACAAGCATGTAGCGGCACGCAGATCAGTAGTTCTGCGGCAGAAGTTGGAAGTAAGCCTTCGGGTGCGCGCACACGGGGCAGAGCTCGGGCGCTTTCTTGCCCACCACAATGTGACCGCAGTTGATGCACTGCCAGATGCACTCGCCGTCGCGACTGAAGACAAGATCGCCCTCCACATTCTCCAGCAGCTTACGATAACGCTCCTCGTGGGTCTTCTCCACAGCGGCCACGCCATCAAAGAGAGCGGCGATGTCGTCCAACCCTTCCTCGCGGGCTTCCTTAGCGAAGGTCCTGTACATGTCGGTCCACTCATAATTCTCACCGGCGGCGGCATCCTTCAGATTATCCGCCGTGCCGGGGATAGCCCCGCCATGCAGCAGCTTGAACCAAATCTTGGCATGTTCTTTCTCGTTACGTGCCGTCTCCTCAAAGAGCTGGGCAATCTGCACAAACCCGTCCTTCTTGGCTTTGGAAGCGTAGTAGAGGTATTTGGTGTGTGCCTGGGATTCTCCTGCGAAAGCCGTAGCCAAATTCGCAGCCGTCTTGGTGCCGTCAAGTTTGTTCATAATTTCTTGATGTGTTGCGTCCCCATTCTACCATGTTAATCCCTGTTTGCAAGCCCGATTTTCCGATAACTTTTGTCGGAAAAAGAACGCGCATCTGCGGCATTTCTTGCCATCTGGCGGTCAGTGTGCTAAAGTGGACGCATGGACACCCGGTTGGCCAAGGCTCGCCTGTACGGCATTGTGGACAGAGGCTATGTGCAAGAAGCGGACGTAGCGGCATGCACGCGCGAGCTCCTCGTCGGCGGAGTCCGTATTCTGCAACTGCGCGCCAAGAATTTGCCGCGAGAAGATGTAGAGCGGCTGGCTCACGTCATGCAACCCATCTGCCGAGAGGCAAACGCCGTTTTTGTGCTGAACGATTACCCGGAACTCGCCGCGAGCATCGGAGCGGACGCCGTCCATGTGGGGCAGGATGCCCCGGCACTCGCGGACATCCGACGCATCGTCGGCACGCGCATGCTCATCGGACGCTCCACCCACTCACTCGACCAGGTGCGCCGCGCACGCGAGGAGAGGGCGGATTACATCGGCTTCGGTCCGCTCTTTCCCACAGCCACCAAGCCCGGGCGTCCCGCCATCGGCCTGCGGGATATCGCGCAGGCGCAGAAGCTGGCGGGCGACATGCCCATGTTCTGCATCGGCGGAATCAATGCCGACACGCTCCCGCAGGTGCTCGCCGCCGGGGCACAGCGCGTGGTGGTTGTTTCCTGGCTGTTGCAGCAGACCGACCGCACCCAAGCCGCGCGGCAGCTCCTCCACGCTCTCACTCCCGCATAAGCATGGCGCGCATTCTCTCAGCGGTGAGCGGCGGGGTGGACAGCGCAGTGGCCACGGCTCTGCTCGTGCAGCAGGGACACGAGGTGGTGGGCGCTTACATGAAAAACTGGATCAATGAGGAAGGCATCCCGGGCGAGTGCCCCTGGGAGCAGGATATCGAGGACGCGCGCGCCATCTGCCGCGTGCTGGGCATTGAGCTGCGCGTGGTGGATCTCATCGAACAGTACCGCACCCGCATCGTCAACTACCTGCTGGAAGGCTACCGCGTCGGCGCTACGCCGAACCCGGATGTGCTCTGCAACCGCGAAATCAAGTTCGGCGTGCTGCTGGACTACGCACTGGAACAGGGTTTTGAGGGCGTCGCGACCGGTCACTACGCCAAGCGGGAGGACGCTCCCGGCGGCGAACACTACATCCTGCGCGGGGACGACCCGAACAAGGATCAATCCTACTTCCTCGCCCTGATGCGCGCCGAGCAGGTGGCGCACGCTATTTTCCCCATCGGCGGCATCGCCAAGCCGCGCGTGCGCGAGCTGGCGCGCGAGTTCAACCTGCCCGTGGCTCTCAAAAAAGACTCGCAGGGCATCTGCTTCATCGGCCAAGTGAAGATGAGTGACTTCCTGCGCCACTTCATCCCCGATCACCCCGGCGACATCGTGGATACCTCGGGTCGCGTGCTCGGTCATCACCTTGGTCTGCACCTCTTCACCATCGGCCAGCGCAAGGGACACCACATCGCCTCCCCGCGCGAGGGCGTCGCCTACGTCGTCGTCGGCAAAGACATCGCCCGCAACCGCCTCATCCTCGACTACGAAAGCCCGGATGCCCCCGGACTCTACGCCGCCGGAGCTTCGGTCGGCCATATCACCAACGGCTGCCACCCCCTGCCCGAGCGCGTGCTCGCCCAGCCCCGCTACCGCTCCCCCGCAGAACCCGCCTCCCTGCGCTACATCGGCGATGATTGCGTCCAGCTCACCTTCGACCGCCCCGTTCGAGCTCTTTCCCCCGGCCAAATCTGCGCCTTCTACGATCCCGCCGCCCCCGCTCGCCTCCTCGCCGGCGGCTTCTTCTCCCACATCGCCTCCAGTCGTCCTCTGGGGTAATCACAGGACCGAGACAGTACCATCCCCAATTCGCTGACAGATCAGTCTTCGGAAAATCGCATGTAAAAAAAAGGAGTTCTTCTCGAAATTCTGCTTGCTATTCAGATAGATTTCATAAGAGAATAACGCATGTCTCCCCGGAAACGCAATTTCAATTTCAAGGATCAAATGAATGATTTGGATTTCTCGTCACTTGCCAAATTTCTGGAAAAATACGCCGGTACGCCAGAAGAAGATACAGAGGCAGAGAAGGAATGCACAAAACCCATCCACCTTGCAGCAGAAGCCAAGGATCTGTCACGCTTGCAACGTCTCCTGGATCGGGGAGTGTCCCCTGATGAGCGCAGTTGCTACACATTCACGTCTGATCATGTTCTGATGGATGATCCGGAGGACGTGGCGGAAAGTAAAGATGTTACGCCGTTAATGGTCGCTGCATCCGTCGATTTTGATGCAGGAGTGCAGGAACTCCTGGCTCGTGGAGCAAACATTGAGTGTAAGGACAGCGATGGGCGAACAGCTCTCTGGTACGCCGCTGCCTTTCACGCAAGAAAAACGCTCAAGCGCCTCATCTCTGCCGGGGCTGATGTGAACGTTGCCGATCTTGACGGCAATACCCCACTCTGTCTGGCGATCTACTGTCCCTCCCGACCGCGCATTCTCTCCGATCTTCTCGCCGCCGGAGCCAACCCCAATCAGGCAAATGAGGAACGCTGCACCCCCCTGCATTTCGCCGCTGCCGATGGCACGGTCAAACAAGTAAAAATGCTCCTCGATGCCGGAGCCAATCCCCATATCAAGGATCGCGATGGCTGGGTGCCTTTGTGGCATTGCACGAGCAACGCAAATCCTTTCCCCATTATCGACCTCCTCCGACCTTTCGGTCACTACTGGACGGCAAGCGATCTTAATCGCTCCTCGCGTCGCGATCTCACCCCCCTCTTCGCCAATGCCTGCATGCAGTGCCCCTCCTCCCCCTTCATCCTGCAACTGATCAGAGAAGGCGCCAACATCAATACCACCTGTTCGACGGGAGCAACGCCCCTCATCCTGGCGCTTTCCACGTGCAATCAACCGGCCTACTCCACCCTGCTTGAGTGCGGAGCCAACCCGGACCAACCAGACGCTCGCGGCATGACTCCGCTCATCGTCGCCCTGAGCGAAAACGATGAGCATGCCGTCCTCTCTCTCTTGTTATATGGAGCCGATATCAATGCCTCCGACCCCCTTGGGCAAAGCCCCTTGGACTATGCTCTCAACGGAACCTTTCGTCTGCGATTCCTCGCGACCCTCATCGATCGGGGGGCAGATGTCAACGCCCGGGATCATCAGAACTGCACCCCCCTCATGCACGCTGTCAGGAATACGAACGAAACGGAGATTATCAAGCTGCTCCTCAGTCGAGGCGCCGACCCGAATATCATCAACGATCACGGCGAAACCGCCTTGCATTTCGCCGCTGAAGACGCCGACCCGTACTTCCTGCGCACCCTCCTCGCGGCTGGGGCTGACCCCTGCCTCATTGACCCCGACTGCGGTGTCTCTGCCCTGGACGAAGCTGTGCGCAGCAACTCCCATACCTGCGTCCGACACCTCGTCAACGCCCTTCCCAATTCCCCGGCTGCTGCCAACATCCTCCGCGAATCCCTCGACATCGCCCGGCAAGAACGCAATTCCCGCGCCGCCAAACTCATCGAGAACAAACTCGCCACGCTGGAGTAGTTGCTCCTAAAAATGGATCTTTATCTGAAAGGAAGTCGCCCTCAAAAACCCGAGCCGTCTTCGCGAACGAGACCGCGACCTTTGCAGCGCGGTCAGGGGATGTTGGACGCTGTACCGCGATGTCCTCAGGCTTGATTGTTACCAGGAATATGCTTGTTAGTTAGGGATTCCCAAGATACGATCCCAATTTTCATTCTTCTTGTAAAACTCAAATATACTCTTATGGTATTCTTTTAAATTCGAATTTTTGTAATGTCTACGTACTAAATAAATAGCTCCTCCTACTACGGCAACAGCCGCAAATGCAATTCCACCAGCAACTGCCGCCCCCGCGGCTACCCCACCGCCTCCGCTCGCTAATGTACCTCCTCCCAACCATGCTAAAGTGGCATTTGTTGCAGCCGCACCACCCAAAGAAGAAATGGCAGCTCCCGTCCCTGCTGTTGCCCCCAACCATGCAGGGGCAGACATCACCAAAGCGTAGGCGCTTATTCCAGCAGCACCCATGATAGCAGACTCTCCAACATCAGCCCACGAGCCATTGCCTGTCAGTGCCAATCCAACATTGACCGCAACATCTGCTACCGCAAAAAGCGGTATTGGTTTCGCTATGAGACGTCCAAAAGTACCTAATCGTGGAGCAATTCGACCTACAGATGAAAGCCATTGGCTACCTCTCAGAGTCTGAATCGCGTACGGAGACGCAGTAACTGCAGCCATTGTCGCTGCCATCAAACCCGTCCTTCCTACATCAATCTTCCCCGTTGAGTACAATTGCACAACAACATCCAACCCAGTACCCAGCAGGACGGCACTGCCCCCGAGACGCACTCCTTCCTTAAACAGCCGATTCGTTGAAATCAAATCCTTAGCAGCCTGATTTCCGATTTTTTTTGTGCACGCTAGAGCCTCCTTATCACTCATATTCAGCTTCTTTTTGAGGTCTTTTGCGATTTCTCTCTCTGCAGCAGCAGACAAACGCATCCCTCTTTCACAGACCCCTTTATAGAGTCTACCTTCACCGTTCAATTCTTTTCCAGCGACCGGATCAGAAACAGCGAGTCTCAGATCGGCTCCCTCTATTGTTACACGAAACAAACGAGATCGATACGAAATCAAACCACTACCCGCCTTATCCAAAAAAAGTCCGTATCTGCCCGCTAAGCGTTGTGCCTCCCGCAACTGCGTTTTGCTGCCGGAAAACTTCCACGTGTCTTTCCCGTCGGCTCGCCAAAAATCCACCACTTGTCCATCTCTCAGTTTGACACTTATAACATGGCGCGCACTGAGCGGAGAACGAATACCACACACAACATTCGCCTCTCTTCCGGCACTGATGTATCGCGAACCCAGACCTCTTAATCGTTTGTTTGTCCATTTAGTGCCCATTTGTCTTCCGTCTTTTGTTTCGCCAAGTCGACTGGAACCGAATTTGGTCTCCCCAACCATCAGTGCTTTTGGTTCCCCATTCTGATTCAGACGGAAGAAAACATGATCCAACCCCTGAGGTCCGACTCGGGGAGTAATATTATGCCACGCTGAGGAGCCACCACGATTCAAATACTTCATGGCAGCACGCTCTGCCACACTCTCTCCCAATATTCCTCTCATGCGAGGATCATTCATCTTCTTGAGAGCAACGGTGACCTCTGCGTCCGGCATGAAAGCCGCTGCCGCACCTGCTACAATCGGCGCCGCGTGGGTTCCTAGACCAGCAGCGACCGACTTCCCCGGTTCTTTTTCCGCAGCAAAGCACAAACATGTGATTGCGCAGGCAATCCCTCCTCCGCAATAAGTGAATATCTTTAGGTGGCTCAACATCAGAACTCCGTGATTTTTTTCTTGTTGGATGTTGCCAACTCCGTGACCAAATCGGCAAGATCTTTTCCTTCGAACTTCGCCTTATATTTCCCAAGGATGCCGTAAAATAGCTCCGACACCTCCTGCCTCAGTAGATTCGGCTCTATTTGCATGAGATACTTCTCGATTACATCCCGAGCAAACTTATCATTTACATACCATTTATCATCCCTCTGTGCTTCTCGGCATTGACCCACGGCCCACTTTTGATATTCGCGCATTCTCTCTAGGCTGGCCACCGCTATTTCCTTTGTAAGTTCCTGCTGTTTCTTAACCAAATCCTCACTCGATGCGTAAGTCAACAAGATTTCAAGAATTTTCACAAGACGCGTCTTACGCTGCATCTGGATTGTATACTTACCAAATGAGGATTCTAACGGGATTTGTGCACATATACGCCCCTTTTCAGCTTGGTAATCCAACCCTTCTTTTTGTAAAATTGCAACAGCATTGTTATATTTCATAGAGAAGCTCTCTTCGATAGCCCGTTTCACCATCTCTTCCTCCTCCGAAAAAATAGCCTTACATATTTCAACGCGCTTCTCCATAAGCTTTGTCCGCAAATCACCGATTTCTTTCTCATCTTTTCTCCTCATATCCAAACTTCCCTCCGAAAGTTGAGAAGCATCCAAACTCATCATTTGAACGAAATAAGGCTGTATCATCTGCAAACATGCACCCGCTTCCATGAGTTTACATTCTTTTATATTCTGATCTGCCAACTTGACATAATTTGTGATAGCTTCGTGAATTGCTCCGAAAGCTTGTTCAGTCTCAAGCCTCCGCTCCTCCTCAGGAGACAGCGGGGGTTGTTCTTGCCCTTGGTGTTCCTCCTTCAAGGCAGCCAGACGATCTCCAATTTTCTTATCCATTGCTAAAATCTCAGCAGAATACCGGACGTCTGTTCGGTAAAAAGCTAACTGCACGACTCCCTGAATTTGTTCTAGTGTATCTTCATTCTCAACTTTCTCAGCGAGATTCGCCAGATGTCTGTAATAATCAAGGTTGGAAGCATCGTGATTGATGGCATTGAGAGCATACTGAACCGCTGCACCGACTTCTCCTTTCTCCGCTGCCTGTTGGGAAAGCTTTTCAGCGTCTGACGCCGCCCGCGTAGTCAACTCCTGCTTCTCCAAAAGACTGCGAACAAGGCTCGCGAAATCATTTCTACCCTCTACTAACGCGTTCGCTGCATCTGATATTTTTTCTGTACAGACATTGATTTCTGCACTTCCTCTAATTGCTTCGTCCAGCTTTTCTTTTATCTCACCTTGAGTCTTCTCCTGTTGCGAAAGACGTTCAGATATTTCCTCATTCCTCACAGCCTGCACTTCTTTAGAAATGGACGTTAACACCTCCCGAGCAGCTTCCAGTTTCTCCTTTACCTCACCTTGAGACTCTCCCTGCTTTGAAAGAAGGTTTTCTTGAACTGCTTCCAACCTCTTCTGGACATCGCCTAACTTCGAATTGAGCATCTGAAGTTCGCTCTCCTTTTTCGTCATAACAGAACGTCCAATTCCAAGTCTTTCGCAGAAAGAAAATTGGGACTCCGCAAAAAGTCCTGCGACAAAAAGAAAAGCGAGGGCTCCGGTTATACTGATGGTAGGTATTACTTTCATACGTTCTCTAGTATGTTTGATGTGATTGAGATTAAAGGGTAATTTTCTCCCACTCGGCAATGCGACTTTCCACTCCCTTCATAAGTACATCATGTAATCGCATTTGTACACTTTTCGATGCGTTATCAAGAATGATACAAAGCTTTCCGCAGAGTTCCTCCGCCTTGCGTTCCCGATCCGTTGTGTCTTTTATCCAGATGAATATTTTGTATGGTAGTATTAGTGTACTCGCTGGGGCTCCAGTAATCACCACCCACCAAGGTATAGTAACTAGTCCATTGTCTCGCCCTTCTCTCGGCACGCTGACCTTTTCCCCGCTAGGAATCAATCTATCTGCAACATTTTGCATATACTGTTTTTTCATAGACTCAAGGGAGACTCTCAGCTCATTTTTCCTTTCTTCCGAGACGTTCCCTGACTTTACAAGCTTATCTTCGGCCTCTCCCCATTGATCGAAAACAACACGCACCTCCTTTTTGATCTCGTCTGCCAGCTCCTCACGGGAGAAAAGTTTTTCCTCTAAAATTCTCTCCACTCCAGACTCAAAACGAGGCGGATCGTTTACAAGTTCCTTGGCAGCCTCCAGCGCTCTTTTTTCTTTAATCTGCACATACCAACGTTCAAGGTTCACGCATGCCTTTGTCACTGCCCATTCACACTCTAGTTTCGCCTGCTCTACAACCTTACAAGACTCATCATTTTCCTCTATGGCCCACGAAACTTGAAACGACACCCCTAAGCTTACAATGCAGACAAGCACAAGTTGTTTTATTGTTTTCATTTTGTTAACGGTTGAGTTGGGAGGGCTATCTTTATAACGTTACACATATATTCCCGTGGCGAGCGTCTACCATGCCGGACATTTCACCCACCGTTTCACGGAGTTTATCTCTTTTCGAAAGAGATGCGCACCTCACTAAATCTAAATTATTCGGTTTCAGTTGATTTCATAATGCACATCACATAATAACAGTCCACTGATATGAGAAGAGCGGACCGAGAGATTCCGCTTCACCGCGACAGAATCATCACTTTTCTAATTTTTATACTGGACATCTCTTTCGAAAAGAGACACGCAAAAAACGCTAGACTTCTTGCTACATGTTGTCGCCTATCGGCTAGCAAAATAGCGTAAACGGCAGCCGTCAGAAGCCAGAGCCGTCCTCGCGAACGAGACCGCGACCTTTGCAGCGTAAGCAGGGGATGTTGGACGCTGCGCCACGATGTCCTCTGCCGTAGCAATCCGGGCAAGTGACGACACGCACGTGCGGCTTGTCGGGAGCCAAACCATCTCGCGATCCGCTGTGCACGCCGTTCAACGTGCTTCCGTCGGCGCGCACTAGCCTTTCTCCCTTGCACTGGGCGCACCTGCCGCCCGCACGCATGCGCCCGGTTCCTCCGCAGGATTGGCAGACGAAGACAGCGCCGTTCTGCGCATCCCGAGCCAAACCACTCCTCTCGCGGGAGGGCATTCCGTTGACGAGGTTGCCGTTCCCTCGCACCACCTTTTGCCCCTTACACTGCACGCAGACGCCGCTCACCATGCGCCCTGTCCCACCGCACGATGGACACACCTTCACCGCCTCCTGCGCCCCAGCCATCCCAAGGCACACGCACGCCAGTACTCCAAAAATCCACGCCTTGATATTCCCGATACTCATAAACTCTTTTCTTTTCCTACCTCTCATTTTTTAAGTCTTTCCCGGTACATTTCATCGCATTTTCTCCTCATTCGGAGTTTTTTTCATCTCTGACATTTATTGTCAATACTTCTCTGAACACAAAGTGCAGTTTAGTGAAGGAACTTGTGCTCTAAATATGCAATCTGATGAAGGGAAACTCTCTTTTATGAGCAGGAAAACCGAGCTCCATCCGGCTCCCTCTTCGCTTAATTTCGAAAATTTTCCCGCGCATTCGGTCATGCTTTCGCTTCGCATAGCCCGCATGACGGCACGCGAATTTCACATCGCCAAAAGCCCATCACTTCACCATTCCGCAATATCCCGTCCCTGGGCGTCATCGAAGGAACCGAGCAGGATGCGGATGATGTCGATGACCTGCCAGATAACGAAACCGCCACCTGTCAGAATCTGCAAAACGCCTGAAATGATTTTCCCCGTATAAATACGATGCAGACCACCGCAACACGAGCAAAACAACAAACAGGCTAATATCAACGTCACCGTCCGTGACCTGGGCGATACATTTTCTTCCATGTTCATAAGATGATTTCCGTTTTAAAAGATTTCCCCCCGCTGCCGTGAAACTTGCTCTTTCCTATCACGCTCTTCACCAAACTGCCGCAATGAACCACACCACACCCGCCAGTCCACATGCAAGCAACGGCGAGAGCCACAACAACTCCCACGGCGGCGGCGGCATCGGATCCACGACATACCGTGGACAAAAATAATTCTTCACCCTCTCCACGCGCCGCTGCCACCAACCCATGAGTTCTTGTCTCTGACTGTCCGTCTCCATACTCGTTACCTAAATAATTTCAGTGAAAGATACGCCAACCCAAACACACACACAGCGATCAGCCACGTCGGCACATCCGGCCATAAAGAATGCATCGATTCCACAAAGCCACGAAGTGAAGCTAGAACGTAGGTTTTCATAAACTCCAATAGGTTGCACTACCTGTCATTCCGGGATTACATACATTGAATGTTCGGATGAATTCGCTATCCGCCGCGCTCTTTTCGATAAGCAGCGGAGAGAAAGACACCAAGCACAGTGCTTCTTGGCATTCCGTTGGCTCACGACGCCCCCTCCGGCATACCCTCCGCCAAAGTTTGCTCAGGCTCCGCATTTTGGAGCGCTTCCTTTTCCTCTCGTACACTATTAATCCGAGGTGGTATAATCTGGGGAGTTGAGAGTGAAATTCTCAACGGAACACCTCGACATAACG
>CANRET010000041.1 GCA_947629715.1 uncultured Akkermansia sp.
TACTCTAGCATACTTTGAACTTCTTGGCACCCTTTTTTGTGCCAAGAACCTGTTGCATTTAATTTTGCGATCCACAAGACGCGATTTTTTCGCACTTTTGACTTGTCAAGGGTGAAAAAAGCTGTAAAATACAGCCCGGTTCAGAATATCGAGCTGTAGCGCAGTCTGGTAGCGCGCTTCGTTCGGGACGAAGAGGCCGCAGGTTCGAATCCTGTCAGCTCGACTTTGAGGCAAGACTGAACCGCGCATTACCCGGTGCAACGAGAGCGGACAACGGTTGCGGCAAGAGGCTCGCACATCAGGTCTTTGCTCATCCATGGACGAGATGCTCCTGCTCCCGATGCGACATATCCATGCCCCATACAACCAAAACAAAACTCAACCACCGTTCCAGTTATGTCTGGTCACAATAAATGGTCCAAAATCAAGTTCACCAAGGCAGCCGCAGATGCGAAGAAAGGCAAGATTTTTGCCCGCTACTCGCATGAAATTACCTTAGCAGCCAAGAGCGGTGGGGGGGATGTGGACACCAATCCGCGTTTGCGCGCCGCCATTGAGGGGGCCAAAGCCGTGTCCATGCCCAAGGACAACATCGACCGCGCTGTCAAGAAGGGTACGGGAGAGCTTCAGGGAGCAACGATTCAGGAGGTAACTTACGAAGGTTACGGTCCTGCGGGCACGGCGATCATCGTCGAGGTGGCCACGGACAATACCAATCGTTGTTCTTCGGAAATACGCACGATTTTCTCGCGCCACGGCGGCAACATGGGCACTCCCGGTTCTGTGGCATACCAATTTGACCGCAAGGGGGAGGTGCGCATTGTGGATGAGAGTTTGGATGAGGATGCGGCCATGGAGCTGGCTCTGGAGAGCGGAGCGGATGACGTGGAGGCGGGAGAGAATGAGGGGGAGTGGGTGTTTACCTGCTCTCCGACGGATATGCAGAGCGTGCAGGAAGCTTTGAGCGGCGTCGGCAAGAATGTGACGGGCATTAAGCTCATTTCCGTAGCGCAGAACGTCATGGAAATTTCTGATTTGGAAACGGCTCAGAAAGTCATGAAACTTTACGAACTGCTGGATGATTACGATGACACCATGAACGTCTTTACAAACTTTGAGATACCGGACGACTTGCTTGAGCAACTCTCCTGAGGACAGGCCCGTTCTGTCAAAGTTTTGTATTGTTTGAACCCTGCATGCGATGATGAATACCGATAGCCCTGCGCCGCAAAAAAACGTCAAACCCTGGCGCCGACGTGTGGGGAATTATGATGAATCTTTTGATGGCGAGCGAGTCTTTCGGGCCGATCGTTCTCGTTTTGCGGATCGTCGCAATGGTCCGCAAAACAAACGCAACTTCCGACGCAATAATTCGCGATTTCAAGGGGCTTCATTCCGCGACGGACAGACTGCTGAAGGAAGCGTACACAATCCATCGGCTCGCGCCTACGTGCCGGTCGGGGAGCCTACCGAGCTCGTCGGCCTGTTGGAAATCACCAATAAGGGGTTTGGCTTTGTGCGCGTGCCGGACAATAACTGGGCGCCATCAGATACAGCCGTGTATGTCCCGGCCGACCTCATTGAGCAGCACCATCTGCGTCCCTTCGTACAGATCAAAGGAATGGCGCAAAAATACGAGCGCGGACATCAGCTGATTTCCGTGCAGGAGGTGAACGGACAGCCCCCGGAGCTTGCCGCCAATAATCCGCACTTCGATGATCTCAAGGCTGTGAATCCTGCTGAGCGCATCAGCTTTGAGACGACGCCCGACCGTTACACGACGCGCACCCTGGACTTGGTTGCCCCTGTGGCGCGCGGCCAACGGGGGCTGATTGTGGCTCCTCCTCGCACGGGCAAGACGACGCTGCTCATGCACATCTCAGAGGCCGTGATGGAGAAGTACAGGGATGATATTCACCTGATGGTTCTGCTCGTGGACGAGCGTCCCGAGGAGGTGACTGAATTCCGTCGCGCCTTGCCCGGTGCAGAGATTTACGCTTCCAGCAATGACAGCGGTGTGCGCGAGCACTGCCGCATGGCGGAGATGTGCATCACCCGTGCCAAACGCCTGGTGGAAGCAGGGCGCCACGTGCTCATCGTCATGGATTCCATCACGCGCCTTGCCCGCGCCTACAACAATTTGGACAAGGGGAGCGGGCGAACCATGAGCGGAGGCATTGACGCCCGCGCGCTGGAGATGCCTCGCCGCCTTTTCGCTGCCGCCCGCAATACGCGTCAGGCCGGTTCGCTCACTATCCTGGCTACAGCGCTCATCGAGACCAACAGTCGCATGGATGAACTCATTTTCCAAGAGTTCAAGGGCACCGGCAATATGGAGCTTGTTCTCAATCGACGCATCGCCGAGATGTACATTTATCCGGCGGTGGATATTCTGAAGAGCGGCACCAGGCGGGAGGAGTTGATTCTCCCGGAGTGGATGCTCGAAAAGATTCATCTCATCCGTCGGGCTTTGGCCGGTCATAAGCCGCCGGAGGCCATGGAGCGCATGCTTTACTTCATGAAGCGTTGCCCGAATAATGCGCAGATGCTCATGAACCTCAAGACGCGCTAGGAAACTGCCTGCCACTTTCCAACAGGCGGCTCATTTCCATCGGATCGGTGCAGCGTCTTAGCGCGTACTCTGCCTCTGCCGAGAAGTCGGCGTAGCAGAACGCAAGAAATTTCTTCATGCGGTTGCAGTGTCCCGCCGGGGTGTAGCGTTTCAGGAGGAGTCCCGTCTCTTCCAGCAAAATGGCGTAGTACTCCTGCATTTCCTGAGGAGAGGGCGCTGAACCGCCGCGAAGTCGGCGAAGCAGGTACGGGTTGCGCACCAGGCCTCGCCCGATCATGAGCCCGGCGGGGTGTGCCTCGTGCAGCCAGTCTCGTGCATCATCCTCACTCTGCACATCTCCGTTGGCCAGCACGGGGCAATTCGCTCTCTGCACAGCCAGTTGCACGGCGGCGCGATTCGGTTTGCCGGCGTAGAGCTGCTTTCTCGTGCGCGCATGCACTATGAGCAAATCCGGGCGCGAAGCACACAGTACGTCTAAAACCTTTGAAAATTCCTCCGGATTCTCCCACCCGAGGCGGCATTTCACACTCCACGCGCCGCGCGGCAGTTGCGCGCGCAGGACTTGCGTTATCTCGCGCAGCAACGGCAGATTCTTCAGAAGAGCAGCTCCGGCTCCGTGGCGATTGACCAGCGGGGACGGACAGCCCACGTTCAGGTTGATGCCGACAATAGGCAGTTGCATGAGAGATTCCGCATCCCGCAGAAGAGATGAGGCGGAACTCCCCGCTAATTGCGCCCAGATTGGCAGCCCGGAGGGATTTTCCCTGATGCAGAGCAGCAGGTCGTCAGGCATGACGCAGGTAGTGCGTGTGCTGCGAAAATAGGGGGTCATCCAAAAATCCGGAAGACAGCGGATGCGGGTCAGCGTGCGCATGAAAGCGAGATCCGTGACATCCTGCATGGGCGCGAGAGCCACGATGGGCGCTTGCTCAGGATCACGGTTCATTTCGCAGTAGGAGAAGCAGGGCGAATATGGCTAAAATGACGGAAAAGACGGTATCCACTGCCCTTGTGTGTCGCAGGTACGCACGGCGCAGTGGAGTCCACTGCAGCAGTCCGCTCCACAGCGTCCAGCCCGCCAGGCTGGCAAGAAACAAGCTGCCTACCAGCGTCGGCATGTACCATGAGATGGCAGAGTGGCTTCGCAGAGCGTCCGTGCTGAGCGCCAGGATGAAGAGCATGCACTTTGGATTGAGGATGTTGCAGAGGAAGCCCTGTCCCACGAGCGTGAGAAAGCCTTCCCTCTCTTCCTGTTCCGTTTCCAGCTGGATTGACTTCACGGAACGTTTCGGGAAAATTTTCCAGGCGAGGTACAGCAGCCAGGCCGCAGCGCCGAAGATGAGCCAGTGACTCCAGCTCTGTTCCAGAACCCAGGATCCGACCGTGCAGGCGATGATGCTTTGAATCAAAAAGCCAAGATTGATGCCAAGAGCCACGGCCACACCACGCCGAAATCCCTGGGCCAGCGACGTGCGAAACACAAAAAACACATCCGGTCCCGGGCTGAGCTGGGAGAGAGCCAGGGTGGCGCATACAGCCAGGATGCTCAGAATGCTTTCCGTCATCTCACGCCTCCCCTCGCTGACCTGTCAACTGCATCTTGGGCAGGGATTCCGCCACATTGCTCGGCAAGGGCATTCTGCGCTGACGGATGTGGGCAGAGAGAGCGGGAGACGTCTCGTAAGCGCTGCGCAGCATCTCCATCTTCGCGTCCAGATCGTCCGCATGATTCAGCGCAAAGGCTTCGGGCGTTTTGGGAACCACGGGCGACCCGAACTCCAAACTGCCGTGGTGGGAAGCTACGAGGTGCAGGAGATGCAAGCGCACCTGTTCCGTGGGAGGACTGAGCTTTTCCCACTCCGCCTTTTTCTCCTCCGTACACAACTGACTCCAGAGTCGATTGATCACCTCAATGCCCATGGAGATATGCCCAAGCAACTCTCCCGCATCGGAGTAAGCCATAGCGAGTCCGCGTTCCGGAAAGCCGTTCTCCCACATTTTCCCGCAATCGTGAAAAAGAGCCCCCGCCAACAAGAGATCGCGGTTCAACTGCGGATAGGCGTTGCACAGAGCATCCGCAGTGCGCATCACCCCCGCCGTGTGTTCCACCAGACCGCCTCGCCGGGCGTGGTGGTAGCCGCGTGCTGCAGCCGCGCGACGAAAACGTTTTTCATACGTGGTGAGAAGTAGTTTGCAGAGTTCCGCTAACCGAGGATCACGCACTTCGTGCACCAGCTCAAGAATTCGTTTCCAGTCGGCAGTTTGGCGTTCACGCAGTTCCGTACTTCCCGTGAGCATCTGCTCCTCTTCTTCGGGGGAAAGGGGGCGAATCCGCACATCCCTCGCCTCTATGCCGTATGGCGTGTTGTGCCACGAGGCCTCCACCGCTATGCTGTCGTTGACTTCGCACGCGCAGAAGTCCGGGTACCACGGCGCCGTCTCCCACACTTTGAGCGTCAAATTGCCGTCAGTATCAGCCAATTGCACTTCCAAGTACGGTTTGCCATTCTTTGTCGTGCGCTGAAGCTTCTGCGCCACTTGCACAAAGAGGATGCCTTGAATGTCTCCTCCTTCCGTCGTCCGTGAGAGAAGGCTGCTGATGTTCTCCAGTTTCATGCCTCCAGTTTACACCGCGCAACCGATGACGTCAACCGCCGGACCGGGAAAATCTGCGCCAAGTCTCGTGAAAATGGTGAAGTATCGGGGCGTCGTGCCATCCTTGCAAATTGTAAAAAGTCGTGCTCACTCGGCTTGACCTTCCTTGAGCGCTGTGCTAGGATGCGCCGCGACGAATTGGGTATGGCGGAGAAGTTTGACATCAACAAGCTGAATGCGGCTCAGAGGGAGGCTGTGCGAGAACTGGATGGTCCGGTGTTGATTCTCGCCGGCGCAGGCACAGGCAAGACGCGCACGGTAACTTGCCGCATTGCGCAGATGCTAAAAAAAGGTGTGGACGCCAAGGGCATCCTCGCGCTCACGTTCACTAATAAGGCGGCCAACGAGATGGCGCAACGCGTAGCGGGGCTGGTGGGACGTGATGTCGCTAAGGAGATGACCGTGTGCACTTTTCACTCGTTGTGCGTGCGTATTTTGCGGCGAGAGATCGGACGTCTGGGCTACAAAGAAAACTTTACTATTCTTACGGGCGGCGACCAGTCGGGGCTCATCAAACGGCTCATCATGGAGCTTGGCGGACGGCAGGAAAAAGTGGAGCCTGCTCAGGTGATCGCGGCGTACTCTGCCGCGCGTAACCGAGGACTCACGCATCGCGAGATAGAGGATGGCTTTATTGCCTCCGTGGCGGAAGCCTATCAGAAAGAGCTCAAAGCGCAGAATGCCGTGGATTTTGATGATTTGCTCATCCTGGCGGAGCGTCTTCTTCGTATGGACAACGAGGTGCGTGCGACCTGGCAAAAGCGTTTTACTCACATCACGGTGGACGAATTTCAAGACACGAACGGTCTGCAGATGAGCTTGCTGCGTCAACTGGTCGGTTCGGCGCGCAACGTGTGCGTGGTGGGAGATGACGACCAATCCATCTACGGTTGGCGCGGGGCGCAGATTTCCAATATCCTCGAGTTTGAACGCTTTTTTCCGAATCCCAAAATCATCAAGCTGGAAGAAAACTATCGCTGTACGCGGCAGGTGCTCGATTGCGCCAACGCCCTCATTCGCCATAATGTCGGTCGGCGCGAGAAGACACTGCGCACGGGGAAAGTCGGGAGTGAGCCGGTGCGCGTGATCAGCATGCCCGGAGCAGAGGAAGAGGCCTCCTTTGTGGCCGATGAGATTCTTCAGGTGCACGCGAGCAACCGTGTTGCGTGGGAAGACTGCGCCGTACTTTTTCGAGCCAATGCGCAGAGCCGTCCGTTGGAACTCGCATTGCGCACGCGTCATATCCCCTACCGCATGGTGGGTAGCAAGAGCTTTTTTGATCGCCGTGAGGTGAAAGATGTACTCAGCTACCTGCACATATTTGCCAACCCTTCGGCCGATCTGCATCTGCTGCGCGTACTCAATACTCCGGCGCGTGGCATCAGTCAAGCCTCGTCCACGCAGCTTATTGAACAAAGTCGCGAATTACGCAAGAGTGTGTGGAGCGCCATGTGCGACTCTTCTGCCGTGCAAAAACTGAATGAGCGAGCAAGAGAAAACGTGGTGCGTTTTGTAAAGCTCGTTAAGAAGTATCGCGCCGCCTTTGAGCAGATGAGCAAGAGCGCTGCCGAGCTGACTGCTGATTTGCTGAGCGAAATCGGCTACAACGAATACATGGGACGCTGCTGCAAGACTCAGGAAGAGAAATTGCAGCGCGAAGCTGCGATTAATGAACTGCTCGACACGCTCCGTCAAGCCGCACCGGGACCCGGCAAGCTGGCGGACTTCCTGGCTTCTGTGTCTTTGGATAATGAGAAAGAGGAGGATGACATCGAGAAGAAAAGCGGTGTGTGTCTTATCACTATGCATGCGGCGAAGGGCCTGGAGTTCCCTCGCGTGTACATTGTAGGTGTGGAGCAGGGAGTGCTGCCGCACGCACGCTCGGTAGATGAGGGAAATCTGGACGAGGAACGCCGACTCCTCTACGTGGGCATCACCCGTGCGCAGGAGCAGCTCACCCTCACCTACTGCGCCGAGCGCACCCGCTACGGCAAGCAGGAAAAATGCGCCCCCTCCGAGTTTCTTTCCGAAATTCCATCGGACCTCTACCAATTTGTGGACTACGAACGCCTGCTTAATACCCCGGCCGATGAGCAGACCTGCAAGGATTTCTTTGCTTCCATGCGGGCCATGCTTAATGAGGATGAGGAGCAGTGACCTCTGCTATTTGAACCGTGTACGCAAGGACACGTGGAACGGAGGAAAGAGCCCATCGACTGCCGGGCGACTGATGTGGGAGAGGCAGAATTCGGAACCGCGAGGCGCATTGCCCTCCGGTCAGCAGGAGGGAAGCGGGAGAACGCGCACAGAGTGCATGCCTGCGGCAGCGGCGGCTTGCATCCCGGGATCGGCATCCTCGAACACGACACAGTCGCGTGCGGGAACGCACATGAGTTCAGCGGCGCGCAGGAAGATATCCGGAGCGGGTTTGCCATGCTCCACATCTTCCGGCGTGACGATGATGGGGAAGAGATGCTGCAAGTCTGCGGCTTGAAGAGTTTGTCGCGCTCCGGCGATGGCGCTTCCTGTGCCGATAGCGTAGGGTATGCCTCGATGGCGCAGCTCATGCACCAGTCCGACAGTCTCCGAAATGACAGGCAATTTCTCGCGGTTGATGAAATCGGCGTAGAGAGAACGCTTGGCATGAGCGATCTTTTCCGGCGGCATAGAGAGATTGTGCTTGCGGTTCAGGTCTTTCACTATATCCACAGCGGCCATTCCGCCGTGAGCCAGAAAATCATTCCAGTCAAAGACAGAGTTGTCCACTCCGGCATCTTGCAGAGCTTGTCGCCATGCCCGGAAGTGCAAGGGCATGCTGTCCACCAGCGTGCCGTCCAGATCAAAAATATAACCGGCAAACCAATGCTCCGGAAGAATCACGCGCGGCGTATGGGGAGCGGGGAAGAGCATCAGTCTCGGATATCCTTTACGAACTCATCCAGATGGCTCTGTTTGCCGAAGAGGACGAGGACATCTCCTTGCTGGAACGCCATGGCTGGGTCCGGAGTGCCGATGACGGGCTGCTCAGGTTGTTCAATCACGGCTTCATCCGGCGGCGTTTCACTGGGTGTGCCGCGCCGCACGGTGATGAGGTTAAGGTGGTACTTTGAGCGCAGACCGGATTCCATGAGAGACTTGCCGATCCATTCGTTCGGCAGCGGCACTTCGGCAAGGGAGTGGGTGGAGTCGATGGCTGTGAGGCTCTTGAAGCTGCGGTTCACAAAACGCCGCGCCAGTTGGCGAGCGGCTACGTCTTCCACGCGGAAAAGTTCGTTAATACCGAGCAATTTAAGCATCTCCGCCTGGAGTTCGTTTACTGAGCGTACGTAGAGATGCTCTACCTTTTTGCTGATTTTAAGATGAGCGGCAATGAGCAGATTGCGCTCAAACCTCTCGCCGACCGCCACAATCACGTGCGTGTCGCTCCCCAGATCCACCTTGTCAAGAAGACTGTCGTTGGTGGCGTCGCCAATCATGGGTTGTGTGACTTTGTCCTTGATGCCATTGATGACGGATTCGCGTTCATCAATGGCGGTGACCTCGTACCCTTCATCGTGCAGATGCAGGGCGAGAGCGCGACCAAATTGGCCGATGCCGATGATAACGAATTTTCTGGAATGAGACATAGTTGTGTGTTGGTGTAGGGGTTAGTTGAGCGGGAGGCGCGTCTCCGGAAAACGGAAAGATTGCGGGGGTTTGGGAGTGATGAAGATGAGCATGAAAGTGAACATGCCCATGCGACCAAAGAGCATGTTAAGTGTGATGATGAATTTGGAGATCGGGGAGAGGACAGCGGGATCAATGAGCGAGTAGCCCGCGGTGGTGTAGGCGCTCACCTCAAGGAAAAGCATGTTGAGCAGGTGGGTAAGCCCTGCATGGCTTTTGTCCGCTCCGCTGCTCCACTCTTCCACAAGCAACAGCAGCATTGTGGTGACAATAATCCAGAAAATGGAGAGTACCACGGTGGCCATGGCTCGCTCCACGGTGGAGCGGGCAATGCGACGCTCGTGAATTTGGACGTCCTGCTGGCCGCGCAGCACGCGGAATACTTCGAGCACACAGATGGCTACCACCGGGGCAAAAACGCCGCCGCCGGTGCCCGCCGGGTTACCGCCCACGAACATGAGGATGCACAGGAAAAGCTTATACACGGGACCGTACTCCGTGATGTCGGTGAGATTGAAGCCTGCCGAGCGTCCGACCGTGTTCCACAAGCTTTCCCAGAGCGAGTGTCCTGTGATGGCGTGGGTGGAAGAGGGTTCCAGGAAGCTCAGGAAGGTTAATCCGAGGAACCCTCCCAGCAGCACAATGGCAGTGACGCGCATGACCAACCAGGAATGCGTACTCCAACGGCGCGTGTTTTTCTTGTGGTGCAACAGACGCCCCAGTCTCGCCAAGGCTTCTCTGTAGATGCCGAAGCCCAAGGTGCCGGCGATGATGAGCAGCAGCATCACCACCTGAGCAGAGTAGCAGGAGCTCACGCCGCTCTGCGCCATGTTGTCCGGGAAAAGAGTGATGCCGGCGTTGCAGAAGGCGGAAACCGAGTGGAAAATGGCGTAAAACAAAAGATGAGCCTGATCCACTCCCTGCACTCCTTCCCACATGTTGTACAGGAGCAGGGCGCCGACAGCCTCAATGCTCAGCGTCACACCCACCACGGTGCTGAGCAAGGTGGGGATGGTGCGCAGATTTTCCTGGTCCAACATTGAAGAAACGGCGCTGCTCCCGCCCACGCTGAGGCGATTGCCAATCATCATCATCACAAAGTAGGTGAACGTCATCACCCCCATGGCGCCGATTTGAAAATCCATAAGCACGATGAATTGACCAAATTGGGAGAGCTCGGCTCCCACGTCAATACAGGTCAACCCGGTGATGGATGTGGCGCTCGCGCAGGTGAAAAGGGCATTGATGAAGGAGAGCGTGTTGCCGCTGGTGTGCGCGTTGGGTGTCATAAGCAGCAGGGTGCTCACGAGTACCCAGGCTGACATGCCCAAAAAGAAGATGATGACTGGTGACCAGTGGTCCGTTTTAGTGAGTCTCTGCACCCCGCCGGAGCGCAGGTCGAGCGCCAGTCGCAGCATGCGTGCAATGGAGAAGATGCTTTGCACAATGCTCAACAGAATGGCCACGCACAAGGCTGCGTACAGACTGTCCTGCGGTACAGCGCGTGCGATGACTCCCGCCAGCAGCAGCGAATTGAGTGTGACTACTCCCAGCAGGCAGCAGTCCGGGCGCGAGGGAAGACGCTTCTCACCTCGGCGCAGCAAGGAACGCAGAATGCGGAAATACACGCATGCAGCATTGATCCATGCCAACATTCCCAGCAGGATATGCCAACCTTGTGCGAGCATTTGCTCCTGCACAAAGCCCATAACCCACAGCACCACGAGCAGTGAAAACACCCCGGAGAGCCCATCCGTCAGCTCGTATGCCAGTCGCTTCTTTTGGACTTGGTTCATTGCGCCAAGTAACTTCGGGGACGGAGTTTAGCACAATCACCCGTGTAAAGCAAGACCCGGCAATGAGATTTGCAAGTCAGACATCTGTTGGCAGCAGGGCATGCGCATTCGGATCATGCCCGGCAGGCGGGCAGGGGAAGCTCGCCTGTTCAATCAACCTTGTTTGCGGCATCATTGCGCCGTCGGTTCAATTTGCAGCAACGTGATCTCGGAGGGCACGCCGAGGCGCAGCGGCATCATGGTCCACAGGCTTGTGCCGGGATTCACGTACACCTGCATGTTGCCGGAGCGGTAGAGACCGAAAACGTAGCCCGCATTGAAACGCGCGACGAGAGGATACAGGGGAAGTATCATGCCGCCGTGGGTGTGTCCGGAAAGCTGGAGAGCTACCCCGCAGCGCTCGGCGTCTCGCACGAGTTGAGGCTGGTGTGCCAGCAGGATGACGGGAAGCCCCGTCGGCGCGCCAGCTGTTGCCTTGGTCACATCCGGACGCTCGTAGTCGAAGAGGCGCGACGCAGGATCTGTCACTCCTGCCAGCACGACACCGAGTTCCGACAACGTCACGTGTTCATTTTCCAGCAGTCGAAGCCCCAGAGAACGCAGGAAAGGCGCCCATTCCCCATAACCGGAGTAATATTCGTGATTGCCCGGTACGGCGTACACCCCGAAGGGAGCACGCAACTCTGCAAGCGGTCTCAGGGCATCCCCGCGCTGCTGCACCGAGCCATCCACGAAGTCGCCGGTAATCGCGATGAGATCCGGTCGGAGTTGCATCGTTTGGCGCACCCAGCCGCGCACCGTGGAAGCGTCCTTCACAAAATCTACATGGAGATCTGACAAGAGCGCAAGACGAAATGGCTTATCCACGGGAAGCTGCAGCTTCACTTCACGAATGCGTGGCGGGCAGAGAGCCTCATACATTCCCATTCCACAGATCAAGACGGCCACCGCAAACGAGACTCCTGCCAAACGCGCCCGGAGATGCCTCCGCTGAGCATGCTCCCCTTTCCGCAGACGCGGGATAAACAGGAGAAGGAGATCATAAACGATGCACGCGGCAAACAACAAGCAGGCAAAGGAAAGCATGAGCATGTAGAGACCGCTGTAAGTCAACAGAAACCAGCCCGGCAAATCCGGCGCAAAGGGTAGATCCCCGCCCATCCTCCGAAGGACCGGGAAGATGCATGCCACCCCCAATAACGCCACCGCTGTCAACACCTTGAACGGCCATTTCCACGCCAGCGGATACACCCCGCGCAAAAAGACGTACGCCGCAAATGTCAGGGATATCACAACCATCATGCGCATGTCTGCAATATACCTCATTTGGCCATTCCTTGCAAACCTCAAAAATCATCGATAGCATTGGCGCAATCGGACAAAACGAGCGCGCCGAATGGGGAAGTTGCGTCTGTGCAACAATTTCCTGTCAATCAAGGTGAAAGGATCGTGGAGAGTTACCCATAGGTCTCGATGAGGTAACGGATAAAGGAGGGATCATCGAAGTTGACGTTACCGGCATCTTTTTCGTTGAGTTGGGTAAGTGTGCTCATCTCCTGTTCACTGAGTGAAAAATCAAAGATATCCGCGTTTTCACGCATGCGCTGCGGGTGGGTTGTCTTGGGGATGATGATATAACCGCGCTGCAGCAGGAAACGCAACGCTACTTGGGCGGGGGATTTGCCGTGCCGAGCGCCGATGGAAGCCAGTGTCGGGTGGGTGAAAAGTCCGTTGCGTCCTTGTCCCAGCGGACTCCACGCCATGAGTTTGGCGCCAAAATCGCTCAATACGGACTCCATACCACGCTGTTGACTGAACACATGCGCTTCCAACTGATTAACCGCCGGCGGCACTTCCACATGCAGCGCCAAATCCACGAAACGCCCGACCTGAAAGTTCGATACTCCAATGGCGCGCACCTTCCCCGCTGCCAGCGCTTTTTCCATCGCGCGGTAAGTGCCGTAGTAGTCTCCGTACGCTTGGTGGATGAGCAGCAGGTCGATGTAATCCGTACGCAACTTACGCAGTGACTCGGCGATGGAGGCCATCGCCTTCTCCTCACCGGCATGGGAAATCCACACTTTCGTCGTCAAAAAGATTTGCTCACGAGGCACGCCGCTCTCCTGTATCGCCATGCCCACGCCCTCCTCATTGAAATACGCCTGCGCCGTGTCAATCATGCGATATCCTGCGGCTATTGCCTCCAGCACGCAGTTCTTGCACTCATCCGGCGACACCTGGAATACACCGTATCCCAGCTGCGGCATCTCCACTCCGTTGTTCAACGTTACCTTGTTCATGCGCTTCATCCTACCACCTCAAGAAGCTTGAACTCAACAAAAAAATGCACTTGTCCTGGGCTTCACTCCTTCGCGCCGTGGGCTTCGAGGATCTTGATGATGGCATCCTTTTTCTCCTCCTTGGCGATTTGCAGGGCAGTTTTACCCGCATTATTCTTGATGTTCGGATTCGCCCCAGCATCCAGGAGTGCTTGAGCGACCGCTCTGTCATTTGCATGGTGGAGAGGTGTTTCCCCATCTTTGTCGCGGGCATTCACATCGGCACCGGCGGTGATAAGGGCTTGAACGACGTCTTTGTCTCGCTTCCCGTGGAGAGGAGTTTGCCCACCCTTGTTGCGGACATTCACATCGGCACCGGCTTGAATAAGGACTTGAGCGACCGCTTTGTCTTTTGCCCAGTGGAGAGGAGTGTTCTCCCCTTCGTCACGGGCATTCACATCAGCGCCGTCTCGGACCATTGCTTGGAGAAGTTCGAGATTCACGGGCCCCCGGAAAAGGTAGAGCAGAGGCGTAAAGCCAATTTCATTCGTGATATCGATACGGGCCTTATACTTGCGGAGCACGGCGTACAAACGAACAGGATCGTTCGACCATTTCAGCTTGAACATGGGGGCTAGGAACATGGAGGCGTTTTTGGGCGGGTTCGGGTCGGCACCGTGTTGAAGCAGGAATTCGGCCGCTGCCGGGTGAAGAGCGATGTCGCCTTGCAGGTCGCTTGGCACCTCGACTCCTGCGTCGATGAGTTTTTTGAGGAGGTTGCTTACGGCACGATCTGACATATCGTCGGATAGTCTCAGATGGGAGAGAAAATCCTTGGGCGGCTTGCTGTTTCTGAGCAGGAGCTGCATGGCGTCCTCGGCGGCCTTGAGATGAGCCTCCGTAGGCAGGTCTTCACAGTTTGCCAGTGAGAAGAGGGAGGCTCCCACTTCGTACCACGTGCCTCTTCCGCCTTCGGTGATCTTGGCTCCGGCGTTGAGCAGTACCTCCAGCATGTACGGCATTTTCAGGAAGCTATCTTGTCGCTCTCTCCAGTCGGACTGCTTCTCAAAACCTCCATATTCCATTTGGGTTTGAGATGCAGGTGCTGCTGTACGGCCGCCAGGTGGATCCAGGCTGTTGAGGATGTTCTCCGTTAACTCTGCGCCGTGGGCTATCAGGCATTCAGCTGCTTCCCAGTGACGCTTCTCGAGAGCGATTTCCAAGGCTGTTTTGCCCCGCTTGTCTTTCCCATTGGGGGATTGCCCCGCAGCTATCAAAACCTCTACTGTAGCGGCGTCGCGGGCTAGTCCGATTTCCGGCTCCCAACGGTCATCCGGGACCGCTCCGGCATCGATAAGAACCTTGATGACCGGAGCCGGAGTGCCGCAGAGGACGGCGCAGAGCCGTGTCTTGCATACGCCGCCGTTATACCAACATTCCTTATAATCAGCCCCGGCGTCAATGAGGGAGTGCGCCATTTCTGCTGAGCGGGCGCTCAGTATGATGCTTGAGCGCACTTTTTTTGCGAGGTCAGGGTGGTTTGTTGTGAGCGCCTTCACTTTGCCGCAGTCATTGGTATAAACGGCTGACAGAAAAGATGCCGGAAGTTCAGCAGGCTTTGTTTCATCGGCCTTGAGTCCGAGACTCAGCAACAAAAGAGCGACGTCGTCGGGGGTATTTCCTATGAGGACCGGTTCGCCTTTGCCATTACGTTTGTGCACGTCGGCTCCATGACGGATACAGTAGGCGGCGCTTTCCGCTGAGATGTTTTTGTAGGCGAGTACGAGCTCCCCATCGGCATCGGGCGCATTCAGGTCCACCTTCCCGAGCTTGAGGAGTACCGCCACATCTGAGACGTACGGAATGGCGCGTTTGAACTCGGCGTGCAGCCCGGCACTACTGCGGTCCTTGACGAGCTCATATTCTTTATCTTGCTCCTTTGTGAGGGCGGTTTTCTCAGTAGCCGTCAGTCGCAGCAGCTCTCGCACAGCAATGGTGGTGGAGTAATCCCGCGCCGTCTTGCCCTTCTTGCTCTTGAGTGTTACATCCGCGCCTTTGGCTACGAGCCAGCAGACGGCGAGACGGTTATCCGCCGCCGCGGCATGCATGAGGGCGGTCTGCCCAAACTTGTCCACAGCGTTTACGTTGCCGCCCTTTTCGATAGCTTTGAGCTTTTTGAGCAGGGAGGCCGCCTTCTTCTGTTCTTTGCTGAGCTTGGCGCCCTTCGCCTGCTTCCCCGTACCTGCCGGGAAGAGCAGCTCTACTCCCTGCTGAGGCAGAACCGGTGCCGTTTCCTTTTCCTGACCGCTCGCCATGCCCGGACTTATCAGCAAACCGGCGAGTAAACATGCGATAAAACGCTTAAAGCGAGTTAATAACAAATGCGGGGGGGGTAGTGATGCTGTGCATGTTCATGAAGGAAATGCGTGAAACCACGCGCAGTATATCTGTTACAAGAGAGAAAAGCAAGATAAAACAAGATTTGCGGCTCCCATTTTTTGCGGCGTGGGCGGAGACCAACGCAGCCAATGAGGAGAACAGACAATGCACCTCCGATATGTACCATCACTTGTGGCCGGGGGAGGAGGCGGGAAAACGCTCGTTCAACAGCTTGATGCAGGCGTTTCGGTGGTTCTCCGAAGCTATGTCGAGCATCGTCTTGCCTTCGCCGTTTTTGTGATCCGGTTTCGCTCCGGCGTCCAGCAGCATGCGCAGCGTGTCCGGGTCATCATAGTGGAGCAACAGGTGCATGGCAGCCGTGTTTCCCGCCTTTCCTGCGGCATTGACATTGGCCCTGGCATTGATGAGACGCTGCACGCGGAAGCGACGCTTGGCGGCATCTTTGTAGCAGGCGGCGACCATGAGTGGGGTGAAGTCGGTGAAATCGCCGAGATTGACATCGGCCTTGGCGTTGAGGAGTTCCTGCACGCGACTGTTGATATCGCCATCCTGCCCAAAGAGCAGGCGCAGGGCGGTACATCCTTTGTTGTCCCGTGCGTTCACATCCTCTTTTCGGGCGATGCATTCCTTGAGGCGGTCGAGACCGTCGGGGTCGAGGGCAGCCTGCATCAGCGGGGTGCGTCCCTCTTTATCCTTCGCATTGGAGTCACTCTTTTTGTCGTTGGGGAGGTCGCTCTTTTCCTCCTTCGCGCCGTGCTCTTTGAGGAGTTTCACAATTTTATCATGTTCTCGGCTCTTCCTCTGTTTTTCGTACTGGATGACAGTTTTGCCGGCATTGTTCTTGGCATTGACATCTGCACCTGCCTGGATCAGTGCGGAAACAACTGTGGGCTCCAACGCCCTGAAGAGGGGTGTCTCGCCTTTATTGTTCTTGGCGTTGACATCTGCACCTGCCTGAATGAGTGTGGAAACAATTGCAGGATCTTCTGCCCTGAAGAGAGGAGTATCGCCGTTATCGTTCCTGGCATTGACATTTGCACCTGCCTGAACGAGTACAGGAACAATTGCGGGTCTGTTTTCGATTATCAAGAAGGGTGGAAAGAGAGGTGTATTGCCTTTATTGTTCTTGGCATTGACATCTGCACCTGCCTGAATGAGTGCGGAAACAACTGCGGGATCCTCTGCCCTGAAGAGAGGTGTCCCGCCACTATAGTCCCTAGCATTGACATCCGCACCTGCTTGAACAAGTGCGAGAACAACTGAGGGTCTGTTTAGTATGCTTGCCCTGAAGAGAGGTGTCTCGTCTTTATCGTTCTTGGCATTGACATCTGCGCCTGCCTGAATGAGTGCGGAAACAATTGCGGGATTCCTTGCCCTGAAGAGAGGTGTCTCGCCACCATTGTCCTTGGCATTGACATCTGCACCTGCCTGAATGAGTGCAGAAACAACTTGGGGATCCTCTGCCCAGAAGAGAGGTGTACGGCCACCAACGTCCCTAGCATTTGGATTTGCTCCGGCTTTAATGAATGAGAGAGCTTTTTTCTCGCGCTCCGACTCTGTCAGAGCTGCTCTGTAGGCTCCAACTCCAATGATGTGATGGAGACACCCATCCGGCAGTTGCCATCCGTGCTCCTTGAGGCATGAGAGAACATCATCCATGTTTTCGGTCGGTACTCGTTTAATAAGTTCTTGGATGACGAGTTCCCGCCGATGTGCATGAATTTTTCCCTCTTCGTCTGTAACTTTATCGCTATCATTGATGCCAAGTTTGTAGAGCAAATCAATCATTTTCTTGCTTGACGCAAAGAAGAGCAGAGGAAGAGGATCTTTGAGTTTACCGCGTTGTCTGACAAAAGGCGAGTTGATGAGGGTCGGTGCTTCCTTGATGAGCTGCTCAACGAGCGCTGTATTGTTCGACGCGAAGGCGACGAGAAGTTTTTTCTCGGGACTTTGCGGTGGTGAGATGCCCAAGGAACACGCCAGTGTGATTGGCTCCGGGTTGAGCTCCTGCGATATCCACACACTTTCTCCTTTCGCGTCTTTGGTGGAAATGTCCAACGCACCGCGTTGCAGGTAGGTGGCCATGATTTCCGGTGTTAATTCCTTTAGCGCATCCGAGTCTGAAGTCCACCATGAGTCCGATTCTATTTTTACCTGAGGATTGCGCAGCAAGACCCCTAGCTCGGTAGGAGTACAGGGCCACAATGATGCAGATCTCGAGGGACGAAAATTAGTCGGAGATGCCATGGCTCCTTCATTTTCCTTGGTAAAAAATCGAACCGAAATCTCTTTTTCTTCCTCATTCAGCGGCTCGTTCATGCGGGAAATAACTGTGAGGACTTCCTGAATTTGCTTGTCTTTCGCTAACTCAGCCGCTGTTTCCCCCTTTTTGTTCTTGATGGTGGCATCGGCTCCTTTCGCCACGAGCCAGCAGACGGCGAGACGGTTGTCCTGCGCGGCGGCATGCATGAGGGCAGTCTGACCGAGCTTGTCCACGGCATTGATGTCGCCGCCCTCTTCGATGGCCTTGAGTTTTTGGAGCAGGGAGACCGCTTTCTTCTGTTTCTTGCTGAGTTTGGTTCCTTTCGCCTGCTTCCCCGTACCTGCCGGGAAGAGCAGCTCTACTCCCTGCTGAGGCAGAACCGGTGCCGTTTCCTTTTCCTGACCGCTCGCCATGCCCGGACTTATCAGCAAACCGGCGAGTAAACATGCGATAAAACGCTTAAAGCGAGTTAATAACAAATGCGGGGGGGGTAGCGACGATGTGCATGTTCATGAAGGGAACGCGTGAAACTACGTGCAGTATATCTGTTACAAGAAAGAAAAGCAAGATAAAAAAGCTCTGCAGTTCCTATTTTCTGCGACGTAGAAAGAAGCCGGCGGTACCGATGAGAAGAACGAGTAACGCGCCTCCAATAATGTACCACCACCGGCGGTTGGAGGAGGCAGCGGCGAGATGCTCTTGGAGCCCCCGGATGCGAGCGATGCGCTTGTATTCCTGAGTGAGCTATAACTGGGTCTTGCCGCTGGATTGGAAAGGGGGAAAAATCTCGTCTTTTGCGGAGACAATCAGGGCAGGGAGTAGTTGTGCTTCTTGAAAATTTGCTCGTAGATCGGGTACTTCTTGAAACTCTTTTTGAGATACTCGATGGCCTCGGCATCCATCGCGTTCTTCGGGTCGAACTTTGCTCCCATTTCAAGCAGGGCGTCCAGGACAGGAGCCCTGTATTTTGAATAGTCGGGGGGTTGAGATCCATCGAGTAGACGTGCGATGGAGTCGGCGAAAGCGGTTTCAGCGAACTGATAGAGAGGCGTTCTGCCCGACTTGCTGCGGGCGTTCACATCCACACCGGCTTTTACCAGCGTGCGGATAGTTTCGGCGGTGGTATCATTGAACCCCCTCGCAGCGTTGTGTATTGGTGTCCAACCATCCTTACGAAGGATTTTAGGATCAGCGCCGGATTGGATGAGAAAGTCCAGCATAGGCTTTGACCAAGCGTAGAAAATAGGCGTCTCACCTCCCTGATCTTTGCTGTTGACATCCAGCCCGGCTTTCAGAAGCTCACGGGCGACATCAATGGCAGACGGCTCGCCAGATTTAGCTGTGGCATGCAGCAGGGTGTAGTCTTTCTTATTCTTCACCTTGACATCCGCACCGGCGGCAACTGCCGCTTTGTACAGATCCAGGGTGAGGTTTTCAGGATGATCGCGCGCGACGTAGAGCAGGGGCGTGTTGCCATCCGCATCCCGGGCATTGATATCGAGCCCGGCCTTCACGAGGCTTTGCAGGCTTTGGGTGTCTCGCACATAAAAGAGGACAGTTCTTGAGTTTTCATCGGTAGCTTTGGGGTCGGCTCCCAGGGCAATCAACTTTTCAAAAATGGGGC
>CANRET010000042.1 GCA_947629715.1 uncultured Akkermansia sp.
GTGCAGGAGGGCTTGGGACTCGGTTCCATCTTTGCTCTCTCCGGCTTGTTTGCGTTCTTGATTATGGCGGCATTGTACGAGAAATGGACGCTGCCGCTAGCTATCTTCCTTTCCGTGCCGGTGGCGGTCCTCGGGGCGTTCATCGGCTTGTGGATCTTCGGCGTAGATCTCAATTTGTACGCGCAGATCGGGGTGGTGATGCTCGTGGGTCTGGCTGCTAAGAATGCGATTCTGATTGTGGAGTATGCGGTGCTGCAGATGGAGCGCGGACTGAGTCTGCTGGACGCAGCTGTCACGGCGGCTCGCTTGCGTCTGCGCCCCATCCTCATGACATCCTTTGCCTTTATTCTTGGCTGTGTTCCCCTGGTTACGGCGGAGGGCTCGGGAGCTTTGGCTCGCAATGCCATCGGCGTGGTGGTCGTCATTGGCATGACGATAGCGACCGGTCTGGGCGTCTTTTTCATCCCGTGCTCCTTCGTAGCCGTGATGAAATTGTTCCGCAGCAAGGTGAGCAAACCTCATCGTGGGGATGATCCTGATGAAGTCTTTGCCTATTCCAAGTTGGAGGAAGAGGAAGCATGATGCTCATCTGTCGCCTTCGGTCATGGCTTTTCGTAGGACTGCTCCTTGTTGCGCAGACTTGGGCGACGACGTTCAACTCGCATATCCTGCACGCTGTGCAGAGCATGCCGACCGGGGGTGGCTATGCTTCTGACCGCGCGGCGGAAGTGCGTCTCGCCCGCTCGGGAATTGTGTGGCAGGCGCAGGCGCAACAACTCGTCATTTCTCCGCGCGGGGCGGCACCGACATTCTGTTCCGCCGCGTGCTACGCCGTGCTGCTGCGCGCGCTCGCGTCCTGGGAGTCGGAGCAGGGGCGGAGCGTGTTTTCTCCGAAGGTTTGGGAGGCTTTGCGGGTGGAGGAGTTGCACCCGGACGGCTACTTGAGCTGGGGGCGCTTCAATTCCAACGGGCCAGGCTGCGCCAAGTGGGTGAATGACCTGCGCGCCGGAGTAAACTTTACCGACCTCTCGTCAGCTCGTCCCGGCGATTTTCTCAAGCTTTTTTTCACCCCGACAGTCGGAGCAAAAGAGCGCGGTCACCTCGTCATTTTTCTTGGATTCGTGCAGTTGAGCGGTCAGCCGCACATCCGCTACTGGTCATCCAACAAGCCCGCCGGCTACAGCGTGCGCAGCGTCCCGCTCGCTTCCGCCCGTCACATCCTCTTCACCCGCATCACTCATCCGGAACGCATTTGCGGTGCACTCGCTCTCCCGCCGCACGACTTCTGGCTGGCCGCCATGCTCACGCAAAGTTTTTGCTTCCCCGAAGTGTGCCGAAAATGCGGCGTATCAAGTACTGCTACGGCTTCGTCAAATCGTGACTCTTACGTCGCAAATCGCATATGCCCCTGACTTCGTTATGACACTTTTGCGCGCGCGGACCCTGCTTGACTTTATTTCAAAGGAGGTTGCCATGCAAAGTTGCCAACAAAGCTTGACGATGAAGGAAATCATGTGGTAGCATGGCGGCATGAGCAGCAATTGTTGGATGATGTGGGTGATGGCGGCAGTGAGCTGTTTTGTGGTGTCGTGTCAGGGCACGGATTTTGACAGAATACCGCGCAGTGGGTTCATCACACATTTTGAGAGGACTGACCATGCTCGCATGCCTTTCGATTCGTACTGGGACATATCGGACAATGAAGATTGGGATGAGCGCGTACTCGGAAAGAAGAACAAATCCAACCCAATCTACGTGGCTCCCGTCACGTTGGCGTACTTTGCAAAGATGCCGACCAACCCGAAGGCTCGCGCAGAAATAGAGGCCTTGGCTTCTTATTTTAACGCACGGTTGCGTAAGGTACTCGGCAAGCTGGATGCGATCGATAATACTTTCAACCTTGTTCCTGAGCCGCAGCCGGATGCCTACACGGTGCAGATCGCACTTCTTTCCGCAAAACCCGCCAAGATGGTAGAGAACTTAGCGGGCGATGCCGCAGGCTTTTTTGTGCGCGGAGGCGGCTTAATCACCGCTGCGGATCGGGAGGCGAAGGGAAGCATTTCCATGGGCGCGCGCTATTATGCCCCCGGGGGCAAATTGGTGGCTGAAGTTGCCGATTTTCAGTATGGGCAAACTTCGCTGGTAGGTATGGTGATTCTTGACTTCAAAGATTTTTCACGTTTTGGATACCAACGCCGTACCATTGACGAGTGGGTGGATGCGTTCGCCAAGCTGTTTACGACCATTCACGCTACTCAGGTGAAGAAAAAGCTTTTTTCTCTCAACCCATTTTGAGACGGCTTCCCGTTTTTGAGAATCCCGGTTTGTTGAAGCCTTCGGAGGAGAACCATCCATCACGAAGTTCCCTCACCTTTTTCTGGTGAATTGCCGTGAAAGCATGCAGGCGCGACTTGACCGGCAGGGTTCGGTGTGGTAGAATCCGTCCACGTCGCAGGACGAATAAGATTTTACTTGAAAACAACATGAACCCGGCAACATTCAACTGCACCGTATTGCGCGACGGACACCAATCGCTGGCGGCCACTCGTATGTCCACTGATCAAATGCACGACATCGCCCCCATTTTGGACACAATGGGATTTTCAGCGCTGGAAACGTGGGGAGGAGCATCAATTGACGCGGGCTTGCGATTTTTGGGAGAGTTGCCTTTTGAACGGCTCAACGCGCTCAAGAAGCTGGCGCCTGAGACACCTCACATGATGCTCCTGCGCGGACAGAACATGGTGGGCTACACGAACTACGCGGATGATGTGGTGGAGGCTTTCGTGAAGTTGAGCGCCAAGCACGGCATGAACATTTTCCGCATCTTCGACTGCCTGAACGACCCGGAGAATATGCGTACATCGATTCGCGCCGCTAAAGAAGTTGGCGCAACGGCTCACGGCACCATCTGCTACACGACTTCCCCCGTGCATAATCTGGAATACTTCGCCAAGCTCGGGCAAAAGATTGCCGACATGGGTGCGGATGGTATTGTCATCAAAGACATGGCAGGGCTCATCCCGCCGGCAGAGACGGCTGCGCTGGTGAGCGAACTTAAGAAGAAAGTGGGCGTGCCGGTGTGGATTCACACGCATGAGACTGCCGGCTTGGGCGCGGCCTCGTACGTGGCTGGCATCAATGCAGGGGCGGATGCAGTGGATTGTTCCATTGCTCCCTTTGCCAACGGCACCGGGCAACCGGACTGCATGCGCATGCTGGCGCTGCTGAGGGGCTATGACCGCTGTCCGGTCGTGGCAGATGACTTCAAAGACAAGCTGACCACGATTTCCGCCATGCTGCAACCCATCTACGAAAGCCTGAGCCGCTTTACCAGCCACAAGAACGAAATCGTGAATAGCGATACTCTGCGCTACCAAGTGCCGGGGGGCATGCTCTCCAACTTCCGCAACCAGTTGAAGGAAATGAACATGACCGACAAGTTTGAAGAAGTGTTCGCTGAGATACCGGTGGTGCGCAAAGCTCTGGGGTGGATACCTCTGGTGACTCCGACCTCGCAAATCGTGGGCGTGCAGGCCATGATGAACGTGAAGTTCGGTCGTTGGAAGAATATCACGCCGCAGTGTGCGGATGTGGCGCTTGGCTACTACGGGCACACACCGGCTCCCGTGGACCCCGACTTGCAGGACCTTTGCGCCAAGAAAGCGGGGAAAGATCCCATCTCCTGTCGTCCGGCGGACCTCATCAAGCCCGACATGCAAAACCTGCGCGACAAGCTTACGGAGAAGGGTATGCCTGCCACAGATGAAAACTGCGTGATTTACGCCATGTTCCCCCAGCAGCTGGAGGATTACTATGCCGGTAAGCGTCCCGAGCCACCTACCGCTAAAAAACCGGAGAACTTCGGCGCGCCTGTGGCTCTCACCAGTATCGGCGTCTCTGCCGCCATCTCCGGGCGCGACATGAAGCTCAACGTACTCGGCAAGGTATACGACGTGCACATTGAGGAAAAATAAACCGATCGAATCGATGGACGCGAAGCTCATCATCATCGGCACCGGACCGGCGGGCTACACGGCGGCCATATATGCGGCGCGCGCGGATTTAGAGCCGCTGGTGTTCGCCGGACCTCAGCTCGGCGGCCAGCTGACCACTACGACCGAAGTGGAGAACTTCCCCGGTTTCCCTGAGGGGATTCTCGGACCGGATCTCATGTTTGCCATGAGTCAGCAGGCGGAGAAATTCGGCGCAAAAATCATCTACGAGGAAGTCATTTCCGTGACGCGCGAGGAGTGCAGCGGTCAGTTCGTTGTCACCTCTTCGGCCGGGGCGTACAAGGCTTCTGCCGTCATCATTGCGACGGGTGCCACGGCGCGCTACCTCGGCTTGCCGGGAGAAAAAGAGCTTATCGGTCACGGTCTCACTGCCTGTGCCACGTGCGATGGTTCCTTCTATCGTGATGTCCCCGTCTGCGTGGTGGGCGGCGGTGATAGTGCATGCGAGGAAGCGCACTTCCTCACTCGCTTCGCAAGCAGGGTGTATTTGCTGCACCGGCGCGACACATTGCGCGCCAGCAAGGCGATGCAGCAGAGGGTCCTTTCGCACGCGAAAATCACGCCCGTTTGGAACACGACCATTGCTGCGTACAAGCGCGATGCGGACGGCGAGCTCTGTGGCGTGGCATTGCGCGACACGCAAACCGGCGATCTGCGTGATTTGGAGGTCAAGTGCGTTTTTATGGCCATTGGTCACTTGCCGAACAGTAAGATGATCGGCAACTTGGCGGATGTGGATGACGCCGGCTTCATCATCACGAAAAACAACGCTACAGCCACTAAAACACCCGGACTTTTCGCCGCCGGCGATGTCGCTGATCCCATCTACCGCCAAGCCATTTCCGCTGCCGGCATGGGCTGCCGCGCTGCATTGGAGGCCGAACGCTATCTTCTCACTCTCTAACCTGTTCTCTCCTATGAAATATGTTTCACTTATTCTTCCCGTCGCGCTTGTCACGCTCAGTGCGTGCAATTCTGACCCGTACAAGAATGCCCTCATGTCAAAAGGAGCGGCTTTCTACGCAGGCAAGAATTACAGTCAGGCGATTCCTCTGCTGCGTGAGGCTGCCGAAGTCGGTAACCCGGATGCCCAGCTTCTTCTTGCCAAGTGCTACGACTTTGGTCATGGAGTTCCCGCCAACATGAAGGAAGCTGTGAAATGGTATGCTGCAGCTGCTAAAGGTGGCAATGCTAATGCACAGGACAATCTCGGCACCTGCTACGCCACCGGATCCGGTGTACCGAAGAACTTGGCCAAGGCCTTCTCTCTGTATGACCAGGCAGCCGCACAAAATGATTCCTCGGCACTCAACAATCTCGGTCTGTGCTACCTGAACGGAGAGGGAGTCGAGGCTGATCCGGGCATGGCGGCCGAATGTTTTCGTCGTGCTGCTAAACTGGGCAATTCCAACGGTCAATACAACCTTGGGCGCTGCTATTTCCACGGTCTTGGCGTCACCCAAGACCTCGAGCAATCTAAGCAATGGGTCAAGAAGGCCGCGCTCCAAGGTCACAAAAACGCCTCGGCTTTCATGGAAGACAACGAGTGGATTTAGGAAAATCACGAAGTTCTCCCCCATCTCTTTGTGCGTCGCTTCCGAGTGCGCCAAATAGTTTTGTAAGTGCAGGATCAAATGCAACAGGAGTCTTAAAAAGCTTGACTGGTATGCCTTGCACATCAGAGAATACTTTCGTTCTTGGGCGACAACTGCACGTTGTTCCATGCCGAAATATGGCGAGCATCTTACGCTTTAACCTGCTTCCTTTATTTTTATGATTGCTTTCGTCACCTCTCCTATTCTGTTATTATCTTGTTTTAAGCGTTTTATGGTTTTTATCGTGTCAGCTGTTCTGATGTTAGCAAGCATCGCGAATACGGCATGGGCGGAGTACAAGCCGCTTGATATCTCCGACATCAAAGGCGAGCAACGTTCACAGCTCTCGGAACTTGTCAGGATGATACGAAGGATGTCTCCTCAGTCCCGGGACGCATTTCTATGTGAGCAACTGGGGCTTTGCTTTGCTGCAGATGGTTCACAAGTTATGCAAAGAGGACCATCAGCAAATCGCTCGAAGGCTTTGTTCGTCGGTAGAAGCGGACTACCTTTGCCCTTTGACCAAGCGGTTAGTGAGAGTTCGGACTGGGACAAATGTTACAGGATAACTTTTCAGATTAATCAAATCAAGGAGGGAGCGGTTCTAGGCTTCTTTACAAAGGACATCGATTGCATCGCGTGTAACACGGCAAAATATTTGCTGGAAGAAATGCCGGATGAAGAGCGTTGGTTATTGCTTGCTACGCTGGACTCGAAGCTCTACCATAAGGATGGCAGCAGTGCTTACAACGTCTCTTGCCTTCCCACGATGGATTGTGGTATTGAATGCCAATGGAGAGGCGATTGGGGGGATTCTTCTTTCTATGTGGGTCCGGATGGCAAAGAGAGAACAGCACTGAAGAATTGCTCTACCATGAGAGAGAGATGGCGTAACGTTCTCATCATCTTCCGTTGCGAGAATCTGGTTGGATGGAGGGATATCGTGGCTCTCTTCCCCGGTGAAGTGAAGGCCATGCGCAAACAATACAAACAGAGGTTGGCACAGATGAAAGAGCAGACGGATGCCACTGCGAAAGAAGACAAAGATTCCAGAGCTTCGCATAGAAACGTCATGGGCGGTACTTCTTCAGATGGCGCAGCTTCGCCTAGGGATGCGCAGTACGCGGAGGGAATTGCAGCCCTACGCCGTATGTCGGCCGCACTGCGGCGCGCTTGGTTGGCAGAAGGCATGGGCTTTTGTTACACGCAGAGCGATGCTCCCGCCTACGTGGCGCTCCACATCGCGAATGATAACGCTCTCTTTGTCGATAAGCAGGGGAAAGAGAGAAGTCTCTCGAGGGTAGCCACCGACAAAATGGCCCCCGACTGGGTGGCAGCCACCAAGGCAGCGCTCGCTGTGGGGTACGAACAGATTGCTGCGCCTTTCAAGGAGGAAGTTAAAAAACTTGCCGTGCAAACAGCCACCTACATTTTGAACAAAATGCCAAAGGAAGTGCGCTTTTCTTGGTTGTCGGAAACGAACAAATTGCTATTCCAGGCAGATGGAAAGCCCATTTATCCTTCAAGCCGACAATCTTCTACATTTGGGTATGTGACGTCGCAAAGGTTTAAGATAAGCTATGCTGGCAGGCTCTACTATTCACCTCAGGGAAGGATCGAGCAAGCGCAATGGCCTGAGTGGAGTATTTGGGGAACTCGCTGGTGCACCCTTTTCCGATGCGAAAACTTGGTCGGCATAGAAGCTATTAATAACTCCTTCAAGGAGGACGTAAAAGCCATGCGAGCCGCCTATGAGAAGTCGCCTTTCTATAAAAAAATAAGAGGGAAAAGTAGGACTACTCATCTGTTTCTGCCTTCGTTTTGTGTCGGTTGCTCCCACCGCGCTGATGCCTGTTGTGTCGCGCGTGAGGCCATTTGAGCGGCACACTTTCCCAAGAGCGCTATGAGCATTTTTTGCGGCTTGATGAAGAAATTGCCGCTTTTGAAGCAACGGGACGAAAAATGTCGCATGACCTTGGAACGCGTCTTCCGCTCTCAAAAGCACGATGTCTTGCGTAATTCGTCCGACCGTGAGAAACTTTCTCACACTCTCTCCCCACATAGGTGCAAATGGAAACCGGTGAAGGTTGATTTCTCACTTTTTACTTGACTTTGCACGTCTTATCTATTAACATCCTTCCTGTGTTATGAGAGTGAAGCAAAACAGATGAATACTCGATATACAACAACTTGTTACCCCCCCCTATCAATCGCAATATATTGATATTGCGTGCTTTGCTTTTTGCCTTTTGTCGCTTTTTGCTCAGGCGGTCCCCTGTGCGTTTGTGAGAAGTCGCCATTTTGCAAGAAATAACAATTTCTCTCTGTTCCTCATGAAACAATCTATACGAACGATGATATGGGGAGCTCTCGTTTTAGTGAGCTCGGTCTGCACTGCGTGGGCAGAATACAAGCCGATGGATGTTTCCGATATAAAGGGGAAGCAGCGCAAGGATCTCATGGAGCTCGTCACAAAAATTAAGCAATTGCCGTCCCAAGCTGCAGACTGCTATATATGCGAGCAATTAGGTCTTTTCTTTAAGGCGGATGGCTCTGCTGCTATGAAACAGAATAATAACCGACCAGCTACTTATGGCGACGCGCTGTTTATCGGGCGGACGAAGCAAATTATGACATCGGGGGACGCCATTGGGAATCTCAAGGAAGGTCGATGGGGCGAAATATACGATAAAACCCTCCAATTTAAACTGGGAGTCCCTCTCTATTGTTTTGCGAAAAATGTTACACGCGTAGTAAAAAACACAGCAAGGCACTTACTGAAAGAAATGCCGGATGACGCTCGCTGGGCTCTTCTTGCCACGCTGGATAAGAAGCTTTACTATCCGGATGTCAAAGGCGCCTCTCGTAAACAGTCGCGTACAATCACCTTGGATAGTGGTCATAAGTATAGCGCGCCGGGAGATTGGGAGGGCTATTTTGTGGGAGCAGACGGGAAGGAAGAAAAGGCGTGGGATGCTATTCGAAAGAAAGGACGCATCGATTATACGCGTTGGGGCAATGTTGTACTGGCATGTGGTGACCTCATTGGAGCCCGTGATATTCTCACTCTCTTCCCGGATGAGGTGAAAGCGATGCGCCAATTTCATAAACAGAAGATCACGGAGATTAAAAAGCGGGAAGAGGAGGCCATCGCTTCCATGTTTGAACTGGTGGAGGAGCAATTTAAGTCCGGCAAGGATGACCATTTCGGCCCATCGGCCTTCCTTGAGAAGAAGTACGGTCAGATAGCCATTTCCGTGGGACTCTATTATGGAGGGGGTAATGATGACGGGTTCAATTATATCTGCAGTTGGCTGAACCCCCATGTGGTAATTTACATGCCGGATGGACACAGCGTGAGCCTCCGTACTTGGCACCTTCTCAGTGAGCTGCAGCAAATCCCCCAGGAGGTCATTCTGGAACACTATAAGGAACCGATCCGCCAAATGGCACGCCACTTTGGCAAAGCCTTTTTCAAGAAGATGCCGCCCCTGCTGCGCGATCTCGAACGTGCTTACGTTGTCCGCAAATTTGTCAAGAAGGACGGTTCGCCGGCAACCGACGTGAAGGACGACAACGTTTTCACTCTCCGCACATTCACGCGCAATTGGACCTTTAACGGGCCACATGTAAAGAATCTCTACTTCGTCGATTCTTTTGGGGAAATCAAGCCTTTCAGTCTTCAGAATCAATTTGTGTCAAATTACGGGCGTACCATGGCGCAAGTAGCGCTCTGCATGCGGATTTTAGGGACTGAGGAACTTCTTGAACTCATTCCACCTGCCCACGAAAACGAGAAGCCGGACACCGCTTCCGAGGAACCGCAAAAGACCGCCATGGGAGGCACGACCGCAGCTTCGCCCAAAGATACGCAGTACGAGGAGGGAATCGCAGCCTTACGCCGCATGCCTGCTGCACTGCGTCGAGCTTGGCTGGCGGAAAACATGGGCTTCTGCTACACGCAGAGCAATGCTCCCGCCTATACGGCGCCTCATATCGCGAATGATAACGCCCTCTTTGTGGATGAGCAGGGGAAGGAGCGCAAACTCTCGGAGGTAGCTACCGACAAAATGGCTCCCGATTGGGTGGCGGCCACCAAGGCAGCTCTCGCCGTCGGGCACGAACAGGTTGCGGCTCCCTTCACAGAAGAGCTAAAAAAACTTGCCGTGCAAACCGCTACGCACATCCTGAAAGCCATAGAGGAAACTCCGCGTTATTCATGGCTTGCAGAGATGAATCATCTGATATTCGATCCGAATGGTCAATCTGCCTATCCTCCAGGGGGGCTGATCGATTCTGTAGAAAGTGGATTCAAAATACACACGCCAAATGTAAATTATGGGGGCAAACTGTATTACAATCCGCAGGGCAAAATCTCTCAACCCTCAGCGAGTAATGTAGGATGGAAGCGTTGGGGCATGCTTTTCCGCTGCGCCGATGTGGCAGGTATCGAAGCGATCAATGCCGAGTTCAAGGCAGATGTGGAAGCCATGCGTGCCTTCTATGAGAAGTCGCCTTTCTACAAAAAATAAGCGGAAAAAGTAGGACTACTCGTCTGCTTCTACCTTCGCTTTGCTGATTGCTCCCCCACGCTGATGTCGGTTGTGTCGCGCGTGAGGCCTTTTTGAGCGGCACGCTTTTCCGAGAGCGCAATGAGCATTTTTTACGCCTTGATGGGGGAATTGCCGCTCTTGAACATGAACAACGTGGCGAAAAACGTCGCATGATCTGACCTTGGAACGCGTCTCCCGTCGTTAAAAGCACGGTGTCTTGCGTAATCGTCCGACCGTGAGAAACTTTTCCACTCTCTCCGCACAAACGCAAGTGCAAACCGGTGAAGACTGATTTTTCCTGCACTTTTGCTTGACTTTGCACGTCTCACCTGTTAGCATTTCTTCTACTCGTAAGAATAAGGAAGATGGATGCCCGATACACAATATCTTGCTGCCGTTTCTTGCCGATCGCAATATATTAATATTGCTCTATTATGTTTTTTGTCTTTTTATGCAGATTGTTCTCCGTATCTCCTTTTTGAATGTCTAATAAATCTATTTTTATGATGAAAGCAATACAAATAATGATATTTAGCGCTCTTGTTTTGGCGAGTTTGATGCTTTCCGCGAGGGCAGAGTACAAGCCGGTCGATGTTTCTGATATCAAGGGCGAGCAACGAAAAGAACTGATGGAAGCAGTGCGGGGTGTCAACAAAATGCCGATGCTGGCGAGGGACTGTTATGTTTGCGAGCAGCTTGGACTTTGTTTCCACGCGGATGGCAGTGAAGGGGGCTGTCTCTACCAAGGGTATCCTGCCACCACAAATCACCTCGGAGCAAAATTTGTGAGCAAAGCCGGACGTCTCTCCGCTTGGCAGGACGCTGTAAATTCCGCCGGAGGACAATGGGGAAAAAGCTGGGATGAAGCGCATAAGTTTAAGTCAGGAGCCGTTCTTAGCTTTTTTAAGAAAGATATTAATCGCATCGTGTGCAACACGGCGAAATACATGTTGAAAGAAATGCCGGACGTCACCAAACAGGCCATGCTCGCCTCTATCGGCAGAATGCTTTACAAGGAAGATGGGACAACTCTGCCTGCATCAGGGTACAGCGCAAGAGTTAGAATCGGCAGCGGATTCGATGTGAACTACAATGGAAATGCAAGCGATGGGTACTTCTTCCTGGACTCGACGGGGAAGGAACGCTCCCTGAAAGATGCTTTCGCGGCAGATTCCAAAAAGAAAAGCTGGCGTGATACCGTGAGACGCTGCGAAAATCTTGTTGGAGCGTGGGACATTCTCGCTCTCTTCCCGGACGAGGTGAAAGCCATGCGCAAATATTACAATCGGAAGCTGGCACGGGTGAAGGAACATCAGGAAGAGGTCAATGAAACTCTGCTGACAGCGGCGGACGAGATGCTGGCTTCTCTCCCGCAGAAGCAGAAATACACGAAACTTGCCGCGGCTATGGGGTTGTATTTTCAAAGTCATCAAACGACCGGATATGATGGTGGTTGCCTAAGTTCGTCTGTCATGATCTTTCTTCCAAGCGGGGAAATGATAACCGGGGATGATGTCCGAAACAATGCAAACCCCGGCATCTTGCAGCAAATTCCCCATGAAGTGATCTTGGAGTACTACAAGGAGCCGCTCCAGCAGATGGCGCGACACATGGCAGCGGATCGCTTCAGGCAAATGCCGCCCCTCCTGCGCGACGCATTTCGTGCTTTGTGGAGCGGAGATCTTGTTACAGCAGATGGCAGACCGGCGAAGATAGAGGATAAGACCATTTACGTCGAAACATTTGATAGGAAATGGTACGTGCCGTGGGAATCAATGGATCGGCGAAACGCTTATTTTATGAGTTCTAATGGTAAGAGTATCCTATACTGGAGCATCTACTCGACATATTGGAAAGAGTGGGTGCAAACGATCCGGCTCGCTCATCTCTGCGCCCACATTTTGGGCAGAAAAGTAGTCCTCGAATACATGCCGCCCGTTGGAGAAAATGAGGGAAAAGAATTGCCTCAGGCGTCGCAAAAGTCCGCCATGGGCAGCGCCGCCAATGACTCGGCGCCGGGGCCAACCGAAGAGTCTGAAACTCCGCGAAAAACGGCCATGGGCAGCGTTTCTCTGGAAGACACAGTCTCATCCGAGGATAGGCTGCACGAGGAGGGAATCGCAGCGTTACGCCGCATGTCGCCCGCACTGCGTCGCGCCTGGCTGGCGGAAAACATGGGCTTTTGCTACACGCAGAGCGATGCCCCCGCCTACATGGCGCCCCATGCCGCGAATGATAACGCCCTCTTCGTCGATGAGCAGGGAAAGGAGTGCAAACTCTCGGAAATAGCGACTGACAAAATGGCGCCCGACTGGGTGGCAGCCACCAGGGCGGCGCTTGCTGTGGGACACAGGCAAATCGCTGGGACCTTTGATGAAGAGCTAAAGGCCCTTGCCGTGCAAACCGCTACGCACATTCTGAATGCCATAGATGAAACTCCGCGTTCTTCATGGCTCGCCGAGGTGAATCATCTGATATTCAATCCGAATGGTCAATCTGCCTATCCTCCAAATGAGCGGAGTCTTTCTGTAGAAAGTGGATTCAAAGTACGGTCATCAGGGGTAAGCTATGCGAGGAACTTGTACTACAATCCTCAGGGTAAAATCACTCAACCCGCAGTGGGTAACACGGGAGAAAGCTGTTGGCTTATGCTTTACCGCTGCGCAAATGTGGCAGGTATCGAAGCGATCAATGTCGCGTTCAAGGCCGATGTGGATGCCATGCGCGCCGCCTACGAAAAGTCACCCTTCTACAAGAAATAGGCGAGAGAAAGATCTCTACCCGGAGTTCGCGTGATCTCGTGCTTTTTCGTAAGGACTAATGGTGATGGAGAGATCCGGCGGATGAGGAAGCCTTCGGCGTTGAGGTTGTTGTTTCATCCTGCGAAAAGCTCCTGCTGTTCTTTGAGGAGGGAGAATGATTTGCGCACCATGGCACGCGTTTCGTTGAGGAGATTGAGGAAGAGGATGTGGGTACGCATGTTGGATTCATCGGCGTCATGACGCAGGAGTTGGCGCGTGATTGCATCGGCAAATTGTTCACTCAAGTCTCCGGCCTCTGCCATGGCTCGCTGCATGGGTGTATAGTCGCCGGATTCAAGCATGACGATGAGACCGGGGAAGAAGGATGCCACGCGGTTGCTCATGTCCAGCAGTTCGCGTGCCTGCACGGCATCCAGCCCGACGTGTGCGTTGTCGATGTGATTGAAACTGACCTGCGTGATGCTGCGCAGGCTTTCGGCGATACCGATACAGCTTTCCATGATGCGGAAGACCATCTGCCCGCGCTGTGCCATGGCAGCATCCGCCCCCTGCAAGGCAGGCAGCAGTTCGTCCTCCTTCACGGCACGCAAGGTGCGTACGATGTCGCGCGCTTTTTTGCGCAGACGTTTGAGGGTGGTGCGATCCTCGTGCAGCAAGGCTTGAACCGTGGCGGTATAGATGCCGAGGATGCGTCCCAAGCGGTCGGCGGAAGTCACGCCTACATCGCGTAAACCGGCGTTGGTGAGGGAGAGAAGTTGCGGACGTTTTGCCGTCTTCAGACGGTGAAGAATGGCAGATTTCACCAGAATAAACCCGGCGAGCAGTACCATGGCGCACACGCCCCAAATGCCGCAGGCGATCATCATTCCTGCGATGATGAAGGAGGCGAACAAGGCGCCCAGTCCGGTGAGGAACCACCCGCCGATGACAGCCAGCACGCCCGTGATGCGATACACCGCACTGTCGCGGCTCCATGCGCGGTCGGCCAGGGATGACCCCATGGCCACCATGAAGGTGACGTAGGTGGTGGAGAGAGGCAGGCGCAACGAGGTGGCGAGCGAGATGAGCAACGATGCTACCGTGAGATTCACGGATCCGCGGATGAGGTCGAAAGCATGGTCCTCCTCTTCCTCCGGACGCAGCGGCTCAAATCGGGAGGCGATAAATCTTTGGACGGGGGCAGGGATGAGGCGGCTGATGAAATGAATCACTTGCAGGGTGAAGCGTACAGCAGCGCGCGCAGGGGCACAGGAACCGAACCGCTCCGCCCCGCCGCTGCTGCGTGCGAGCTTGACTTCTGTTTCCGTTACGGTTCGCGCTTTTTTCGAGAAGAAGAGAGCCGCCACCATGATGAGTCCGGCGCCAATCAGCCACGCCGCGTGAGCCTGCACCGGCGCCGCCAGGGCTCCCATCTTGAGTGTGGACAGGTCGCCTCTCGTCGACACAAAGTCTTGCGCGATTTGGAATGAGGATTCCGCTGCCATAAAGACACCGATGAAGTTCACGAGGTCATTCCCGGCGAAGGCAAGCGCCAACGCGCAAGTGCCTGCCAGCACGGTGAACCTGAGTACGTTGACCCGAAAAATGTGCTGCAATGAGAGGGCGATTGCGTACCAAATGCCCAGTGAGCAAGCAACGGCTGTTCCCATATTCGCCTGTAGCCAAACCATCACCTGAGGGGCAACGAGCGTGCTATGCTTGAGTCCTTTGAACACGGCAAAGTAGGTAATGGCAGTAAGCGCTAAGGCACACCATGCTGCGCCAATCCAACGGTAAGCCTTTTGGTAATGAAAACTGAAGATGAGGCGCGACACTCCCATCACTGCGCAGCCGCACGTGAAAGCGACACCGACGGAGCAGAAGATGCCCGCGATCATGGAGAGCGTGCTTGAGGAATTGATGTAGTTGCCCACGGATGCGATAGAGTCACCGTCCCGCATGATGATGCAGAGGGAAACAGCCAGTGCGGATCCGAGTAATTCAAAGACCAGCGACACCGTTGTGGAGGTCGGCAAGCCGAATGTGTTGAAGATATCCAGCAGGATCACATCCGTGAGCATAACGGCGGTAAGTAGGATCATCACTTCGTGGAAACTGAATTGCGAGGGCACAAAGACGCCGCTGCGTGCTATCTCCATCATCCCACCCGAAAAAGAAGCTCCGACAATGACCCCGACCGCTGCCACGCTCAGAATCACCCACCGTTTTGCGGCTTTGCAGCCTACGGCGGAGTTGAGAAAGTTCGCAGCATCGTTTGCTACTCCCACCACCAGATCCAACACGGCCAGCAGCAGGAGCAAGCCCAGTATAAATATGTATGTCGTACTCATGACATCCCTCTTATAACGCCACGAAATACCGCACGCAATCTCCCTACGGTGAAGCTTTCGCCATGCGAATTATGGCGAAATGGACACACAAGAAATTGCTGTTGCAATGAGAGCTCGACAGCGCGTATAATGGGGCTCGTATGATCGACTGGGAAATCACAGTGGCGATGGTGCTCATCGCCTTTGCTCTGCCTTTTTTCTTTCTGTGGCCGCAGATACGCAGCATGACTGCCCACGTTCGTGCTCGTCACGCAGAAGTCGAGTCGTTGCGTCGGCTCAATCGAGATTTGGAAGAACACCTGCAGCGTGATAAAGGTCTCTTTCTGGAGGCCCTTGGAGTGCCATTTCTCCTGCTACTGCCTTCTGGTCGGGTGGAAATGGGGAATCATGCGGCCGAGGAATTGCTTGGTTACCCCGCCAATGTGAACATACTGCGCCTGCTTCCGCCCGGCTCGCTGCGCGACGCTCTCAGCGATGCTGTTCAAGCCGAGGAATCCCGTCAATATACGGTCACGCTTCCACACGGTGGGGAAGATCGAACCTTTCGCATCCTTTCCACGCCGATAACCGATCAGCGTCGCCACATCGGCATCGTCTTCCACGACATCACCGAGGAGCAGCGGACGCTGCTTATTCGTCGCGATTTTGTAGCGAACGCGTCCCACGAATTGCGTACACCACTCACGATCCTGAGCGGTTATCTGGAGAATCTGCAGGAAGATAGGGAGCTGGCGTCGGATGCGGCGGCTCGGGAACGCGTCCTCTCCCTCATGCGCAAGCACACGGAGCGACTCGTTCGGTTAGTCGAGGATATGCTCATGGTGTCGCGCCTGGAGAATGCCGAGACGAGTGGGCTGCACTGGGAGAAGTTCGACTTTGGCGGTGTACTGGAGGACGTGCGAGGACGCCTGGAGGGACTCCTCCGTGCGCAGGAAGTGGTGTGGACAACCGATTTTTATCCGCAACCTTTCGTGATGCGTGGAGATTCATTCTACTGGTCGCAAATCCTCTTTAACCTGCTGGAGAATGCGCTGAAAAACAATCCGACGCCCGGGTTGCAGCTGACCGTGTCGGCTCGCCGCAATGACGATGGTTCTTGCTCTGTCTGCGTGAGCGATAACGGCGTTGGTATTGAGGCGAAAGATTTGCCCTACATCTTCAATCGTTTCTACCGCGCCGATAAAACAGGACGAGTGAAAGGTACCGGACTTGGCCTCTCCATTGTGAAACATGCCGTGGAAGCGCACGGCGGCTCCATCCGCGCAGAGAGTTCTCCCGGTGCCGGCGCCACCTTCACCATCATCCTTCCTCCGACATCGGGAAAGGTCTGAATGAAATAACCGATGCCCCGCTCGGTGACAATGCAGGCAGAACAGTGAAAGTCTAGTCTCTTCGGACGTATGCGCTTGAGCGACCCTTGCCGATGCGGGAGATCAGTCCGGCATCAAGCATGGCTTTGAGGGTGCGTTCAATGGTGGTAAGCGAGATGTCCGGACATCTTTCGGCAATGTCGGATTTTCGCAACGGGTTGAGAGATGTTTCGAATAGCAAGCGAATACGGTCGGACTTGCCTGAAGGGTGGGTGCCGGTGCCTTTCAGACGTTCTTCCAACTCCGTGTAAGCCTTGATGAGGATTCCCAGAAAATAGCGAAGGAAAGGGGTGTAATCGTTGGCATTTTCATGCCACGACTCGGATGCTCGTTGCAGCGCGTCGTAATAGCCTTCCTTGGCCGACTCCATGAGCTTTTCAAGGCTGATGAAACGTCCCACGTCAAATCCGCCGCGGTAAAGGAGAAGCAGGGTGAGCAGACGACTCATGCGCCCATTCCCATCATGGAAAGGATGAATGCACAAAAAGTCCAAAATAAACATGCCGATGAGGATGAGTGGTTCTGCCGAGGCGGAAGCGCTCGCCTTTTGGTAAGCCGTGCAAAGGCGCTCCATCGCATCAGGAGTGCCGATTGCTGACACGGGCGAAAAGCGGATACGCTGCTCACCGTTCGGCATCGTTTCAATAATCCGGTTATCGGACATTTTCCATGTGCCGCCGTTCCCGGCGTAACTGTAGAGATCGCGGTGCAACTGCAGGATGTTGTTGGGAGTCGGGGCAATATATGCATGGCTTTCGTGCACGGTGGCCAGAACATCCCGGTAGCCCGCAATTTCTTCCTCCGAACGGTTGCGTGGCGTTGTTTTTTGCTGCATCAAAGCCTTCAACCTCGAATCGGTCGTCACGATGCCTTCAAGGCGATTGGAGGCGTCTGCGCTCTGCACGCGAGCAACTTTCAGCAGGATTTCTTGGATGGCCGGAGCAGCCTTCAACTGTTCACTCACACGCCCCTTCAACTCATAGATGCGCGTCAGAAGGCGCCCGACTTGCGCATTGACAAGTTTTCGAGGCGTTTCGATGTAGTCAAAGTTATGCATTTTCTGCATCATTTTACATAATTTGATGCAGAAAACAAGAAAAATGAGGCAGATGATTTCGCTTTTGCGTTATCTCGTCGTTCAAGTGGCAGAAGGGAAATAACGACAAAGCGAGCGCTTGAATCTGGGTTTGAAGTTCCGCGCGCATGCTACGACCAAACAAATCAGGTTATGCCGCAGCGTGTTAGCATACGGCATGACCTGATATCAGGATTGACGCTAGCTTGTCTAAGCCAATTCCTTGGGATTCGGTCCCCACTGGTTGGAGTCCGGTTTGCTATCTTGGCAGAAAAGCACAATAAGAACAATCCAACCTACACAGGGCAGCAATGCAATTAACTGCCACCATCCGCTGAGCCCTGTGTCATGCAGACGGCGTGCGCCTAAACCGAGTTGGACAAGATTTAGATAGAAAAGAAATGCAAATCCAAGTCCTGTCATAATCGGAGCAATTGAAGAACCTTCCGCTAAGTTAACCAATGTTGCTAGGATGAAGGAAATAGCAAACAGAACAATATATGTCGACCAGAAACGACTGCGACAAAGACGGCCCGTGAATTGAATAGTTAGGATGCTTTCCATGGTAGTACTTGTTTTGAGTTATGGTTGACACCCCCAAGAGAATCACGCGACTAATAGACTTCCTTGGAGGATGCGACGAGTCTACCTCTTTTCAAAAGCGATAAACGTCTTGATATCTATATTATATTAAAAATAAGAAAATTATGAACGTGTTGTTTGTTTTTTACCTCAAGTGTGACTTTCGTTTTTTGGTGCTTTTGTAAAACTCTTTATCTTCCAAAAATAAGCTCCAACGAAAATTTTGTCTGTACATCTCTTTTGAAAAGAGATGAGCTGATAAAAAATTGCAAAAACAAGGGAAGGAAAATGAAATGCAACAGGTCATCGCCACAAAAAAAGAGTGCCGATTAGCTCGTTGCACGGTATATTACTTTTCCAAAGACCAACCAATTATGAACAAGGACACCCATATCCATTATAATTCCATTGCCCGAGTGCCTCTCCCCGTATGACCTCAACTCTTTCTGTCATCTGTTGCATTTGTCCTTGAAATTCACAAAAGCGGCTTAAACAAATAGCCGATGCCGCGTTCGGTGACAATGCAGGCGGCGTAGTCGCCGAGTTTCTGGCGCAGGCGTTTCACGTGCGTGTCGAGCGTGCGGGAGAGTGAGGCGTCCGCGTAGCCGAGCA
>CANRET010000043.1 GCA_947629715.1 uncultured Akkermansia sp.
ACTTACCGAAGTTTTTCATGGTAGCAATCGAGTTATTTGCAGGCTGTTCGCCTGAGCTATTGTCATGCTATGCCACTGTCAACAAAAATGAAATTTCGGAAAAGGTCAGAGAACGTCGCCCCATTCCGGAGCGGGCTGAGGAGCGGCGATGGCGCAGATATTGTTGATGAGTCGCAGCCATTCTCTTTGCCCTTGAAGGATTTCGATGCGGATGCGCAGGAAGAAGATGGGGACGTCCATTTCGTCGGGTTTGAGGAAGCGCACGGCGTCCTTCTCGGTGGTGACGATGAAGTCGATGGCGCGGTCGGCGCAACGCTGCACAAAGGCGTCCATCTCGGCCTGGTCGAACCAATGGTGGTCGGGGTAGCGGCGGCGCACTTCGATATGGGCGCCGAGTTGTTCCACGATATTCTCGAAACTTTCCGGGCGTGCGATGCCGCTCAGGCAAGCCACGTACTTGCCGCTGAGTGCAGCGAGGGGCAGACGCTCGCCGGTAAAGACGTTCTGCAGGTAATCGGGCGTGTGGTTGGTGACGATGATGTCGGCCAGCTTGTTGTAGCGGCGAATGGTTGCGATCAGGGCATCCTGCGGCTTGCCCTCGCTCTTGGTGAGGATGATGTAGCTCGCGCGAGCGAGCGAGGCCCTCGGCTCGCGCATGGTTCCGCGCGGCAGGAGCGCGCCGGTGCCGAAAGGAAAGCCGCAATCCACCAGCACGATGTCAATCTCGTGGCGCAGCTTGAGGTACTGCATGCCGTCATCCAGAATCAGGGTGTTGCAGCCCAGCTGCTCGATGGCAAAGATGCCGGACTTGACGCGGTCTTTGTCCACCAGCACGGCCACGCCGTCCAGGTTGCGCGCCAGCATGTACGGCTCATCGCCCGCATAGAGGGGGGAGAGGTAGCGCGTCGTGCCGTCGCTGGCGATTTTGGGAAGGTTTTTGAGGCGCTTGCCGCGCGCATTCGTCCAGACCTGCGGCTTGGGAAGATCCACGCTCTTGTACCCGCGCGTGAGGATGGCGCACTTGCGTCCTCTCGCGGCAAGGGTGCGGGCCAGCAGCTCCACCACCGGCGTTTTGCCGGTGCCCCCTGCCGTGATGTTGCCCACGCTCACCACGAAGGTTCCGAGATAGTGCACCGTGCGCAAACGCCGCCGGAACAGGAACAAGCGCGCTTTCACGATGAGGAAAAAGGCCCAGCTCGCCACCCGCAGAATACAGCGCATGACCCACGCCCGAAACCCGTGGGCTCGGTTGAATATGACATCCGCCCCCCATTCCTCTAACTCACCCATGCGCGACTTCATGCCGCCCCCATATTAACCGTTTTCGCGCGAGAAAGCAAGACTCGCCATGGGATTTACGAATTTGGCCATCGTTGTCCCGGGTTTTCTCTTGCTTTTTTTGCGGACTTCAGATACTAATGGGGGCGTATGATGGGTGAGGCAAAAAGCGGCGATGCTCTTCGTTGGCCGGCAGAGTGGGAACGGCAGGAAGCCGTGTGGATCACCTGGCCGCACCGCGCTGAGTTGTGGAACGGCGAGCTGCCGAGGCTTGAGCGTGACTTCGCGCGCCTCGCCTTTGCCATTGCGCAGCGCGCCCTCGTTCGAATCAACGCTGCAGCGCCCCTGCACGATCATATCCGCACGCTGCTCGGCGCGACAGACGGCATTGAACTCTGCGACCACGCGAGCGATGATGTGTGGTGCCGTGATCACGGCGGCATCTTTGTGGCGCGTGACGACGGCACACTGCAAATTGCCGATTGGCGCTTCAATGCCTGGGGAGGCAAGTTCCCGCCGTGGGATAAGGATGACGCGATTGCGTCACTCATGGCATCCGCGCAGCATCTCCCCTGCCTGAGGAGCGAGATGATTCTGGAGGGCGGCGCCCTGGAGGGCAATGGCACGGGTCTTGTTCTCACGACGGAGGCCGTGCTGCTCAACCCCAACCGCAATCCCCGCGCGACCAAAGACGATGTGGAAAGAGAACTGCACCGCATGCTCGGCACGAAGAGCGTGTTCTGGCTGGGCTCCGGCATTGAAGGGGATGATACCGATGGCCACATCGACGACATGGTGCGCTTCGTTCGGGAAGATGTCGTGGTTGCCGTCACCGAACAGGATTCGCACTCCCCGAATTACCGCGTACTCGCGGAGAACAACGAGCGCCTGCAGGACCTGCGCACCCTCTCCGGCTCCCGAGTGGAAGTGATTCCGCTGCCCATGCCCTCGCCCCTCATCCGCGACAGTTGGCGGCTGCACCGGCTGCCCGCCAGCTACGCCAATTTTTTGATCTGCAATCAGGCGGTCCTGGTCCCCGTCTTCGGGGAGCCGAAGCAGGACGATGCCGCGCTCGGCATCTTGCGCGAGGCCATGCCGGGCCTGGAGGTGACGGGCATCGATGCTCGTCGCTTCGTGTTGGAGGGAGGCGCCGTCCATTGCCTCACTCAGCAGCAGCCCTGCGTTGCCTGCTGCGACGCACGCTGAAAGAAGCGCGTCCCCGGCGGAAGCTCTCCTGCGCGGCAGCGCCCTTATTCCGGCGCTGCGGGGCGAAAAAAAGGCGCAACCCGTCAAAGGCTGCGCCCTGTTTCAAAAGTGCCGGCGAAGTTAACCCCTGCTTTTGGCGGCGGTCTCTTTCAGAGTCTTGCCAACCTTAAACTTCACAACCTTGCGGGCAGGAATGGGCACATCCTTTGCAGGATCCTTGGGGTTGCGCCCCACTTTGGCCTTCACTTCCTTCACCGCAAAGGTGCCGAAGTTGCGCAGCACAACACGATTGCCCTCGCCCAATGAAGCCGTGATTAACTCCACAGCTTTCTGAACAACCTCCAGAACATCCGTCTGAGTCAGATTGCCGTTCAGCTCGGTGCAGATCTTGTTGACCAACTCGCGTTTTGTAATTGTTTTTGCCATGGTATGTTTGTTTATGATGAATAAGGGTGCCCGTAAGATAGCGCATTTTCAGTCATTTGTCACACCAAAAAAGCGTCTTGACGTCTTTTTTTTGTGTCAACGAGCCTTCATGAAGGGCCTTGTTTTGAGTGTTTTTTGATTGACGGGATTCCTTTTTAGGTAGATTCTATGCGGGATGGAAAACCAATTCAGCGTCGAAATGGGAGAGTCCGAGGCCGGGCAGTTGCAAGCCAAACTGAGCAGCTCCCCCGCGTTTTGCGCGCAGGAGCGGGAGTACGCACTCTTCTGCTATCGCGGCATGGACGTCATCGTGGCCTGGTTTCCCAAACGACGACGTCTGCTTGTACAAGGCAAGGGGACATCGGAATTCGTTCGTCTCATGCTGCCTGGCGCGAGCGCTGCATCAAATTCCTCGTCTGCTGAGTCTCCCGCGCCTGGCGCTCCCCGAGAACCGGTGAGTCCCCACTTTGGGGTGGATGAGAGCGGCAAGGGCGACTACTTCGGCCCCCTGGTGGTCGCCGGCGTGTATGCAGATGCCGGTCTGGCGCCTGAACTCTCGCGCATCGGCTGCAGGGACAGCAAACTCATCGCCGACGACGCCCGGATAGCCGACATGGCAGAACAAATCAAGGCTCTCCCCGGCATCGTTTATGAGCTTCTCTGCATCGGGCCGTCTCGCTACAATGGACTCTATGAACAGATGGGCAACCTGAACCGCCTGCTCGCCTGGGGACACGCGCGCGTCATCGCGGCGCTGCACGCCAAACTGCCCTCCTGCCCCGCCGCCCTGAGCGACCAATTTGCAAATGAGTGGGTGCTGCGCCGCGCCCTCGCTGCGTACCATCTGCCTGTCCGACTTGACCAGCGTCCGCGCGCCGAACAGGATATAGCCGTAGCCGCCGCCTCCATCATCGCGCGCGCACGCTTTGTGGAATGGATGCAACAGACCGCCCGGAGCGCCCGATGCGAACTTCCGCTCGGCTGCGCCCCGCACGTGCTCACAGCGGCGCGCAAGTTTGTCGCCGCTCACGGGATGTCGCGTCTGAGCGAGGTTGCCAAACTGCACTTCAAGCTCACGAAAGAACTCTGAAGACTCCCGCACGCGGTAGCGCGGTATCGCCGCCCATGGCGAACGGAATGTCAACGCATGTCCAGAATCGGGACGAGCAACGGCTCCTTCGGACCGACGTAGCGCGACACGGGACGGAAGAGCGTATTGTCCTCCAACTGCTCGAGAATTTGTGCGACCCAACCGGCCACGCGGGCGATGGCAAACACCGTGGTGAACATGCGCGTGGGGATGCCCAGGCTGTAGTACACCGTCGCGGAATAGAAATCCACATTCGCGTTCAGATTTTTGCGATCACGCAGGATTTTGGCGATCATATCACTCATGCGAATCCACTTGGGCTCGCCGATTGTCTGAGTGAGGCGAATGGCGATGCGCCGCAGTTGGGGCGCACGGGGATCCAACGTTTTATAGACGCGGTGCCCGATGCCGAAAATTTTCTCGTGCCGGGCGAGTTTTCCGTTCACGTAAGCTTCCACATTTTCTTCGCTGCCGATTTCTTTGAGCATTTCGATGACCGCTTCATTCGCTCCGCCGTGCAACGGACCTTTCAGCGTGCCGATGGCGGAGGTGATGCAGGAGTACATGTCCGAAAGCGTGGAGGCGGTGACGCGCGAAGAAAAAGTGGACGCGTTCATGCCGTGGTCAGCGTGCAGGATGTACGCAACGTCCAGGATATGCGACTCGCTGGGATCAGGCTCCTTCCCTTTGAGCAACCAGAGAAAGTGCGCCGCTTCATCCAGATCCGTGCGAATCGGCGGCAGGTCCAACCCCTGGCATGTGCGGTAGTAATATGCCGCCATCACCGGCAGCTTCGCAATGAGCGACAGCCCGATTTCTTTCATCTGCGTGGGATCCTTCGTCCGGTCATCATACATGCCCAGCATGGACACCGCAGTGCGCAGCGCACTCATCGGCCGCGCCGTTTTGGTAGCCGTCTTGAAAAAATCCAGAATCGGTTGAGGCAGGTCGCGATCCATGCGCAAACGATGGGACAGCCCTTCCAATTCCCTGCGGTTGGGCAAGCGCTTGTTGAGCAGCAGGTAGATCACCTCCCCGTAGGAGCAGAGCTCCACCAGGTCTTCGATGTCGTACCCGCAATAAAGCAACCGGCCTTCTTCCCCGCGCACATCGCTCAGGCGCGTCTCGTTGGCTACAACTCCCTTGAGTCCTTTGCTGAAAGAGGATTTCGGTGTGTCCTGGGCGTTATCAGTGGGCATCATGTGTGTGCAGGTTGGTTTTTATCCGATGGGGTCGTGCCAGAGGTCGCACAACTCGCTCACGGCAAACTTTTCTACATCAGCACGCGCGCCAAGCCAGTCGCGCACGACCCGGACCTGCGCCTCCGTCGTCCTCGCCGTGTGTGCATCCCAAGCTACAAAAAAGTCTCCTTCCTCGCCCTGCACAAGCGTGCAATCCAATCCGTTCGGGCGGATGCATTCCTCATCCAACGCAGTGAGCAGTTTCACTCCGGAGGAGGATAAAGAATCGCCGTCCTGCACACGGATCGTGAAGTAGAATCCGATCTCTCGGAATTCCCCTACGTGGTATTTTTTACGGAGTCTCTTTTTCACTGCCCGCGCAGTGTAGCCCAAAACGTTTGACTTGTCAACGACAAATGCCGGAGCAAACGCATTCAAGGCGCTTGCTCTGTTCGCTTCGGCTTTTTTCTTCCCCTCAAGTCGCTCGAAGGGGTATAATGAAGAGCATGGACAGCTATTGGAATATATCGCGTGCTGCCGAGCACTGCGGCCTCCCGGCATCAACGCTTCGTTTCTATGAACAGGAGGGACTCATCAGCGAAGTGCCGCGGGATGGATCCGGCAACCGCTGCTACGGTGAACGCGAGCAGGCGAGACTTGACTCCATCCGTTGTCTCCGCGCATCGGGCCTGTCGCTGGCGGACATGAAGCGTTACTTTTCTCTGGCTGACGAAGGCAGTGAAGAAACCCTGCGAGTGCGACGGGAGATTTTGCAGCGCACGCAGGAAAATTTGAAAGCGCAGAGCGATGAATTGAAACGCTGTCTCCGGTTTCTCGGCATCAAAATCGCGCATTACGATGCTGCCATTGACGCGGCGGAACACGGGAAAAAGGCGCCGCCTTTCGACCGCGCCAGCCTCAAAACCTGTTTTGCCCACCAAAAAGCAGCGCCCAAAAGCAAGCAATGATCGAAAGCTTCATTTTTTGTAGAAGCGCACGTAATCGATGAGGAAAGTGACAGGGTACTGGGCGGGATCGGGGGATTCCGGCCAGGTCCCGGGGCCGCCGATGGCGGTGTTCATGATGATGTAGCAGGGCGTGCGCAGCGGGTTGTCGCCGTTCGGATAGTCCGCATCGCTTATGCTGACGCGGCCGACTTCCTTGTCGTCAATGAGAATGCGCATCATTTCTTCATCCCACTCCAGGACGTAGGTATGAAAATCGGCGCTGTAGCGGGGAATCGTCGTTGTACGGACGACTTTACTCTCGCGATTGCCGCCGTTGACTCCCCATCGGAAGATGCTGTACACCTTGTCAGGTTCCTGGGAAATGTGCTCAAGGATATCGATCTCGCCATTGGCAGGCCATTTGTATTTGTTCTCGTGCATGGTCCAGATGGCGGGCCAAACGCCCCGGGCCTTGGGAATACGCGCGCGGAACTCAAGGCGACCCGGTGCAGAGAACGTACGCACGCCGCGCGTGGTGACCGAGCCGCTGGCATAGGGCTGAGTTTTGACGTTGCCCGGCCATTGAGAGGCCTCCGGGTCGTACACTTTGTTCGCCGTCTTTTTGGCCTGGGAAACAAGCCGGAGCATGCCGCCGCGCACGCGAACGCAACTTTTGACGTATGCCTGCGAGCTGCCGTGATTGCGAACAACGCCCTCCTCACATTTCCATTTGGAGGTGTCGAGCTTCGAGCCGTTGAACTCGTCATGCCACTCGAGTTTCCAGCCTCCGGGGAGTTCTTCGGGCGCCTTGTCGGCGGACGGCGCAGCCTGCGCACACGGCAAGCCGCCGACAAAAACGGCGGCGGCGAGCAAGCACAGCGCAGTCTGATGACGGGAGATCACCGTGTGTAGTTGCCGGGGTCCTGCGTGATGGTCACGTCGTGCGGATGACTTTCCTGCAAGCCGCCGGCAGTAATCTGCACAAAACGCGCGTGTTCTCTGAGCTCCCGCAGGCTCTTTGCGCCGAGGTAACCCATGCCGGAGCGCAGCCCGCCCACGAGCTGGAAAATCACATCCGCCAACATGCCCTTGTAAGGCACGCGAGCCTCCACACCTTCCGCCACCAGTTTGCCGCTGGAGTTCTGCCCGTAGCGATCGCCGGATCCTGCCTTCATCGCCCCGAGCGATCCCATGCCTCGGTAGGTCTTGAAGTTGCGCCCCTGGTAATGAACGATGGAACCCGGACTTTCCTCGCACCCGGCAAGCATGCCGCCGAGCATCACTAAATCCGCTCCTGCGGCGAGGGCTTTCACCGCATCCCCGGAGTAGCGGATGCCCCCATCGGCGATCACCGTTACTCCCGCCGGGCGCGCCACTTTCGCCACCTCCTGAATGGCTGTAAACTGCGGCATTCCCACGCCGGAAATAATGCGCGTGGTGCAGATGCTGCCCGGTCCCACGCCCACTTTCACCGCGTTGGCGCCCGCTGAAATGAGGTCGCGTGCGCCGTCCTGCGTCACCACATTCCCCGCCACAACCGGTTTGCCAAGCTCTCTCAATTTCTCCACCACGTGCAACACGCGAGCTGTGTGCCCTGTGGCCGCATCGATAAACAAGGCGTCCGCCCCGGCCTCCAACATCGCCTGGGCGCGCTCCAAAAACTCCGGACCCGGACCCACCGCCGCGCCGCAGCGCAGCCGCCCGAATTCGTCCTTCGTGGATTCCTGGAAGGCCTCGCGCTTGCGGATGTCCGTGTCCGTGATCAACCCCACAAGTCCGCCTTTTTCATCCACGAGAGGCAGCTTCTCAATCCGATTGCGGTAAAGGATTTTTCTCGCCTCCTCCGGCGTGGTGTTCGGAGCGCCCGTGATGAGTCGCGCCAGCGGCGTCATCACGTCCGCCACACTCATGGCATCCAAATCCTGTCCGTCAAAAACGCGCATGTCGCGTCCGGTGATGATGCCCTCCAGGATGTTGTTCTCATCCACCACCGGGAAGCCGGAAAATCCGTGCTCAAGCATGATGCTCTTCACCTGGCTGAGCTTCATCTGCCTGTTCACGGTAATCGGCCTGGTGATGACAGCATTCTCAAAACGCTTCACCCGCGCTACCATGGCCGCCTGATCCTCGATGCGATTGTTGCGATGAATCACCCCCAAGCCCCCTTCCCTCGCCATGGCTATCGCCATATCCACCTCCGTCACCGTATCCATCGGGGCGGACAATATCGGCAGCCTCAGCGGTATCTCTTTACACAAATGAGAGGAAGGATCAGCCTCCCCGGGAAGAATGCTGCTCAGACACGGCAGGAGCAGCACGTCGTCAAACGTAAGTCCAAGTTGAATTTCTGCCATAGCAGAGTGTACCACCCGCGCCCCCGCTTTGCAAGCCGAATCCGCACGGGAAATAAAAAAAGGAAAAAAAGCTTGCTAATTCTCCCGTTTTCGTGTAGAGTGTGCCCGCCTCTCTCCGGAGGCTCCATCATGGGTAGGTTCCCGAGCGGTCAAAGGGGGCAGACTGTAAATCTGCTAGCGTTTGCTTTCGATGGTTCGAATCCATCCCTGCCCATTTTGGAAAGTTCTGAATTTCCGTAAAGCGGAGGTAGCTCAGTTGGTAGAGCAACACCTTGACATGGTGGAGGTCGTAGGTTCGAGTCCTATCCCCCGTATTTCGTGAGTTGCGTAACACGAATCCGTTAAGTTCTTTGGTCAGGAAACGATCGCTCTTCTTGAGGAGGAATTTTTCTTCCTATATTTCCTCGTCTGTGTTACACTCCCTTTAACGTATGGAGATGACAACAAGCCCGGCAACAGAATTGGCGAAGCGAAAGGCAGCCGCCAAGGCGTTTGCAGACAAATGGACGGCTGCACCGGGTGATGAGAAGCAGGAGACGCAGAGCTTCTGGATTGAACTCTTGCAAGAGGTGCTTGGCGTGCGCAGTGACAGCCGGACTATCAGCTTTGAAATGCGCGTGAAGGTAGGCAGCTCTACCCGCTTCATTGATGCTTACCTGCCGGATACCCGGGTGCTTATTGAGCAGAAGAGCAGCAGCATTGATATGGACGCGCCGCAAATGCAGTCCGGCGGGGATATGTTGACGCCCTACGAACAAGCCAAACGTTACTCGGACAATCTGCCCGTAGATAAACACGCGCGCTGGATTGTGACCTGCAACTTCCGGGAGATTCGTATTCACGATATGAACGCCGTGAATCCTGTCGTACCGGTGAACCGTATCGCTCTTGCTGAACTTCCCGAACAGTGGCACCTTTTGCAGTTTCTCGTTGATGCCCACAATTCCCGCGTTGAAAAGGAGAAGGAAATGTCCATGCAGGCGGGCGTTCTCATTTCGCGGATTTACAACGCGCTTCTCGCAAATGCGGAGAGCGGGAAAGACGCCGCCACACTGCAAAGCATGAATAAGTTTTGCGTGCGGCTTGTGTTCTGCCTTTACGCTGAAGATTCCGGACTCTTCCGAAAGAATCAGTTTTGGGATTATCTGGCAGACGCTGAAGAGAACCCGCGCGATATGCGTTCACGTATCTTACAGCTTTTCCGCGCGCTCAATAGGGAACCTGAAAGGCGCGACCGCTACGACAAGGAACTTCTGGCTTTCCCGTACGTGGACGGCGGGCTTTTCGATGACGGCGGGCAGGAAATTCTTGATATTCCCATGTTGGATAAGAACCTGTGCGGGCTGATTAAGGACGCGGCGCATTTTGACTGGCGCGAAATCTCCCCGACTATCTTCGGCGGGCTGTTTGAAAGCACGCTCAACCCGGAGACCCGGAGAATTGGCGGAATGCACTATACCAGCGTGGAGAATATCCACAAGGTGATTGACCCGCTTTTTCTGGACGCCCTTAAAGAGGAACTGCGCTCCATTGCAGAAGCCAAGCGCGGCAGTGAGAAAGCGCGCGCCAAGAAGCTGGAGGAATACCGCGACAAACTCGCTTCCCTTATCTTCCTTGACCCGGCTTGCGGCTCCGGCAACTTTCTCACCGAAACATTCATTTCTCTTCGACGGCTGGAAAATGACGCCCTGCGTTACCTTTCCAACGGGCAAGGCAGTTTTGGCGGTGAGCTTTCCCGCGGGAAGGTCACCATGCAGCAATTCTACGGGATTGAGATTAACGACTTCGCCGTATCGGTTGCCAAGGCGGCTCTCTGGATAGCGGACGCGCAAATGTGGCAGGAAACGCAAGAGTTCTCCACGCAAGAGCTTCCTGACTTCCTGCCTCTGAAAGGTTACGACAACATACGCGAGAATGACGCCCTTCTCTTAAACTGGACGGAGAACATACCCGCCCAACACGTGAACTATATCATCAGCAATCCGCCTTTTGTGGGAGCGCGGTACATGAGCAAGGAGCAAAAGGAGGGCTTACTCCAAACCTGCAAAGGCATTCACGGCGCGGGGGACTTGGATTATGTTTCGGCATGGTTTGTCAAGGCGGCGGAAATCATGCAGCAAGACCCGGCTACCCGTACCTCATTCGTTGCAACGAACTCCATCACGCAAGGGCAATCTGTTGCTCTTCTCTGGCGGCATGTTCTTCAAGAGCGCGGCATGAAAATCAACTTTGCCTATCGTACTTTCAAATGGATGAACGAGACGAAAGACACGGCGGCGGTTCATTGCGTCATTGTCGGATTCAGCGGGCAGAAAACACCCTGCCGCCTGTTCGATGAACAAGGAGAAGAACATAGTGTTTCCCGGCTCAATGGCTACCTGATGGAAGCGCAGGACATATTTATTACTAATCGCACGAAACCGCTCTGCAACGTTCCAGAAATGGGTATTGGAAATCAACCCATTGATGGGGGCTACTACCTCTTTACCCCGGAAGAGAAGGAAGCATTCTTGGAGCAAGAACCGGGTGCAGCCCCTTACTTTCACCCATGGTTAGGAGCAGAAGAACTCATTAAAGGTAAAAAGAGATTTTGCCTCTGGCTTGGAGACGTTGCCCCGAACATTTTGCGTACCCTCCCCCACTGTATGGAGCGCGTTGAGAAAGTACGAGCTTTTCGAGCCGCTAGCAAACGAACTTCAACCCTAAGGCTTTCGGAAACCCCACGCCGCTTCCAAGTGGAAAATATGCCCAAGGGAACCTACATAGCCATTCCGGAAACTTCATCCGAGAGCCGTCACTACATACCTATGGCGTTTTTGGATGAGAACACAATATGCAGCAACGCCCTTCACCTCATTCCTAATGCTTCACTCTACCATTTCGGAGTCCTGACGTCCGCTATCCACATGGCTTGGATGCGCGCCGTGGCGGGCAGATTAGAAATGCGCTATCGCTATTCCGGGGGAGTCGTTTACAATAATTTCCCTTGGGCGACACCTACCGACAAGCAACGCGAAAGGATAGAGGCTTGCGCCCAAGCCGTATTAGACGCCCGCGCGAAGTACCCCGAAAGCACGCTTGCGGATTTGTACGACCCGAACACGATGCCCGATGATTTGCGCAAGGCTCACCGAGATTTGGATTCAGCCGTTGATGCCGCCTACGGGAGGAAGTTCGCCGATGATTCCGACCGCGTAACTCACCTGTTCACACTGTACCAAAAACTTACGAAGAAGGGGAAATAAAGGGAGAGCGGGGAAGGGGAAAATGGTGACGGAAGGAATGAGCCATATGCCGGGCGGTTTTTTCTGTTCGACTGCCGCACCGTGATTTTTCTTTTTATATCTCCTCGTCTGTGTTACACTCTCTTTAACGTATGGAAACGACAACTAACCCGGCAACGGAGGCGGCAAGGAGGAAAGCCGCCGCAAAGGCATTTGCAGACAAATGGACGGCGGCACCGGGTGATGAGAAGCAGGAAACGCAAAGCTTCTGGATTGAACTCTTGCAAGAGGTGCTTGGCGTGCGCAGTGACAGCCGGACTATCAGCTTTGAAATGCGCGTGAAGGTAGGCAATTCTACCCGCTTCATTGATGCTTACCTGCCGGATACCCGGGTGCTCATTGAGCAGAAGAGCAGCAGCATTGACATGGACGCGCCGCAAATGCAGTCCGGCGGGGATATGTTGACGCCCTACGAACAAGCCAAACGTTACTCGGACAATCTGCCCGTAGATAAACACGCGCGCTGGATTGTGACCTGCAACTTCCGGGAGATTCGTATTCACGATATGAACGCCGTGAATCCTGTCGTACCGGTGAACCGTATCGCTCTTGCTGAACTTCCCGAACAGTGGCACCTTTTGCAGTTTCTCGTTGATGCCCACAATTCCCGCGTTGAAAAGGAAAAGGAAATGTCCATGCAGGCGGGCGTTCTCATTTCCCGGATTTACAACGCGCTTCTCGCAAATGCCGAGAGCGGGAAAGACGCCGCCACGCTGCAAAGCATGAATAAGTTTTGCGTGCGGCTCGTGTTCTGCCTTTACGCTGAAGATTCCGGACTCTTCCGAAAGAATCAGTTTTGGGAGTATCTGGAAGACGCCGCAGACAATCCGCGCGATATGCGCTCACGTATCTTGCAGCTTTTCCGCGCTCTCAATAGGGAACCCGAAAGGCGCGACCGCTACGACAAGGAACTTCTGGCTTTCCCGTACGTGGACGGCGGGCTTTTCGATGACGGCGGGCAGGAAATTCTTGATATTCCCATGTTGGATAAGAACCTGTGCGGGCTGATTAAGGACGCGGCGCATTTTGACTGGCGCGAAATCTCCCCGACTATCTTCGGCGGGCTGTTTGAAAGCACGCTCAACCCGGAGACCCGGAGAATTGGCGGAATGCACTATACCAGCGTGGAGAATATCCACAAGGTGATTGACCCGCTTTTTCTGGACGCCCTTAAAGAAGAACTGCGCTCCATTGCAGAAGCCAAGCGCGGCAGCGAGAAGGCGCGCGCCAAGAAGCTGGAAGAATACCGCGATAAACTCGCTTCCCTTATCTTCCTTGACCCGGCTTGCGGCTCCGGCAACTTTCTCACCGAAACATTCATTTCTCTTCGACGGCTGGAAAATGACGCCCTGCGTTACCTTTCCAACGGGCAAGGCAGTTTTGGCGGTGAGCTTTCCCGCGGGAAGGTCACCATGCAGCAATTCTACGGGATTGAGATTAACGACTTCGCCGTATCGGTTGCCAAGGCGGCTCTCTGGATAGCGGACGCGCAAATGTGGCAGGAAACGCAAGAGTTCTCCACGCAAGAGCTTCCTGACTTCCTGCCCCTAAAAGGTTACGACAACATACGCGAGAATGACGCCCTTCTCTTAAACTGGACAGAGAACACACCCGCCAAGCACGTGGATTATATCATCAGCAATCCGCCATTTGTGGGAGCGCGATACATGAGCAAGGAGCAAAAGGAGGGCTTGTTGAATGTCTGCAAAGGCATTCACGGCGCGGGGGACTTGGATTATGTTTCGGCATGGTTTGTCAAGGCGGCGGAAATCATGCAGCAAGACCCGGCTACCCGTACCTCATTCGTTGCAACGAACTCCATCACGCAAGGGCAATCTGTCGCTCTTCTCTGGCGGCATGTTCTTCAAGAGCGCGGCATGAAAATCAACTTTGCCTACCGTACGTTCAAATGGATGAACGAGACGAAGGACACGGCGGCGGTTCATTGCGTCATTGTCGGATTCAGCGGGCAGAAAACGCCCTGCCGCCTGTTCGATGAACAAGGAGAAGAACATAGTGTTTCCCGGCTCAATGGCTACCTGATGGACGGGGAAGACGTTTTTATCGCTAACCGTACGCGCCCGCTTTGTGACGTCCCAGAAGTAGGGATTGGCAACAAACCTATCGATGGAGGTCACTACCTCTTTACCCCGGAAGAAAAGGAAGCATTCTTGGCGCAAGAACCGGGTGCAGCACCCTATTTTCACCCTTGGATGGGCGCAGAAGAACTCATCAACGGGAAAAAACGCTTTTGCCTCTGGCTTGGAGACGTAGCCCCGAACATTTTGCGTACCCTCCCCCACTGTATGGAGCGCGTGGAAAAAGTACGAGCTTACCGCGCCGCTAGCAAGAGCGCACCGACAAGGAAAATAGCCGATACACCACGCCGCTTCCATGTAGAAAATATGCCAAAGGGAACCTATTTAGCCATTCCGGAAGTCTCATCAGAGACCCGGCAATACATTCCTATGGCGTATCTGGACGAAACTACGATATGCAGTAACCGCTTGAAACTTGTCCCCAATGCAACCCTTTACCACTTTGGCGTACTTACTTCCGCTATGCACATGGCTTGGATGCGGACAGTCGCGGGGCGTCTTGAAATGCGCTATCTATACTCAAATAAAGTCGTTTACAATAATTTCCCGTGGGCAACACCTACCGACAAGCAACGCGAGAGGATAGAGGCTTGCGCGCAGGCAGTTTTGGATGCGCGCGCGAAGTACCCCGAAAGCACGCTTGCGGATTTGTACGACCCGAACACGATGCCCGATGATTTGCGCAAGGCTCACCGAGATTTGGATTCAGCCGTTGATGCCGCCTACGGGAGGAAGTTCGCCGATGATTCCGACCGCGTAACTCACCTGTTCACCCTGTACCAAAAACTCACGAAGCAGGAAAAATAAGGGAAACGCAGGAAGGGCAGTTACAAGTTTTGGACGCTCTTTCGGAAATAAGCGACACGCTCACCTTCGGATAACGATGCCGATACCACCCCGGCCCCATCCCCGCCTTCTCGGACGCGCTGAGGAGGCGGAAGAATTTTGCTTGCAACCGGACAAAGCAAGAAGTATTTTATCGGCATGAGACATTTGACTTCTGTTCTCCGTCCCTCAAACGAGAAAAACGAATTAAAATTTTGCTACAAAACCACCAGAGGCCCACTTCTAAAACGTTAAGGATTCAACTTTAAGGGGAATAGAACTTATCCCCCGTATTTCGTGAGTTGCTTAACATGAATCTGTTAAGTTCTTTTGGTCCGGAAGCGATGACGAATGAGGAATGCAGACTGTTTGATCGCGAGCATCTGTGGCATCCTTACAGTTCGGCAGTGAATCCCCTGCCGGTGTACCGCGTGGCGCGAGCGGAAGGATGCAGGATCGAGCTGGAGGACGGACGCGAGCTGGTGGAGGGGATGTCCTCGTGGTGGTGCGCCATTCACGGCTACAATCATCCCGTGTTGAACGCAGCTCTCCGGGAGCAGTCCGAGAAGATGGCGCACGTTATGTTCGGCGGACTCACGCACAGCGCGGCGATTGAACTGGGAAAGTTGTTACTGAGCATCGTGCCGCCGAACATGCGGAAAATTTTTTATGCTGACTCAGGATCAGTGGCGGTGGAAGTGGCGATGAAAATGGCCGTGCAATATCGCCATGCACGCGGAGAGAGCAAAAAGACCAATTTTATCACCATCCGCCGAGGATACCACGGCGACACCTGGAATGCGATGTCCGTCTGCGATCCCGTCACCGGGATGCACAGCATCTTCGGCGAAGCGCTTCCGTTGCGTCACTTCGTGCCATCTCCGACCGTGCGCCCGGATGAAGTTTGGCGAGAGGAAGATATTGCGCCACTGCGGCGCGTCGTGGAGCAGCACGCGCAGGACGCAACGGCTCTCATCCTGGAACCCATCGTGCAAGGCGCGGGCGGCATGCGCTTCTACCATCCGCAATATCTCCGCGAAGCCGCCAAACTCTGTCGGGAGTACGATCTCCTGCTCATCTTTGATGAGATTGCCACCGGCTTCGGCCGCACCGGTAAACTGTTTGCCTGGGAGCACGCCGGTGTCGAACCGGACATCATGTGCATCGGCAAAGCTCTCACCGGCGGGTATATGACGCTCTCCGCCGTGCTCTGCTCCGATGCCGTAGCGCAGGGCATTTGCTGCGGCTCGCCGGGCGCGTTCATGCACGGGCCGACCTTCATGGCCAATCCTCTGGCATGCGCCGTAGCGAGGGCGTCGGTGGAGTTGCTGCTGCAAAGCGATTGGCAAGCACGCGTACTCCGCATAGAGGAGCAGTTGAAGCGCGAACTCGCTCCGGCAGCCGACTTGCCCGGCGTGGCCGATGTGCGTGTGCTGGGCGCTATCGGCGTGGTGGAGATGCGGGAAGATGTCCCTATGGAATACGCCACGCGGCGTCTCGTGGAAGAGGGCGTGTGGCTGCGTCCCTTCGGGAAACTTCTCTACACCATGCCTCCGTATTGCATCTCTCCGGACGAGCTGAGCCGCATCACGTCCGCCATGGTGAAAATTGCGGGTGAACCTGAACTCCTCGGAAGCCGACAGATCTGAAAAAAAACGGGTGAACTCGCGTTGAGCAGGAGCAACTCCGTACCGAGCGTACGCAGCTCACGGTATTTTATTGACAAGATGAACGTCCCGTGAGAGAGTACAACCATATTGTGAAAAGCAGAATGAAAAAGATGAACGGCAAAAGGGATGAAACCCTAGCGAGCCTTGGCACGAAATCGGTTCGCCGAAATGAGGGAGACGACCGCCACATGGGTATGATATGACCGCAGAACAGACAGCTTGTAAACTGTGGCGCGCCGGAACCGTTGCATGCGACATGCAGTGGCTGGGGCAGGATTGGGATGGTGAAACGGTGGAACCGCCGGTGGGGTTTTGCATGCAACTGGAAGCGGATGAGCTGACGCTGCGGGCGCGGAGAGAAGCGCCTGCCTGTTTGATGCCCGGGAGCAGGAGCGGTGAGTTCACCCCGCTGCTGTGGAAGTACGATGTGGCGGAGTTTTTTCTGCGGGGCGAAAGTGTGAAGCCGTACATGGAGATCAATTTGGCGCCGAATGGAGCGTGGTGGGCAGCCCTCTTTGATGAGCCTCGGGCGAATCACCCCGGATTTGACGCGGCAGCCATAGCAGTGCGCAGCCGGGGACTGTGCAATGACCCGTGCTGGGAGGGCGAGCTGCGCTTGCCACTGGTCACACTGCGAGAGCTGGGATGGGACCCGGAGGAGCTGCGCGCCAGTGCGTGCGCGGTGTTGCGGCAAAAGGACGGATCCTACCGCTACGCGTCCACATGCATGCAAGTCGGCGAGAAACCGGATTTTCACCGACCGTGGTGTTGGCCGCCGGTGCAGATGCAGGGCTGAAGCTTGATCACCTGGCTTTTTTGCCATCCAAGCGCAGGGTGAAAGGCACGGCAGGAAGCCCGGCTTCGTTCACCAAGTTCGGAGTCAGGAAAGTACTCCAGGCGTAGCGCACCACCTTCGGGGTCTGGCGCAAGTGTTCCGCCGTAAGCAGTAGTTTGCCCTCCTTGATTTCAGCTTTGGCAGGGAAAAATTCTTTGCCATTCGCTGATAGCTCAAAGTGAGCAATGGGGTTACCATCTGCACTCTTGAGCCCATCGGCGTGCTCCAATTCCAGCAGCACGCTGTTGCCGCGCACTGTGGCCCTCTTGGCGACAGGGCCGCTGTATGGCACGTCTTTCTTGCCGTACACGCAGGCAGCCGCTGTCGCGGCCAGGCGTTCGCCGACCTCCAGCTTGCGCTGAGGGTGAACATCGGAGTTCGTGGTGCCGAGATCGACCGTGGTGACATCGTACACACGCGGAAGGAGCTTGGAGACACGATCCTGTACCTCACGGAACTCCGGCCAATAAGCGCGCAGCGGAGACGCATCTTTGATGCGCGGAAGCTGGACCATGATGAACGGCATCTCCGCCTGCTTGAACTCCGTGCGCCACCCCTTGATGAGATTCGTGAGCAAGCCTTCATTTTGCTCCTGATCCTGGATTTCGGCATCCGACTCTCCCTGGTACCAGATGACGCCGGCCATGGGGAAGTTGAGCCAGGGACGGACGCCTGTTTCGAAGAGATAGGCGGGCTTGTAAGGATGCGGAGCCGATAAATCCCTGCCGATATTCTGACGTGCCCTTCCGCGCACCCAGGCGGACATGTATTTGCTGTCCAGCCAATGCGGGCCCAAGCATTCCTTGTACTTCTTTTTCACCACGGCGGGGGGCATCCA
>CANRET010000044.1 GCA_947629715.1 uncultured Akkermansia sp.
TACTCTAGCATACTTTGAACTTCTTGGCACCCTTTTTTGTGCCAAGAACCTGTTGCATTTAATTTTGCGATCCACATTCCGGGACGCAGGGGCAAAAATTTTGTTGACTTCGTCCTCATTTTTGCTATATTGGAGGTGCGTGGTACTTTTACCATTTGATTCTTGCCCGCCGGGGGTTGCTGCCCATAACCGGCGGGCGTTTTTTTACGGCAGACTCGGGAACTTGAGCATCGCAGCGGCGTGAACTGTTTCGTTTTAAGCAAACTAATTCCCATCATCCGCTTGCTGCCGGGTATGTTCATTGAACGTATCCGGTTCATTTTTGGGGGCCGCCCAAGTTTTTGTCACAAAGTTGACATTTGTTTGAACAGATAGCTGATGCGCTTGGTCGTACCCAGCAAGTATGAAAATCCATCCATTTCTTTACGCAGTCGTTATGCTTCCTGCCGTTGCAACCGCTTGGGCGGACATCGGTATGGGGCGTCCCTCTCCCTCCATGGTCAATCTGCCTCGGCGGGGAGTGTATCACAGTGATTTGCTTGCCTCCAACGCCGTGCATGCCATTTTCAAGGGGCTGCGCAAGATTCCGGTGGTGAATCTGGCGGTTCCCACCGATGCCATGGAAGAAGTGGCCGTCTTTGAAGTGAAGCAAAATCTGGCGCATCGGCGTTATGATCGCATGGGTGACGGCGCCCTGAATGTGGGGCGTCTCTTCCCGGTGTCGCTGGCGGCGGATGTACCGGGACAGGATGCCGATGTGGGGCGGCAAATTCGCGAGATGAAGCCGGGAGATGAGGCCCTGCTTCATATTGACCACATCTATCTTTTCCGTGATGAAGGCAATGAAAACGTGCGAGCTGTCACCCGCTTTGCCAAGGTGCAGCCTCAATATACGGAAGAGCAGGGCGCTCCGAGCGCAAGCGCACCGGGAGTTCCTGCCGAATCTTCTGTCCCGACCGCGCCTGATCATCAGCCTGCGGCAGCTCCCGTTCCGGCCGCCACTTCGACGCATGATGCTGCAAACACGGATCCTGCGCCGCTCACTTCCTCTGCCGACTCATCGAATTTCGCGCGCAGCGTGGAGTCGAGTATCTCCATTGTTCCGGATGGCAAGGGTGGTATGCGCCGCACCAAGGTGGAAATCATTCGCGAATGGACTCCCGGCTCCGGTCAGGAACGCGTTCGCAAATTCATCAATGATGTGGAGGTGGACCCCACGACCGACCAACCGGTGCAACAAACGACGCCTCCGACTCCGACAGGCGATTCAGATACCGCAAAACCCTGATTGGAATTCACAAATATGGAGGGCGGCGGCGACGCACGGCGTTGAGCCGCCGCAGCGGTGGGGAGTAAAATTGTGGGCTGAAGGCTGGTTTCGAGGCTTGCGAATGACGCGAAGCCGCACCGTTGCCTGACCGAATCGCAAATCGCCATTGACATGATGGTGAGCTGTGGTAAACTCTTGCTCAAACTGCGTGAAGTTATGAGTGACGATGTTACAATCTCGAAGTTGCGCGCTGCGGCGGAGGATGGCAATGCCAAGGCTGCGCTGACTCTCGGAGAGATTTACATGAAGGGAGAGGAGACGCCGCGGAATGAGCAGGAGGCCTTGCGTTGGTTCATGCGCGCAGCTCAGCTCAAGGAAACTATTGTTGAGGATGGAAAGACAGATCCGCCTCGGCGGGGAGGCCGGGGCTTCATGTGGGGGCTTCTTACCTTGGTTCTTGTGAGCGGCGTGGCTGCTGCCGGGTGGTTCTTTTATGCTCCCGGATGGTTTTATGATCAGGCGCGGGATGCGCTTTTGAAGGGCGACAAAGAGCAGGCTGCGGCGTACTTTGCCAGGAGCGCTGAGATGGGGGACGTGCGGGCGCAGGTCGTTCTGGCTCAGGCGTATGAGACCGGAGACGGCGTGACGCAGAATCTTGCCGCTGCCGTCACTTGGTACACCAAGGCGGCAGAGCAGGGGGATGCTGAAGCTCAGTACAGACTCGCACGAGCTTTCTCTGAAGGCAGAGGGGTGAAGCGTGACATGACCAAGTTTGCAGAGTGGATCAGGAAAGCTGCCGCCCAAGGGGTAGTTCGTGCGCAGGCGGAGTTGGGATTGTTTGAACTTTCCGGCGCTCAAGGGGAGGGTAATCCTCAGGATGCCGTGCATTGGCTCGCTGCAGCTGCCGGACAAGGAGACGTTGATGCCCAATTTGCGCTTTACCGTTGCTACCGCGATGGCGATGGAACCGGGCAGAATGTGCAGGAAGCAGCCAACTGGCTTCGTGCGGCGGCGCAGAATGGTCATGCGCTTGCTCAGTGGGAACTCGGCAGCAGGCTCATGAACGGGCAAGGGATGGAGGTTAACCGCTCAGAGGCAGTGGAGTGGTACCGTAAGGCCGCCGAGCAGGGCGAGATACCTGCTATGGTTGCGTTGGCGGATTGCTATGCTGAAGGCGTCGGCGTGGAGCAGGATTTTCAACTTGCGGCGCAGTATTACCGTCGCGCCGCAGAGAAAGGTGATGCTCGAGCCGCTCACAAGCTTGCCATGCAGTTGCTTCACGGACAGGGTGTGTCGCCGGACTCAGACGAAGCCGTGCGCCTGCTCAAATTTGCAGCTGAAAAAAAGTACGCTCCCGCACAGTGCGAGCTTGGTCTGTGCTATAAGAACGGCGTTGGCGTGGACAAGAACGACATGGCAGCGGCCGAGGCGTTTGAAGCCGCCGCTGATCTGAATTACGCACAGGCGCAGTATGAGCTTGGCCTGTGCTACAAGGATGGCGTGGGCGTAAAAGCGAAGGATCCCGAGAAGGCCGTCGCTCTCTTCCGTGCGGCGGCAGGCCAGGGTTTTGCGGACGCCCAGTACGTCTTGGGCGTGTGCATCAGCACTCATTTTCACGCACAGGGAGATGCCACGGATGCCTTCCGGCTGTATCGCTCTGCTGCGCAGCAGGGACACCTCCCCGCGCAGTATAATGTGGGCGTATGCTACGAGCAGGGCTTGGGCGTGATCAAAAATCCGACTCAAGCCGTGGAATGGTATCGCAAGGCCGCAGAAGGCGACTACGCGCGCGCCCAACTCGCTCTCGGCAATTGCTTCGCCGGAGGCGTGGGGGTGGAGAAAGATCCCGCTCAGGCAGTGGATTGGTACCGCAAGGCTGCTACGCGGGGCAACGCCGCCGCTCAGCGGCTCTTGGGCACATGCTACACCGCCGGCTTCGGGGTGCAGCAGAATGCCTCCATGGCTGCCAAGTGGTTTCGCGCCGCAGCTGAACAGGGACATCCGACAGCTCTGTATAACCTGGGCGCGTGTTACGCTGCCGGCACTGGTGTGACAAAAGATTTGGAGGCGGCCATGAAGCTCTTTCATGCGGCAGCGGAGCGGGGAAATCTGCCTGCCATGCTCAACCTTGGGGAAGGTTACATGAAGGGGCTGGGCGTGGAAAAGAACACGGCAGAGGCTGCTCGTTGGCTCAGGAGGGTTGCCGAAAAAGGGGAAGCCCGCGCCTACTTTCCGCTCGGCATCTGCTACCTGAAGGGAGACGGTGCAGGGAAGGATGCTGCCGAAGCCGTGCGTTGGCTGCAGTTGGCGGCTGAGGGCGGCAACGTCCGGGCGCAGGTCTTCCTGGCGGATTGCTATTTCGCCGGAGACGGGGTGGAGAAAAATCCGGAGGAGGGATTGCGACGTTTACGCGAAGCTGCTGAGCAGGGAGATCATCGGGCGCAGTTCAACTTGGGGTCACGCTTGCTGCGTGGCGAGGACGTGCCGAAGAATCCGGCAGAGGGCGCGGGGTACCTGATCAAAGCCGCAGATCAGGATGACGTCGATGCGCAAAGTCTGCTGGCGCAGTGCTACTCGCGTGGGGAAGGCGTGCAACGAGACCGCAACGAGGCCATTCGCCTGGCGAAAGAAGCAGCGGAGAAAGGGGATGAGGAAGCCAAAAAGCTCCTGCGTCGCTATCGTGTGAAGTTTTAAAGCAACGCGTCGAACAAGATCATTTTGCAAGTCACGACTATGTTTTCTTTGCTTTCTGATAAATTGGACAACGCTTTCCGCCGCCTGCGCGGATTGAGCAAAATCAGTGAGAGTAACATCGCAGACGCTCTTCGCGACATCCGTTTAGCCCTGTTGGAGGCAGACGTGGAGTACACGGTGGCGCGCAACTTTGTGAATTTGGTGAAGGAACGCGCCATCGGGGAAGACGTGCTCAAAAACGTGAAGCCCGGCGAGCAAATCGTCAAGATTTTCCGAGATGAGCTGGCCAATCTGCTGGGTGGCGAGGCTGTGGGACTGAATCTTGCCCCGCCCGCGCGCATCCTGGTGGTTGGGCTCAACGGCGCCGGAAAGACGACAACCTGTGCCAAACTCGCTCTTCGCCTCAAAAAAGAGGGACGCAAACCCGTACTCATCGCCTGCGATCTTGTGCGTCCCGCTGCTGTGGACCAACTCGTCACCCTTGCTGCTCAGGTGGAAGTCCCGGTTCTTTCTCCACCCGTCGGCGAGAAGGATGCCGTCCGCGCAGTTCGCGACGCCCTGCGCCGCGCTGAGCAGCTGGAACAGGATACCTTGATCATTGATACTGCAGGACGCCAGGAGGTGGACGAAGAGCTTATCGACGAACTGCGCAGGGTCACGCGGGAAGTGCGTCCGCAGGAGGCCCTTCTGGTGGCGGACGCCGCCACAGGTCAGCAAGCGGTGCAAGTGGCTCACGCATTCCATGAGGCTGTGGGCGTCACCGGTATCATTCTCACCAAGTTGGACGGCGACGCCCGCGGCGGCGCGGCTCTCTCCATGCGTGCCGTCACGGGTCAACCCATTAAGTTCATCGGCGAGGGCGAGAAGCCGGACATGTTCGGTCCTTTCGTACCGCAGCGCATGGCGGACCGCATTCTGGGCATGGGCGACATCGTCGGTCTTGTTGAAAAGGCGGCGGAAAAAATCGACCAGGATTCTGCCATGTACGGCATGACGCGCATGATGAGCGGTGAGTTCAACTTCGATGACTTTCTTTCTCAGATGCGCATGATGCAGAAGCTCGGTCCTCTGGAAGGCCTGCTTTCTCTGCTGCCCGGCTTCGGCAAAATTCGCAAGCAGCTTCCGCAAGGCGCGCTTGACCCCAAAAAACTCAAGCGCACCGAGGCTATCGTGCTTTCCATGACCAAGGCAGAGCGAGCCAATGATAGATTGCTCATCCCTTCCCGTCGCCGCCGCATTGCCAAGGGCGCAGGCGTCACGGAAATCGAAGTGAACCGCTTCATTAAGAACTTTCGGGAGATGAAGGAGATGATGAAGGGTAAGAACTCCGGACTCATGAAGGCCCTGCTGGAAATGAAGAGCATGCCCACCAGGTCCGGAGACGGAGGAAGACCCGATCTGAGCTCTCTGTTGGGCGGCGGCTTCCCCGATATGGATGCCCTCGTTCGCGACAGAGGTCCTCGTCGAGGTCCCGGCCTGAACTCTGCGGCAGGCTTCGGAGGCAGGAGGAGATGAGGACATTTCGATTCTGCTCCCAAGCCGCCCGATAGTTCGTCGAGCATGCCCATGCGGCGAGAAGGAGGACGCTTCAGGACGAGTTGTGCAGAAGAAATGTTTTTTTCACTTGAGCAGGGTGCGTGGTCATGAAGAGATTTGGCAAACGCGTCCACGCTTGCCCTCTATGTTTTCCTTGCTTATTGAAGCAGGTTGTGCTACGGTGAAAGCCGAGATTATGTCGAACGTATTTGGAGAACTTTTTCGCATCAGCACGTGGGGAGAATCTCACGGGGCGGGCATCGGGGTTGTGGTGGACGGCTGCCCGCCGAATATCCCGCTGAAACGCGAGATGATCCAGGAGGAATTGGATCGCCGACGTCCCGGACAGAGTTCATTGACAACCGCTCGGAGGGAAGGTGATGAGGTGGAGATACTCAGCGGAGTGAGCCAAAGCGGGAAAACGCTGGGAACCCCTGTTGCTCTGCTTGTGCGCAATACAGACGCGCGAAGCTCCGCCTACGACGAAATGCGGCATGCCTACCGGCCGTCGCACGCCGACTACACGTACGACGCAAAATACGGCATCCGCGAGGCGGCGGGCGGCGGACGCGCCAGTGCTCGCGAGACCATCGGCCGTGTGGCTGCCGGCGCCGTGGCGAAGGCTGTGCTGGCGGAGCTTTGCCCGCACATGCAAGTCGTGGCTTGGGTGAAGCAGGTGGGCAGTGTGCGCTGTGAAACGCTTCCGGAGCAGGTGGAGCGTTCTGTGGTAGAAAGCAACCCTGTGCGTGCGGCGGATCTGACGGCGGCAGAACGGATGCGAGAGGCTATTGAGGAGGCGCGCAGCAAAGGCGACTCGCTTGGCGGTGTGATAGGCTGTGTGGTGAGGTACGCTCCGGCGGGATTGGGAGATCCCGTTTTTGACAAATTGGAGGCGACGTTGGGACATGCCATGCTGAGCATCCCTGCGTGCAAAGGCTTTGAGGTGGGTAGTGGATTTGCCGCAGCTGAAATGTTCGGATCGCAGCACAACGACGCGTTTTACATGTCCGGGAACGATGTCCGTACGCGCACCAACCACTCCGGCGGCATTCAGGGAGGCATCAGCAATGGCGAAGACATCGTGATGCATCTTGCGTTCAAACCGACGGCGACCATCATGTCGGAGCAGGAAACTGTGACGGATGAGCGTCAGGCCACGACTTTGTGCGGAAAAGGACGACATGATCCCTGCGTGTTGCCGCGCGCTGTCCCGATTGTGGAATCCATGGCTTGGCTTGTGCTGCTGGATCATGTGCTGCGGCAGCGTGCGCAGTGTGGAGTGATTCCGGAACCGCGCGCCGCCATGGCAAAAAGGCAGGGCGACTAGACAATCGGTTTATTCGGCGCGGTTGTCTCGACCGGTCACCGATTCAACTTGACCTCGGAGATGCCGCATTGCAAGCGGCCCATCATGGCTTCTTGTACGGCGAAGAGGGCTTCGCGCTCTGCAGGAGTGGAATCCAGGTACCCGTGAAGGTGAGTGAGACCGTGTACGATATAGCGGACTAATTCTTCCGGCTCGGGGATGGCATGTTGCGCTGCGTAGCGGGCGGCCGTTTCGTAGCTCACAATGATTTCGCCGTAGGGGAAAGTAATGACGTCCGTGGCGGCAGGGTCATTCAAAAACTCGCCATGGACACGCGAAATTGTCTGATCATCGACAAGCGATATCTCAATTTCCTGCAAGGAGGAGAGTACATGCCGGGGACCATGCGGAGCGGTCAGCAGAATGGGCAGCAACTGTTCGACAGCCTGTTCGCATGAGGCTATCCAGGATGGGGTGGGCCAAGCCGGATGACCGTGAAGATAAATGCCGATGTGCGGAAGCATAGCGGATCAGTCCGGGCGATCTTGTTTCTGCTGTGCGCGCGCCTGGCGAAAAAAAGAGCGAAATTGTTCGCTGCATTGTTCTGCCAAAACCCCGCTCGTTATCGGGCATTTGTGATTGAGCGGCGGATTGCTGTCCAACAGGTGGATCCAGCCTCCGCACGCCCCGCTCTTCGGGTCTGCCATGCCGAACACAACCCGGGAAGGACGGCAGTGCACCAGCGCGCCTGCGCACATAGGGCAAGGCTCTTTCGTCACGTACACCGTACACCCTTCCAAACGCCAGTCGCCAACGGCGGCCTCTGCGGCGGTGAGGGCTATCATTTCTGCGTGGGCGGTGGCGTCCTTGAGCGTTTCTACCTGGTTCCAGCCGCGTGCTATGATCTTTCCCTCCTTCACGATGACGCAGCCGCAGGGCACTTCGCCGACGCGTTCCGCTTTGGCGGCCTCCAGCAGCGCCTGCTGCATGAAATGCTCGTCCTCGGTCATGCGAGTGACGCAGGTTAGTGCAGAGTGACGCGAGGATCCGAATCCAGCACCTCCTGCAGCTCGGCCCAGCCGCTCGGGGTCTGGTTCTGGAACATGTGCAGGTAGAGCGACACTGTGCCCGCCGGGTATTTTTCAAAGAGGGCGTCCACGCCCTTCTTGAGTTTTTCCGGGTCGAGAGAATCCGGCAGTTTATCCACCACGCCCTGTCCATTGTGCGCGATGCCCAGCGTATCCAGGAAAGAGACGAGCATGTCCGTGTGCTTGCGCACCAGCCACACCTGCAGCAAGTGGTCGCCTATAGTCTCTGCCGGCTTCCACGCGAGCATCTTCTTGAGCCAGGCAAACTGTTCGTTGACCGGTTTCTGGCGTACATAGATCGGGCGCAGTTTTTTTAGAGCAGCCAGTTCTGTCACAGCGGCACGGTACACATTGCGCTCCTGATTACGCATCCACGCCAAAAAGACGTTCAGCGTCTCCTCGTCGATCTTCTCAAAAATAGTATATGACTTCATGGTGTGAACGAGTGCTACTAAATCATAATTTAAATCGCATAGCAAGAAAAATCAGCACAATAAACCGACTCCGCGACAATGCAGGCTTGCCAATTGCAAGACAAAGTTGTATAATTGCCGCGCGCTTGGCGCGTGGAATAGTACAGAGCAGGACAAAATGATCAAGTGGATACTCAACAAGATTGTCGGTTCAAAAAACCAGCGCGAGTTGCGCCGACTTCGCCCGGTTGTGAAGCGCATCTTGGATAAAGAGAAGGAATGGGAAAGAGAGGATGTCGATTTTTTGCGCAAAAAGACACGCGAGTGGCAAGCGTATCTGCATCGCTTCAAGCCATTGGATATGCCGCCTCGCGGCATCATTATGGCGGCTGACGCCGAGGCTTTGCAAGGGTATGCCGGACGACTTAATGAGCGTTTTGACGCGCTCAGGGATCTTTTTCCAAAACTGCCGCATGTGGAGGCCTCGCCGGAAGGCATTGAGGAAGGGAAGAAGGCCTTCGTGGATATTGAACCAAAGTTTGACAAGCTGCGCGCCAAATACTTGGAAACCATATTGCCGGAGGCCTTTGCGACCGTGAAGTTGGGAGCGCGTCATCTCTGCGGTAAGACGATTGATGTGTGCGGCACAGCTACGGAATGGAACATGGTGCATTTTGACGTGCAGTTGCTCGGTGGAGTTGCGCTGCACAGGGGCTTTATTGCGGAAATGGCGACGGGCGAAGGCAAGACGTTGGTGGCTACGCTGCCGGTGTATCTGAATGCGCTGACCGGACTCGGCGTGCATGTGGTAACGGTGAACGACTACCTGGCAAAGCGAGACTCGATGTGGATGGGTGCGCTCTTCAATCACTTGGGACTCACGGTGGGATGTATCCAGAGTCTCATGCCGAACGACCTGCGCCGCGAACAGTATGCCTGTGACATCACCTATGGCACGAACGCCGAGTTCGGCTTTGACTACCTGCGCGACAACGGCATGGCTTCCACACGTGAAGCTCAGGTGCAAAGAGGACATTATTTTGCCATTATCGATGAGGTGGATTCCATCCTCATCGATGAGGCGCGCACGCCGCTCATTATCTCCGGTCCGGCCGTGGTGGAGGTGGAGCAGCAGTATGATACCCTGAAACCGACCATTGAGAAAGTGGTGAAGGCTCAGGTGGAGCTGTGCAATCGTCTGATGACGGAGGCCATGGAGCACGCCAAGGCCGGAGATGCAGATGCCGCCGGACGCTGCCTTTACAAGGTCAAAATGGGTATGCCGAGAAACCGCGCTTACATGCGCAGTCAGCAGGATCCTGAGTACCGGCGCATGGTGGAAAAATACGAGATGTTCCTGCTGCAGGATCCGCGCAAGATTGAGCAGTACAAGCTGAAAGAGGAACTTTACTTCTGCGTGGACGAAAAGACGCACGATGCTGACTTGATGGAGCAGGGACGCCAGCTCATCAGCCCCGGGCACCCCGAGGATTTTGTCCTGCCTGATATCGGGACGGAGTTTGTGAACATTGATGAAGACGAGCGGTTGAGCGAACGCGAAAAGGAATTGCGCAAACAGGCGTTGACTCGCAAGCTGGAAGAAACCGGCATTCGTCTGCATACCACCAGTCAGTTGCTGAAAGCCTACACCATCTACGAGCGCGACAAGGAGTACGTGGTGAAGGAGGGCAAGGTTATTATCATAGATCAGAACACAGGACGTGAAATGCCGGGGCGGCGTTGGAGTGAAGGATTGCACCAGGCTGTGGAAGCCAAAGAGGGCGTGACCGTGGAAGAGGAGAACATGACCTATGCCACCATCACGATCCAAAATTATTTTCGCCTTTACACCCGCTTGGCCGGTATGACCGGCACCGCCGAGACTGAGGCGGCCGAGTTCCACGACATATACCGGCTGGATGTGTTGCCCATTCCCACCAACAAGCCCTGCATCCGCAAAGATTTCAACGACCTCATCTTCAAGAGCCGTCGGGAAAAGTTCAATGCCGTGGTCGCCAAAATTGTGGAGTTGCACAAAAAGGGGCAGCCCGTACTCGTGGGCACCGCCAGCGTAGAAGCATCCGAGACCCTCTCCCGCATGCTTAAGATGGCTAAGATTCCTCACGAGGTGCTCAATGCTAAGAATCATCAACGCGAGGCGGAAATCATTGCCCTGGCGGGACAGCGCGGGGCCGTCACGGTGTCCACCAACATGGCGGGACGCGGCACGGATATTAAGCTCGGGGAAGGTGTGGCGGAACTGGGCGGACTCTTCGTGCTTGGGACGGAGAGGTACGAAGCGAGGCGCATTGATCGACAGCTGCGCGGACGTTGTTCACGCCAAGGTGACCCGGGAGCATCACAGTTTTTCTTGTCCTTTGAGGACGATCTGATGCGCAATTTTGGCGGCAGTGAGCGTATGACGCGCATCATGGATCGCTTCGGCATGGAGGAGGGCGAGGCCGTGGAAAATCGGCTCATGAACAAGGTGATCGAAGGCGCACAGAAGCGCGTGGAGCAGCGAAATTACATGTGGCGCAAGCATGTACTGGACTACGATGATGTGATGAACCAGCAGCGCACGATCGTGTACGCCATGCGCAACGATGCCCTTCTGTGCGAGGATCCGCGTATCATGCTCTTTGAGAATTTAGAGGAAGCTGTTGGGTTCAAGTGTGAGAGCTATGTGAGCGATGAGCACGACGGCAGTGTGCACGCCGAAAGTCTCAACCAGTGGGCGAATACCGTCTTCCCTATCGGCGCTGTCGGCGATGCTTCCTGGCTGGAAGGTCTGCACTGGCAGGACGCCCGGAAGCGTATTTGCGAGCGAGTGAAAGAACTCTACGAGAAGAAAGTGAGCGGTGAACGTCCGGACTACGTGGATCGCATGGAGCGCAGCATCATGTTGCAGGCCATTGACAAAATGTGGCAGCGTCACCTCAACGACATGGACGCCCTGCGCGAAGGCGTGCGCTTGCGTGCTCAAGGGCAGCGCGATCCGCTGGTGGAGTACAAGCGCGAGGCGTACGGACTCTTTGAAAATCTGATGCAGGACATCCAGCTTGACATGATAAGCCGCATGTTCCGCAGCACCACGAACTTGAGCGCGTTTGAGGATTTTCTGGCTTCTTTGCCGATGGATGGGGATGCACTGGACATTGGTGCGGGAGGCATGGAGGGAGATCTGTTGGCGAGTTTGAGAGGTCAGCTGCAGCAGTTTCACGAACGCGAACAGGCGGTGGAGAATGAGGTCGCTTCCGGGACTCTTCCGGAGGGCATACCTGCCACCAAAGAAAAAAAGGTGAATCTGCCGAACCGCAAGAAGCGTCTTGTGAACATCGGACACGAAAAAACGGCGGGTCCTTCCTCCGGAAATCCCGCGCCGACTTACGATCCTGAAGATGCTCGTCCCACACTCTGACCGTTTTCTCTCGGCATGGCTGTGAATATACGTTCGGTCTTGGAATACGTGCCTTGCTTTCGCGGAAAGCTCATGGTGGTGTACATAGAGCGTAGTTTGCAATGTGCGGATGAGCTGATGGACGCCTTATTGGACGTTGATGCATTGCATGAGATAGGTGTCCTCCTGGCTTTGGTGGTGGAAGGGGACGATGCCGACGCTTTGCAACATCTCGCTGACAAATGCGAGATGCACGCCGCTGCAGTTGACGTTCCTCTGACCGCCGGACAGCACGCTGTGGATCGCGTCCGCGAAATTATTGAACGTGGACAAGTTGCCCTTGTTGCCTCCGGCGCATCGGGAAGATTTGATGAGGGGAGCGTGAACTTGGCTGTGCAGCTCGGTGCAGCCAAATACATTTGCCTGCAAACGGACGAAATCCCCAGTCGCGAGGGACAGCCTATTTTTGCCATACCGGAGAGCGAGGTGACAAGCGTCTCCTCCGGAGACTGCACTCATCCGGATGAGCTTCTGGCCGCTGCCGAAGTGTGCCGGCGCGGGGTGGCACGCGTCCACTTGCTGAATGGGAAGCAGCGCGGCGTGTTGCTCGACGAGTTGTTTTCCGAGGAAGGTGTGGGCACTATGGTGCATACAGACTCCTATTGCGAAATACGTCCGCTTCGGGAAGACGACATTCCCGAACTTCTTTCCATGATCGCCCGTTGTGTGGCGGACGCCAAACTTGTGCAACGCACCTACGAAACCATACGCGACAATCTGCACAGCTATTATGTGTACACCCTGGATGACACGATCGTGGGCTGCGTTGCCTTATACCCCTACGTCGAGTCAGATTGCGCGGAGCTGGGCTGCCTTTTCATCAAAGAGAACTACGAGGGGCACGGCTACGGGCGTGCCATGTGTCGCTACGTGGAAGAGAAGGCGAGGCGACTCGGGTTCCGTCGCATCTTTGCCGTTTCCCAGAGCGCAGTGGATTATTTTCGTGATTGCCTGCATTACGATCAGCTATCCCGCAATGATCTGCCGCTTGCTCGTCTGCAGGCGCTGGAAGAAAGTGGACGGAACTCTGTCGTGTTCGGAAAAATGCTCTGACCGACTTGAATTTTCCTCATTTTCCAAAACAAAAAGCGCGCCGTAACGACGCGCTTTTTGTTTTACAGACCGGAGAGAACAATCAGGTCTCAGGGGTCAGGATGAGATGGTCAGCGGCGGTCGCGCGCCCGCGTTTCGTCTCCGGGAAGATATCCTTGCCCTCTTTGAAGACGCCGACTTCTTCATTTTCTTGAGAGTCTTCCACCATATCCGCCTGATCCGACACCGAACCATCGCTGGAAAGCACGAAGAAGTGTCCTCGGAACGAGGTCATATCAATCTGCAGCTTATCGCCGGTGTAGGGAGTGGCGCTCGGGTACACGGAACACATGGCCAACGGCGCATTGCTCTTGGATACGGCAATTTTCACATTGTCATCCTGCGGGTCGCGACGCATGACGTAGGACATGGCGTTTTCGCCGGGACGCAGAGCATTGCCGCCCGCCAATTTCTCATCACCTTCCTTCTGGATGTTCAGACCAGGAGCCGACAATTTAGCATAGAAGGGTTTCTCAGATTCCACGCCGCTCTTGAAGAAGAGTTGGCGGAAGTAGGCGTTAGAGTGGTCGCCCTTCAGATCGCCGAAGTCGCGATCCGAATTGTCCTCCTGAAGTCGCTCACCGGTGGCATCGCAGGGGTAGGTGCCATTGTCCATTTTGAACTGCTGCAGCAGAGTGAAGACGCTCTTGAGGTTGGTGTTAGCTTTCTGACGATCGCCATCGTTCATGTGGTCAAGGATGGGGCCGTAGCCGATAGAAGCAAGTGTCGCCAGAATAGCAATCACCACCATCAATTCAATGAGGGTGAAGCCACCTTTGCCGGTTTTCTTGAGGATAGGGGTTTTCATAAAGCTGTTTGAACTTCGGGAACAAGTTAACACGATAGGGACGTAATTGCAAGAAAGAAATTGAGGAAGGGTCAAAAAACTGGAAAAGTCAGCGTTTTTCTCCCGCCAGACAGCTTCGAATGCCCTGTTCGTAAAGTTCCGGCTCGAGCAGAAATGAATCATGTCCCTTTTCTGAGCGAATGCGGATGTAGCGAACCGGGACCCCCGCTTTCAGCAGTCTGCGATGGAAAAACGATATGTCTCGAGGCCTGAAACAGCAATCAGTGTCGATAGAGTAAAGCAGGAAAGGGATGCCATGTTTTGCGAACAGGCGGTAGGCGCTCTGCAGGGAGGGTTCGCCGCTGAGAGTCGGCAAATCAAAAGAGGCCCACATGTTGACAATGCGGATGTACGCATTTGCATCGAAACGCTTGGCAAACTTGATGCCCTGGTGAATCATGTAGCTCTCCGTGCTGCGTGTGGGCGTGTACCAACTGAGCAAATCGTTCCGGACGGTTACGCCTCGGCGGGCGCGTTGTTCCAGTCCACGCTGGTACACGAAGAGTTTGTGGCAAATGATCCGCGCGAGGGCCAATCCGCGTCTGGGTGAGTTGTCCAGCGGGTAGCGCCCGGCCTTGTATGCGGGATCGAGCTCGATCGCTGCAATCTGCTCAAACACGGACAATTTATGCTCAATGGGAGAGAAATCCGATACGCCGATGAGAATTGCGCACTTCACACGCTCCGGGTACATGTGCGTCAACGCCAAAGAGAGCATGCCTCCGACGCTCGGCCCCACGACGGAGAAACGTTCAATGCCCAAGGATTCCAGCAGACGTACCTGCGCACGCACCTGGTCGTTGGCCGTGACCAATGGGAAACGGCTGCCCCAGGGTTCCCCATCCGGAGCGAGACTTGTGGGACCGGAACTGCCGTAGCAACTCCCGAGAAAATTGGCGCACACGATGAAATACCGCCGAGTATCCAGTGGCTTGCCCGGGCCGATCATGCGATCCCACCAGCCGTCATAATTCTCCGGTTGCCAGAAATCGCCGGCTTCCGGCAGGCATTCGTTGCGGCCGTGCGCATGGTGGCTGCCGGTGAGTGCGTGAAAGAGCAGGACGGCATTGTCAGCGTTCGGCGTCAACGTGCCGTACGTTTCGTAAGCGAGCTGCACCTGCGGCAGGGTTGCTCCGCTCTCAAACCGGAACTCGCCGAGAGGAAAAATGCGGCTTGAGACACTGTCGGACATGGATGAGGCTGGATACGAAAAGAGGCCGGTGAAGCGCACCGACCTCAGAGCTGAAAGATGAGATTCAATTCGAGGTTACTTCACCCCTTTTTTGCTGAGGCGCGTGCCGGCGGTAGCGCCTTGACGAGCCTTGAACTTCGGATTGCTTTTGCAGATAACGTAGAGCGTACCCTTGCGCTTCACGATCTGGCAGTCGGCGTGGCGGCGCTTCATGGAAGCAAGTGATGAAAGAACTTTCATGGATTTTGACAGGTTATAAACTCACCGGGCGGAACGCCTGAAAGCGGTTCCCGTTGACAGGAGCACGCATTATATAGAGATTTTCCCCTTTGTAAAGACAAATTTTCGGAGCTGAGAAGAAAAAAATCGCAAGGGCGCTCATTCGAATTGCACTGCAGTGCGGATAGAGCTATACTACACCCGACATTGAACGCTCTATGAAGACCCTGCGATACACTCCCATTCCAGCTTCGTTTTACCAAACCGTGCGCGACACGTTGGCATCCCGTCTTCCTGCGGGGGCGTTGGTGGTGGCGCATGCCAACGATGTGTACCCGACCAACGCCGACGGGGTCATGCAGCACCATCAAAATGCCGATTTGCATTATCTCACCGGCATTGACCAGGAGGAAACGGTTTTGCTCATGCGCGTGGGGGAAAACGGACAGCATGAGGACACCCTGTTGCTGCGCGAAACCGACGAGCGCATCGTCATCTGGGAAGGCGCGCGACTCACGCAATCAGAGGCCCGCGATATTTCCGGCATTGAGGATGTGCGCTGGACTCGGGAATACCAATCACTCATAGCTGAGGCCATGCAGTCCGTCAAGTACGTGTATTGGGAACGGGATCATCATCCGCGTCGCTACACTTACGTGCAGACTCGTAATGAGCGCATGTTTGCGGCATTTCAGGCGAATTATCCGGATGCGGACATGCGCAGTCTCTACCCGCTCCTCTCTGAGATGCGGTTGGTCAAGGGAGAGCCGGAACTTGTCCAGCTGCGTAAAGCTTGCAAAACGACAGGGGAGGGCTTTGCTGCCATCCTGCCGCATATCAAGCCCGGTATGGGCGAATGGGAAATGGAAGCTCTGCTGAGCTGCGAGTACACTCGGCGCCGTTCCCGTAAGTTTTCTTTCCTCCCGATCATTGCTTCCGGCGCGGATACTTGTGTCCTGCACTACATCAGCAACCATAAAGTCTGCAAAGACGGGGATCTCATTCTTTTTGACATCGGCGCAGAGTACGGCGGCTATGCCGGCGACATGAGTCGCACTGTGCCCGCCAGCGGCAAGTTTTCACCGCGCCAAAAAGCCGTGTATGAAGCCGTGCTGGCAGTGCATCGTTACGCAGCTTCCATCATGTTGCCCGGTGTGCGCAAGGCAGACTATGAACGGCGCGTGCGCGTGCGCATGGCGCAGGAGCTCGTCAAACTGGGTCTGCTGACAGCTGAGCAAGTGCGGCAACAAGCCGATGATCCCACTTGTGTCCGGAAGTATTACATGCACAGCGTTTCTCATTCCCTGGGACTTGACGTGCATGACGTATGTCCTGCCGATCCGGTTTTTGCCGTGGGTCAGGTGTGGACCATCGAGCCGGGTATTTACATCCCCGAGGAAAACACGGGAGTGCGCATTGAAACGGATGTGCTCATTCATCCCGATGGGGTGGAGGATCTCATCCCTGACGCTCCACTGGAGGTGGCTGACATCGAGCGTCTCATGCAGGGTTAATGAAGAGGCGATGGCAAATTTTGGGGTGACGCCGTGACCTCGAAATCCGTGAGAGCAGAACGACGGCGCTGTGGATTGCAAGGATAAATGCAACAGATGACAGAAAAAGTTGAGGTCATGAGAAGAGAGGGGTAAAATAGTGACGG
>CANRET010000045.1 GCA_947629715.1 uncultured Akkermansia sp.
GGCTGAGAATAGCTGGCCACGCGTAGCTTATCCTGGTCCACATCGTACGTGAATTGGTGCAGAATGCTGCCCGTTACAGTAGGCTTGGATTTCTCAACCAAATGAGTTTGGTCGAATACCTGGGGAGCATGGTTGTCGTACAATGCGGCAACGGTTTCAGCAGATACAGGCTTGCTGAAAATATGAATCTGGTCCAGCGCTGCATTGTTGGTAGTAATGGAAGTAAATTGGCCGGGGAGTTTGCCTGCGGACGTGGTACCGGTGGCTACTTCTTTACCATCTAAGTACAGAACAACCTTACCTGTTTTCTCATCGCGTGTGAAGACCACGTGGTGCCAATCCGTGTCCGTAATGGCAGTGGGAGAAAAAACGATGTCTTTACCCTCAACACGCATGCCAACCTGTCCTTTTGCATTCATGACACCCCAGACGGTGGAGGGGGTGGAGCCGATAACACCGCGCTTGTTCGGTTCGCCGTACAGGCGAGTCCAGTAGGAGAAAGTCACCGATCCATTCAGACACGGCAGCTCCTTCATTGTGGTGAGCACACGCCCGGGAGCTATGCCGGAACGCTGGCGCCCCGATACCCAGGCCTCATTATCGGGTTGCTGTTGCTCATTCAGCAGCATATCATCAGCCTTGCCAGTCAGTTCAAAGGCCTTCACTCCGTCATACTTATACGGCATCGGCATATAGTGCCAATCGCGACCTTCGTCGAAGCTCCAGTGAGCCTTCAGAGCAGCAAAATCGCTGCTCTGCGCAGCCAAAGTCGCACTGCAGGCCATAGACAGCGCAGTTATGACTGAGCAAACAGATAAAGCGTTTCGAGCTTTCATACCCTGTCACTATACCATACCTGAACCGCATTGTATAGTCTGTAATGTTCAAAATAATGCTCCCCCAGCGGCATGGCATTTTCGCCGGAAGTTGAGGGCATCGAATGGCTCTTCTCTTCGCTGACTTGCTTTCTCGCCTCGATAGGTCACCAAGGCGCATTTTGCTCTCCACACAGAAGGCAACTCTATTCTTTCTTGTTTACTCATCTTAAATGGCATATGTTTAATATTAACCCTTTATTTCTGAGGCATCAAGCTTTCGCAAAATTCTCTTTGCTCGTTTTTGGCGACCCTCCGGTGACTTTATTTTTGAGGCAATGCGGCAATGCAGTGTCAATTTCAATGCGCTTGCAATGGGAAGAATGCTGTGATAACATCTTGCCATGAAACGGTGGCTGCTTATCCTCCTGTTGTCAAAGAAGATCCTGTTAGTTTTGTTGCTGCTTGCTAACACAGGAGAAGGGCGAGAAGATTTGTGGACACTGCGAATGCCCGAGACGGCGATGTTGCCGAGCTACGCCAAGACAACTTACATCAGTCGGGCCGGGGAACGGCACGGCGGATCGTATTTGGGCTTACAGGACTACACCGTGAACATACCGTTTGCGGACGGACGAAGGAGCCACGTGGGGAAGTGGTACTGCAATGTGCAGGCAAATGTGAACGTTACCGTGATGAATGTGGGCGGAGAGCTTGATTTACGGCGCGATGAGCTGTTTGTGTTTTCGCTGCCTGTCTCGATGGTTCGTCCGTTGGAGAATGGGAATCGGGTGATGATCACGATCATGCCTCGATATTCCGGGGACATGGTGAGTTCGGCTCATGCGTGGGATTTAGCCGTCGCGAGTGACTACACGGTGAAGATGAGCGATAAGTTTTCCTATTCGATAGGTTTGGCCCTCTCGCCTCGATTTGCCGACTACGTGATTGCTCCCTATCTTTCTCTGCGCTGGGAACCAACGGAGGATTGGGTTGTACGCCTGCGCGGCTACCAGCTGGCTGCCCTCTATGGTGTTACTGAAAAACTACGTATCGGTCCGGTTCTCAGCAATGAGGGCGGCTCTTGGATGGTATCGACTCCTGAGGGACAACGTATTTTCCGAGTGCGCTCGTTGGCGCTGGCCGGCTTATTGGAGTACGACTTTTCGCGTCCGGGAAAGAGCAAAAAAATGTTTTCTTTTGCTGTGGGCGCCACATTGGCCACAACTGCCGAATATTGTCGCCGCGCGCTCGGTCACGAGAGCATTGAAATGCGCCATTATCACCCCGGCGTCTATCTTTCAGCCGAAGTGGATTTCCGTTTTTGACGGTCTCGCGTTTCGTCAATCCGGTAATCTCTTGTTGCTATGAGACGCGAAATTTGCTAGCATGGTAACGTGCGAGGGGAAGCATACGCAGTGTATTTGGGTTTGCTGTTGGGGGCTTTTGTCTGCGCCCAACAGGAGGATGAGACGATTGTCGAACAAGGCGACCCCGAGATGACTCCCGAACAGTTAGAAAATCAGCCGGAGGTCGATGAACTGCCTCCCTGGCTCATTGATATACAGCCGGGGACGGAAACCGAAACGCAGACGGTAAAAGAAGTGAAGCCGGTGGAATATGTGGTGGAGGACAAGCATGTGGTCTCTCAATCGCGCATGTTCTCCGTGAGTGGCGGGGATGTGTTGCGCATGGGCGCCATGGCATCTCACGCAGATGACGTCCGCAAGCATCTCAATCGACTGCTGGGCATGGATGACACCTGGAAATACGGCATCTCCGTACGCTTGTGGGGCAATACGGCTGACCCCGCCCGTGCCAATCCCGTACGAACGCGCGTGCGGATCATCGGCAGTGAACCCAACCTGCAGATACGCATCTATGCCGGGGGCGGCGTTGACATCGAGCGTCTGGACGCAGCGATTGTGACTCTTCTGCTCTACGAGTATGCGCTTCGGAATGTACGCCCCAATGCATTGCCCGACAGCATTACAATGCCCGTGTGGTTAATCACGGGTGTGCAGCAGGCTCTGCTGTGGCGGGATGAGAAAATTGACCGCCGCGTGTACCAGAGGCTTTTTGATAGGGCTGAGATGATGACTCCCGAGGACATTGTCAACACGAAAGATCCCGAACTGCTGGATGCCGGATCAAAGCAGGTATATGAGGTGTCGTGCGGAGTTCTCATCATGGGACTGCTGCACCAGGAAGACGGGCAGGAACGCATCCGATCTCTGCTGGCAGAGGCGCTCACGGAGGAAGGCAGCTCCAAGGAGATTATCTCCACCTACTTCCACGAACTCAACCTGAACAGCAACAACTTCAGCAAGTGGTGGGCTCTGGAGCTGGCGACGCTTGCCATGCCGGATGCGATGGACATGCTCACCCCCATCGAGACAGAGAAACGGCTTGCAGAAGCTCTTCTATTCACCGGTATGGAGGAAGGGACTCGACTTCCGCTTTCGGTGAGTCTCACCGACATTGATAAAGTGTGCGAACTCCCGAATTGGCAGCAACAATTGAGGCCGTGTTTGTCGCGTCTCACACAGCTCAGCTTGAATGCATTTCCTGGTTATCGCGTCATTATTTCGGAGTATTCGCGCGCCCTCTCCGAACTTATGAAGGGGGCCGAACCGGCGACAGTGAAAAACATCCTTAACCCATTGCATGATCTGCGGCAAGCGTATGTCGAAGCCTCGGTGCGCGGCCGAGATTATTTAGATTGGTATGAGATCACGCATTTGGGACATGCACAATCCGGTAATTTTGAAAACTATACGGACACAATGCGTATGCTGCGCAAAGAATCGAACGGCCCTTCTACGCCAATCAGCAGATATCTGGATGATATTGAGACACTGCACGAACTGGAGCCCGATGCACCGCTTCCGGAGCGATTGAAGCCTCCTTCGAGGAAAAAGTGAACTCAACAAAATCGCATATGCGCACAGTGCCCGACATGCACCATGAAGAGGTCGCCCGAGAACAAGGGTATCGCAATGTTTGCGGCATTGATGAAGCCGGGCGCGGGCCGCTTGCCGGACCGGTAGTGGCCGCCGCCGTGGTGCTGCCTGCAGGTTATGAACTTGAGGGATTGACCGATTCCAAGCAGCTTACGGCCCGCATGCGCGAGCGACTCTTTGAACATCTCATTCATGACCCAACCGTGCGCCGGAGCATTGCACAGGCTACGGTGGAAGAAATAGACAGCTTGAATATCCTGCGCGCCACGCATCTGGCCATGTCCCGTGCAGCCCGGATGCTTTCGCCTCTGCCGGACTTTTGCCTGATTGACGGTTTGCCTGTGCCGGGATTTCCCCTACCATCGCTTTCTTTGGTGAAGGGGGACGCGCATTGTCTGAGCATTGCCGCTGCCAGCATCCTGGCAAAAGTTACGCGCGACCGCATAATGCTGCAGCTTCATACCGATTTTCCCCAATATGGTTGGGCACACAACGCCGGCTACGGCACGAAACAGCATCTGCTCGCTATCCGCAATCATGGAATTACGCCATACCATCGCCGCTCGTTTGCACCTGTTGCACAGGCTACGCTGCCCCTGGAATTCTGAAAGCTTGCCGGAGACTCGCTATCGCGGGGATTACGCAGAACTTGTAGCAGCGTCGTATTTGCGCTCACAAGGCTTGAGAATTCTACGCCGTAATTTTCGATGGGGACGGAGCGGCGAACTTGATATTGTGTCCAGGAGTGGAGACTTCCTAGTAATCTGCGAGGTCAAGAGTACGATTTCTCCGGAATCCGGCGACCCGGCGCGAGCCATCAACGCAACCAAGCGTCGATTGCTCCGTACGGGCGCGTACAATTGGCTTTACTTGTTGGGACGACGCATCCCCGTGCGTTTTGATGTGGTGGAAGTTTTCCTTAAAGCCGGAGAGAAGCCCATTGTACGTTGGAGTCGGGATGCGTTCCCTCTGAATGGAAAGTAACACGGGACAAGAGCATGGCCAAAGGTCATTGCCCTGACTGTTTTCTACCATTCATTGCAAGGGAAAGCCGGGTGTGATAGGCTGGGGTGAAAAATATGAAGACGCAGATTACCCAGCTAAGCGCGCGAGAAATACTTGACTCGCGCGGAAACCCCACGGTAGAAGCCGAAGTAACGCTGGCCTGCGGAATTGTGTCGCGGGCCTCCGTACCGGGCGGCGCCTCCACGGGCAGTCATGAAGCGCACGAAATGCGTGATGGCGACCACGCACGCTTCCACGGCAAAGGCGTACTTACGGCACGAGATCACGTGCGCTCTGAGCTGGCTCCTTTGCTCATTGGTTGCGATGCGCTGCAGCAGCGCGAAATTGACCACCGCATGATTCGACTGGACGGCACGCCGAATAAAAGCAAATTAGGAGCCAATGCCATACTTGCCGTTTCGTTGGCCGTGGCCCGTGCGGCAGCTCGTGCAGTGGGTCTGCCCCTGTATCGCTATTTGGGTGGACCGGGGACGGGACGCATGCCGACGCCGATGATGAATGTACTCAATGGCGGCGCTCATTCGGATGCTCCCATTGATGTCCAGGAGTTCATGATTGTGCCGCGTGGCATACCGACATTTCGAGAAGCGCTGCGCTGCGGAAGTGAGGTATTTCATTCGCTCGGGGAAGTTTTACGTGCCAAGGGACTGAGCACAGCCGTTGGCGATGAGGGAGGATATGCGCCACAGCTCAACGGCGTGGAAGCCGCTCTGGACGCAATTTTAACGGCAATCAGTCGAGCCGGCTACCGTCCCGGGGAAGACGTGTTTTTGGCGCTGGATGTCGCGGCAAGCGAACTGTACGATGCCGACACGCGCCTTTACACTCTTCGTAAAAGCGGCGGTGAAGTTTTGCCTGCGCCGGAGCTTGTGGAGCGTCTTACTCAACTTGCCGCCTCCTACCCCGTCATCTCAATTGAGGATGGCTGCGCCGAGTCAGATTGGGATGGGTGGGAGCTGCTCACCCGTGAGTTGGGCAACCGCTGCATGCTTGTAGGCGATGATATCTTCGTGACAAATCCGCATTTTTTGCGCATGGGTTTCAAGCACGGTGTGGCAAACGCCGTACTCATCAAGCCGAACCAAATCGGAACGCTCAGTGAAACGCTCAGCGTCATGCAACTCGCCTCTCAGCACGCTTATGCCTGCATCGTCTCGCATCGCAGTGGAGAAACGGAAGATCCTTTCATCGCTGACTTGGCCGTGGGAAGCGGGGCAGAATACATTAAAGCCGGTTCTCTTTCCCGTTCCGAACGCCTAGTCAAATACAATCGACTCTTGCGCATAGAAGAGCAGCAGGAAATGTATGATCCGGCACAGAAGTAAAAAAGTCAACCGCAACCGCAGTTTTCGTCATCTGCAGTTGTAAGGTCCTTGCCAAGACCTATTCCTTGTGTATAATGACGTCATGAAGTCGTTTCTCGGTGGAGTGATCTTGATGGTGACTGCTGTTGGAGTCATTCTCACGATGGTGTACCACACTTCCGTGAATGCCGAGTTGAGCTTCGAACCGCGGGATTCGCATGAAGAATACATTAACACGCGGCGCTCCTACCGACCCCGCCGTGCGCCCGGACCACCGGTGCTACCGACCAAACGGGAGATGAATCTGCAGGACGATGACTCGGCAGAGGAGGTGGCTCCATGAGCAAACTTCAGCAACCTGTCATTGGGTACACGCTGGGAGATCAGGCGGGTATCGGTCCCGAGATGATGCAGCTCGCTCTGCGCGCATTGAAGCCTCTTCCGGTCAAGGTTGTCTGCATGGGAAAGAGAGTGAAGTGCACCCCCGGCGTTTCGTCCCCGGAAACGGCCCGCATGGCTCTGGAGCATTTGGAGCACGCTGCCCAGGCCCTGAACTCCGGCGAGATTGACGCTGTGGTGACAGCCCCGGTTTGCAAACAGTCTCTCAAAAGCGTCGGTTTTGCTTATCCCGGACAGACGGAGTTCTTCGCAGATCGATTGGGCTGCAAGGTTTATGCCATGTGCCTGTCGGGCGAAAAGTTGACGGTGGCCCTTTGCACCACGCATGTGGCGTTGGCAGAGGTACCGCACCTGCTCAACAGCGAAAGAGTAGCAAGTGTGAGCGCGTTGCTGGCGCAGCATTTGAAGAGGATGGGCAAAGAGTGTCCGCGCATCGCCCTGGCGGGACTTAATCCTCACAATGGTGAAGGCGGCGCGTTCGGGGATGAAGAGACGCGCATCATGGCCCCCGCCGTGGCTCAGCTGAACCGAGCGATGCCTTGGGCGCATTTCACCGGACCATGCGTTCCGGATGTTGTGTACCGCGATGCCGCCGCAGGGGTTTTTGACGCCGTGGTGGCTCCGTACCATGACCAGGCCCTGATTCCTCTCAAGTTGCTGGACTTTGACTGTGCCGTAAACATCACGCTCGGCTTACCTCGCCTGCGCGTCAGCCCCGATCACGGTACTGCCTTTTCGCTGGCAGCCAAAAGAGATTCATCCGCCAGTCCGAACAGCACGATTCACGCTTTTCGCATGGCCTTGCGCTATTTGAATGCCCTTTGAACTCCGGACTCGTGCAGAACGGGCACGCTGAATTCCTTGAAAAGTGAGCGCTGAGGATTCGGGATGTTTGCATTCTCGGGAAAAATCCGAGAAATCGCCCCATACCACACATACGCCAAACTTGTTCGTTGGCAGCGACGATCATATTAATCTTTCCGGAAATTGAATTATTTGCTGCTCATGGCGCGGATGGAGTTGAGAACGCAGAGGATAAGCACGCCGACATCTGCGAAGATGGCAAACCACATGTTGGCCATACCGAGAGCACCTAAAACAAGGCAAGCAAGCTTAGCGCCAATAGCGAAGACAATGTTCTGCCTCACAATGCGGATGCAGCGACGAGCGCAGCGGATGGCAAGCGGGATACGCGCGGGATCATCATCCATGATGACCACATCAGCGGCCTCAATGGCAGCATCGCTGCCGAGCCCCCCCATAGCAATGCCCACATCGGCGCGGGCAAGCACAGGAGCATCGTTCACTCCATCTCCCACAAAAAAGAGATGACCCATGTTGGTACGCATGAGTCTTTCTACTTCCTCCACCTTGTGAGCAGGAAGCAGCTCGCAGTGCACTTCGTCTAGCTCCAGCTCGCGAGACACAGCCTCAGCCGTGCGCGAATTGTCGCCGGTGAGCATCACTGTCTTGCGAATTCCTATGGACTTCAACTCGGCCAGAGCACGGACTGAGGTAGGCTTGAGCGAATCGGAGATGAGTATGTGACCGGCATAGCGATGATTGATGGCGATGTGCACGATGGTACCCACGCAGTGACAGGGCATCGCTTCGACACCCTCCCCCGCCATGAGTTTTTCATTCCCCACGGCAACACGCAGTCCTTTCACCGTAGAAATCACCCCAAGCCCCTGCAGTTCTTGCATGTCACTGATGTCGGCAGGAGGCAAAGATTGTGCACAGGCCTGTCGTAAACTGATGCTGATAGGGTGTGAAGAGGCGCTCTCCGCTGCCGCCGCAAGCTGCAAGAGTTCCTGCAAGGAGTACGGACTGTGGTGTGCAGCTACCACCTCAAACACGCCTCGAGTCAGGGTACCCGTCTTGTCAAAAACAGCTACCTGCGCCTGAGCAAGGGTCTCCATAAAGTGTGACCCCTTGATGAGGATGCCGACGCGGCCCGCTCCGCCGATACCGGCGAAGAATGAAAGCGGTATGCTGAGTACGAGTGCGCAGGGGCAGCTGATGACCAGGAAAATAAGCGAGCGATACAGCCAAGTCGTCCACTCGGCCGAGGCTCCCATGATTACTAGTACTGCCGGTGGCAGTAATGCCAGCAACAGTGCCGCCCCGCACACAATAGGCGTATAAATCCGCGCAAACTTTGTGATGAATTGCTCCGACTTCGATTTGCGGCTTGCGGCCTCCTGCATGAGTTGCAGGATTTTGGTGACAGTGGACTCCCCGAACTCTCGAGTGGTTCGAATACGCAGGGGCGAACGCAAATTGATGCACCCACTCATCGCATTTTCTCCCGGGTGGGCAGAGCGTGGCACGCTCTCGCCCGTGAGAGCAGAGGTATCCAGCAAAGAATCGCCCTCTTGAATAATGCCGTCCAGCGGCACTTTCTCACCAGGCTGCACCACGATAATGCTGCCGATGGGTACCTCATCCGGAGAGACGGTGCTCAGTTGACCGCCTCTTTCTACGTGAGCGTAATCAGGGCGGATGTCCATGAGTGCGGCAATGCTGCGGCGGCTTTTGGAGACCGCACAGCTCTGAAAAAGCTCACCAATTTGGTAAAAGAGGATGACGGCGATCGCTTCGTTGTGGTCCCCGCTGCCATCACATATTCCCAATGCAAAGGCTCCCAAGCTTGCCACAGTCATCAGGAAGTTCTCGTCGAGAAGTTGCCCTGCCAGCACTCCCTTCACGGATTTGAGCAAGATATCATACGCCACAATCAGGTAGATTCCTGCACTTGCGAACAACTTCCATGCCCCTTCCAGCGGCACAAACTGCAACGCGATGAATAGAGCGCTTGCCACGATGATGCGTCCCATCATCTTCTTTTGCTTCTTCGTCATGCTCTGCCCCTCCTCCCCTCAGCACGATATCTCGCAGTCAGGCTCCACTCTTTTGCATGCTTTCACAACGGCAGTCATCACGGCTTTGATATCCGCCCCTTCCTCAAATTCTACAGTCAGCCGCTGCATGATGAAGTTGATGGCGGCTCCCTTTACTCCGCTGACTTCCTTTGTGACTTGCTCCATTTTCGACGCGCAGTTCGCGCAGTCCACTTCTATCTCATAGTTCTTTTTCATAGTCAGTTCCTTTTTAGTTGTCAACAATTGCACGAATAAGCAATTGTTTTTATACAAAATATACCCGAAGGAGAGTCTCGTCAAGAGGAAAATGACAGAAATTTTTGTTGAACGCGCGCGCGTACGCGCGCATAATGCGCGCGTATGAGCGAAAAAACAACGACCGATGAACCTGCACAGCAGGTAAACACGGGAGCACAGCAGGAATACAGCGCCGCGCAAATTGACAAGTTGGAAGGTCTGGAGGCCGTCCGTAAACGACCGGGAATGTACATAGGCGATCCGGACGAACGGGGCTTGCATCACTGCGTCTATGAGGTTCTGGATAACTCGATCGACGAACATTTGGCGGGTTTTTGTACACGCATTGAGATAAGGATTCACATGGATGGGTCAATCTCAGTGATTGACAACGGACGAGGCATTCCGGTGGACATCCATCCGAAGTTCGGCATTCCGGCGGTAGAGTTGGTGCTTACCAATCTGCACGCCGGGGGCAAGTTCGGTCAGGGAGCGTACAAGTACAGCGGTGGGTTGCACGGCGTAGGCGCCAAGTGTGTGAATGCACTGTCCGACTGGTTCAGGGCTGAGGTAAGGCGCGACGGCAAGCGACACGTCATCACCTTTGAACGAGGCAAGACCAAAGAGAAGCTGCACGTGGTAGGCTCCTGTCCCGCGCAGCAGACCGGCACGACCATCACTTTCCTGCCGGATCCCACCATTTTCACGGACACGACGGAATTTCAGTTTGACCACCTGACGCGACGCTTGCGTGAGCTGGCGTTCTTGAATCCCGGACTCGTTATCGAACTGGTGGACGAACGAACGCAACCCGAACAGAGAAAGGAGACGTTCCTTTACAAGGACGGCATCCGCGAATTTGTCCGCCAGCTGGGCGAGAACAAGACGCTGATCACCCCGGATCCGATCGCCGTGTCCGGCGTGCGCCACATTGAGGTGGAGTACGACGGCAAGACCATGGAGGACGATGTCATTGTGGACGTGGTGATGCAGTACAACGACAGCGACCGCTACCAGGTGCTCTGCTTTGCCAACAGCATCTTTAACGGCGACGGCGGCACCCATCTCTCCGGCTTCCGCAGCGCGCTTACCCGCGCCATCAATCAGTACGCCAAGAGCAACAATATGCTCAAAGACAAAGATCCCAGCCTCACCGGCGATGATGTGCGCGAGGGCTTGGTGGCGGTCATCTCAGTGAAGATGCCCAACCCGCGCTTCTCCAGCCAGACCAAGGACAAGTTGGTAAACACCGAAATTGAAGGTGTGGTCGGAGGTGTGGTGTACGAGGAGTTGAAGGAATACTTCGAGGAGCATCCGGCAGAAGCCAGGGTGATTATCGAAAAATGCCTTATTGCCTCCCGAGCTCGCGAGGCGGCGCGCAAGGCTCGCGAGGCTGTGCGCAAGAGTTCCATGAGCGTGGGCGGCGGTCTGCCCGGTAAGTTGGCAGACTGCTCCAACCGCGATCCTGAGCAGTGCGAACTCTTCATCGTGGAGGGTGACTCCGCAGGCGGCTCTGCCAAGATGGGACGCGACCGCCGCACGCAGGCTATCCTCCCTCTGCGTGGCAAAATCCTCAACGTGGAAAAAGCGCGTTTGGACAAGGCGCTGGGCAGTGAAACGATCCAGAACATCATCACGGCCATTGGCGCCGGTGTCGGGGACGGCGAAGGTGAAGGATCTTTCGATCTCTCTAAGGTTCGCTACCATAAAATTATTATCATGGCCGATGCCGATGTGGACGGCGCACACATCTGTACGCTACTGCTCACGCTCTTCTGTCGGCACATGCCGCAACTGGTGCGCGCAGGCTACCTCTACATTGCCCAGCCGCCGCTCTACCGGGTGATTCACCGAAAAGTGGAGCAGTACGTGCAGGATGAAGTTGCGCTCAACCGCAAGCTTATCGCTCTTGGCGCCGGAGACGTCTCCCTGCGCTCTGCGGACGGTAAAGCGGAGTTTGATGCCGACTCCCTGATGGGTATCCTGGAGACGCTTATCTCGCTGCAGAAATACGAAGCAGGCGTAGCACAACACGGTGGTGATTTTAAGGATCTCTTGCGTCACCGTGCCACCAACGGCGATTTTCCGCAGTACCTTGTCAAGGTTCGCTGCGGCAACGATGAGACGGTGGAATATTTTGCCAATGAAGCAGAGTTGACCACCTATTCTGATGCCAACCCGGATCTCTTCCTCTTCGGTGAGCCGAGCGAGGAGGAATTGGCTGCTCACCCCTTGCCGGAACGCGAGGGCCCCAGCCGCCGCGCCTTGCTGCACGAGCTGCATGAAGCCAAGGCCATCACCCGTCTCATTGCGCATCTTGAGGAACTCGGTATCCCGGGTGACAAGCTTCTCTCCGAGGATACGCCTATCTATGAGCTGCGGGAAAAGGGCAAAGAAAATCCTACACCTATCTTCTACGTCCCGGATATCCTCACGCGCATGCTGGAAATCGGCGGACGCAGTGTGACCATCACCCGATTTAAAGGTCTGGGTGAAATGGATGCCAAGGATTTGTTCGCCACTACCATGGATCCGGACAAACGAGAGCTGCTGCGCGTGCGATTTGACGATACCAACGCCGTTCAGGCAGACAAGATGTTTACCATCCTCATGGGCGATCTGGTGGAACCGCGTCGGCGCTTCATTGAAGACAATGCCCTGAACGTGCGTAATCTCGATGTGTGATTTCAACCCAATACTTTTCTGAATTATGAGCGAAACAAGAATACGACCGGTGGATGTGGCTGAGGAGGTTTCCCGCAGCTTCCTGGACTACTCCATGTCCGTGATTATTTCCCGCGCCCTGCCGGATGCCAGGGATGGTCTCAAACCCTCTCAGCGTCGTGTGCTTTACGCCATGCATGAGTTGGGGTTGGTTCCGAGCAAGGGCACGATCAAGTGCGGCAAGATTGTGGGTGACACCATTGGTAACTACCACCCGCACGGAGATCAGTCTGCCTACGGCACGCTGGTAACCATGGCCCAACCATGGAATATGCGCGATGTGCTGGTGCAGGGACAAGGCAACTTTGGTACGCCGGAGGGTGATCCGCCCGCAGCCATGCGATATACCGAGGCAAAACTCAGTGCACTGGGCGTGGCTCTCATGGATGACTTGGACAAGGACACCGTAGATTTTCAGCCCAACTACGACAATCGTCTGACGGAGCCCGTGGTGTTCCCCTCCGCTTTCCCGAACCTCCTGGTCAACGGTGGCACGGGTATCGCCGTGGGTATGGCGACCAACATGGCGCCGCACAATCTCGGTGAGGTGGTGGACGGCATCTGCGCTTGCATTGACAACCCACACATCACAGCTGAGCAGCTGCGCGCTTATATCAAGGGACCGGACTTCCCGACCGGTGGTTACCTCCTTGGCTACAAGGGCATCGACAATTATTTCCGCACGGGGCGTGGAAGCGTGCTGATGCGCGGCAAGATGGAGGTTGTGACCAGCGAGAGTGGTCGGGAATTCATCCACATATCAGATGTCCCTTACGGCGTCAATCGCGCTGTATTGCAGGAGCGAATCGCCGAGCTGGTGCGGGACAAGGTGATCAATGACATCGCGGGCATGCGTGATCTTACAGACTATATTGAGATCGAGCTCAAGCGAGATGCTCGTCCGCAAGTGGTGATGAACCAGCTCTACAAGCTCACCAGTTTGGAAACCTCTTTTGCGGTGAATATGTTGGCCATCCACGAGGGGAGACCGAAGGTGCTTACCATTAAGGACGCCATCAACTTTTACGTGGAGCATCGTCGCGAGGTTGTGGTGCGCCGCACGAAGTTCCTGCTGGGTAAAGCGGAAGATCGTGCAGAAGTGCTGGAGGCCTATCTGATTGCTCTGGCCAACATGGATGAGTTCATCCGCATCATTCGCGATTCCAAAAATCGCGACGAAGCACGCGCTCGCCTCATGCAGTTCCGTTTCCCCACCAAACTGGCAGAAGGTCTGGGCATCCTCATTCACGAGCAGCCTTCCGTGCAAGGTGACCAGTACGTCTTTACCGAGCGCCAGGTGAACGCCATCCTTGAGTTGCGTCTCTACCAGCTCACCGCGTTGGAGAACGACAAGATCACCGATGAGTACAAGGGTTTGCTGGTACAGATTGAGGACTACCTGGATATTCTTGCTAACGAAAGCCGCGTGCTGGGCATCGTGAAGGATGAACTGCGTACCATCAAAGAGAAGTATGCCACGCCGCGAATGACGCATATCATCCCGTTTGAGGGAGATATGGCCATTGAAGATCTCATCCCGAACGATTCCATGGTGGTCACCATCACCCACAGCGGCTACATCAAACGAACCAAGACGGATGAGTACCGCCTGCAAGGGCGCGGGGGCAAGGGCATCAAGGCCGCATCCACCAAGAACAAGAAGGACGCTGTGGATTACGTGGAGCATCTCTTCTCTGCGCAAAATCACGACTACATCATGTTCTTTACCAACACAGGACGCGTGTACGTGGAACGCGTGTACGACATTGATGAAGCTGCTCGCAGTGCGCAGGGACGTTCCATCAAGAATTTGCTGGACTTGCAGGCGGAGGAACGCATTGCCGCCGTGTTGCGCCTGGAACGCAAGGTGGATGAAGAGGGGAAGGACATCACCTTCGCGGAGGGCTCCGGCAATGTGGTGTTTGCCACAAAGGACGGCACGGTGAAGAAGACAGCGCTGAACGATTTTGTGAACTATCGCAAGGCCGGCATCATCGCGATCAATTTGGAGGAAGGCAACTCCCTCGTCATGGCTGCGCTCACCTCCGGCTCTCAGGATGTCGTTCTCGTTACTCACAATGGCATGAGCATCCGTTTCAATGAAGCCGACATGCGCACCCAAGGGCGCAACACCATCGGCGTGCGTGGCATTCGTCTGCGTGAGGGCGACTACGTGGTGTCCCTCGCCGTGGTACACGACAACGCCGCTCACCTTCTCGTGGTCGCGGAGAACGGCCTTGGCAAGCGCACGGCTTTCTCCGAGTACCGTTTGCAGAACCGCGGCGGCATCGGTCTCAAGACCATGAACTGCACGGAAAAGACGGGCAAGGTTGTCTCCGCCACAACCGTGACGGATGAGGATGAACTCATGATCATGACCTCTGCCGGGCAGTCCGTCCGCATCAAGGTGAACACCATCCGCGAGACCGGTCGCGCCACACAGGGAGTCAAACTTGTTACGCTCAATTCCAAGGAGTCTATCCAGGATATCTCCCTTGTTATTCCCGATGACGAGGAGGAAGAGGAGGATGTTTCCGATGCTCCTGGAAATGAGGCTGAGGTTACTCCTGCTCAGGAGGACGGGAAAGAATGAAAACTCTCAAAACTCTGTAACTAAAGCCCCGGTGATTTCTCCGCCGGGGCTTTTCTCCCGAAGCTCATATCCAATCGGAAAAGCATGCTCACCTTTCACAATGAAGAACAGGATATTTTTCTTGCGTTAAGGTAAGTAGAAAGGTCATAATAGGGGTAGAAAGTAACGGTAACTGTCGTGAAAAAGAAAATTCTCATCATCTCGTCCAGCGCTCGAAAAGGAGGCAATTCGGATACTTTGTGCGATGCCTACGCCGAGGGGGCGAAAAGCGTCGGACATGAAATTGAAAAGATACGGCTGGCAAAGCTGCGTATTGAGCCATGCCTCGGTTGCTACGCGTGTGAAAAAACGGGCGTATGTGCACAGCAGGATGATATGGCGATTCTTTTGCCAAAGCTCAAGGAAGCAGATGTCATCGTGCTTGCAAGTCCGGTGTATTTCTATACTCTGTGCGGGCGCTTAAAAAACTTTATTGATCGCACTCTTCCACTATACCCGTACGAAGGTTTCGCGGGGAAGAAGTGGCAGCTTATCATTTCTGCGGCGGAAGAAGACAAGGAGAATATGCAGCATGCTGTCGGTGATTTCATGGGGTTGATGGAATGTATGGAAGAACCAGTGATCGCCGAACCTATCTATGGCATCGGCGCTTGGAAGCTGGGCGACATTAAGAATAAACCGGAGCTTATTGAGCAAGCTCACCGTGCCGGGGTCAATGCCTAGTTTCGGAACTTACATACGCTCATGAAATGGATACCCGTAGTTGTGACCGCCATAGCCCTGCTGGCGGTATTGTCTGTGCGCTCTTTTTGCCGTGAGGAGTCACCTGTTGATCGCGTAAAAAAAGCGTGCGATAACACTCGTGCTGAATGGGGAAAATTGTGGGGCAAACCGGTATTCATCCGTATCATCAAAGAGGAGATGCTGCTGGAACTTTGGGTGCGCTCAACGGATGGCACATGGTCTATCCGCAAGAACTACCCCATCCACACCTTCGGCGGAGAAGATGGGCCGAAACAAGAAGAGGGCGATGGGCGCGCGCCTGAAGGATTTTATCGCGTGAGGCTTCCTCAACTCAAGCCTAACAGCGATTACCACATGGCTTTCAACATAGGCTACCCTAATGCATACGACCTCTCGCTGGGCCGAACTGGTTCCTTTATCATGGTGCATGGCGATTCAGTGTCCATCGGATGCTTTGCCGTGGGCGATGCCGCCATTGAGGAAATCTACACCATGGTAGAGCAGGCTCTGCGTGCCGGACAGCAGTATGTACCCGTGCAGATCTACCCCTTCCGCATGACTCCACAACGCGTGGAAAAAGAAAAAGAGCGTTCGTATCATGACTTCCTGCAACATTTGTTGGAAGGCTGGGATTTCACTGAGCGAGAGAAAAAGCCTTTCCCGGATAGGGATGCGTAAGGCGAAGAATTATTGCGCGTATTTTTGACTGCGTAGCAGCTTGGAGTGTGAATTGCAAGAACGAATGCAACACATAGCTGAGTCAGATTTTTTGGGGAACCCATTTGTCCTCCCTGATATTGTGAATTGCAAGAACAAAAGCAACATATGACAGAAAGAGTTGAGGTCATGAGAAGAGAGGGGTAAAATAGTGACG
>CANRET010000046.1 GCA_947629715.1 uncultured Akkermansia sp.
CACTATTTTTGTCCAAACGATAAATCTCTTGCCCTCTTTTTCCCCGTTCGGTGCACTTATTTTTGTCCGATTGCGTAATGCCATGCGTTGTAAAATAAGAGTTGCTTTTTTGAGTGAGATGAGATAGTATAAGTGCACCTCAATTCAGTCACACATTATCTATATGTCCGACAATATCGAATCCCAGGTAGTTGATGTCATCGTCGAGCAACTCGGCGTGGATCGTGAAAAGGTGACCCCTGATGCCAAGTTCATCGATGATCTCGGCGCAGATTCTCTTGACACTGTTGAACTCGTCATGACTTTCGAGGAAAAGTTTTCCGTGGAAGTGCCCGACGAGGACGCTGAGAAGCTGAAGTCCGTGAGTGATGTGGTAGCCTACATCAAGGCTCACAAGCAAGACTAATCTTCAATAGATTCTTCTTGAAAATCCGGGCGGTTTCCTCCTTACGGACGGGCCGCCCGTTTCATCTTGAGGAGAATTGAACCGGAGGGGAGGCAGTTCCAGGTGAGGTACGCCATAAATTCAGATTATGTAGGATATGCAATACGCCACACTCGCGTGCTGTATGCACCGTACAGACGCATTGAATCCTTCGGAGAGACGCGGTTCAACTTTCGTTTATTAACGGAGCCGATGGATCGTGTGGGAGAGTGTCGTGTGCGCAACGGTTGGGTGGAGGCTGGTAAGCCGCGCATCCTCAAACCGCGTCGCATGCAGGGGTTGGAAACGGAGGGATTCAGCGCTGAAGCAAATCGCTTCTTTGATTGGATGACGGAACATGGCGTGCAAATGCAGGCTCTCATCCAATATGGATTTCAGTTCCGGCGCTCCGAGGTACAGGAAGAATACCTGCACGAAGATATCCGTGAAGTGAGCGAAAATGTAGTGCGCGAGGCGGAGAGCAGCGGGGATGTGATGCGTGCGGTCATTGAGGGTGTGGATGATGCATGGGAGATATCTTTGCTGCGCTTCATGATTGAGATGATCCAACAATCCCATGAAATTAATATCTTTGATTTTAAGCGCCACGGCTTGCTGTAGCACGCTGCTGCATGGGCAGCAAAATTACTCCCTCTGGCCGCGTCGACCTGCTGAGCTGGAGCAGGCGGGGCGTCTTGTTGCTCAGCAGCAGGATGACCAAGCCCTTTTACTGCTTCAGCCTTTCATACACAAGCGGGGATTGGCCGGACATGAATCACGACGTATGGTGGGGCAGATTCGTGTGCGACGCTACCTGAGCGGAGCGAATCCGCACCTGCGACGTCATACGGTGCGACGAGGAGAAAATTTGGATCGCATTGCCACAGCGTACGGTAGTTCGCCGGAGTTGATTATGTTCATCAATATGATGACGAATCCCTCTGATCTGAAGGTGGGGCAGCATCTCAATGTGGCGCCGGTGGACTTGCGAGCGGAGTTGCATTTGGCTGACCAAGAACTCAGTCTTTGGGATGGGCGCACTTTGGTGGCGGCATATGATGTGATCCTTTCTGCAGGGCTTGAAAACGGTAAAAATGAGGAAGCTCGACTCACGGACAGAGAAGGAGAAATCAGTGGTTCTCGCGTGTCGCGGGCTTCAGCGCTCTTTGCGTCGTCAGATCGTTCGCTTAAGTTTTCCAATGGTTTGGTAATGATCAATAGTGCAAAGCATCCCCCTGAGAGGACAGCTTATGTGCAGTTGCAAAGGAGAGATCTTAACGAGATTTCTATGCTGCTGCGCGGGGGAGCGCGTCTTTCTGTAGTGCGCGATGAGGAGGAATTCGATCCTTTTGCAGCACAGTCGGTTTCGATCGAGAATCCGACTGCGAAAGAGGATCGTGCGCGACGAGCTGTACACCATTGAGTTGGTAGAACGGAACGGCAAGCTTAATGTCGTTTGCGATTGGCGGGCAATGGGTATTTCTGGCGAGGGCGGATGCCGATGTAGTTGCGTACGGATTTGAAGCCAGGACGATATATGCCGACTGTTTGATCCCAGAAAGAGCATGAGCTGCCCCCATCCATATTCAGTGCTGTGTGGACACGAAAATTTCCCATGCATTTCGGCTGCGATAGGATACTTGCAAGCTCGTGCAACGAAAGCGGTGAGGTGATGGCAAGACACCATTGGCCTGCGCCATCTGTGGCCACAAAGGTGCGCATTGCTTTGCGAGTGCGTTCCAGACCAGGCACAGCACGATACCGATCAATAAGAAACGGTCCGCCCTGTATTGCTTCGCGCATACGCTGAAGGGGTACGCGCAGTGCAGAGCTGCGGTCCAAAAAGATATTTTCGCCCGTGTCATACAAAGTGCCAACCACGGTAAAACTGCCGGTCGAGAAAGGAGAAATGGTGCGCGATGTGTGGCGCAGCAGACCTATGGGAGAGCGTCGGGCAGTGGCTGCAAAGTAACCACCATTCACCCCGGCGGTGCATGAATTATTGCGCATGGCGTTTTCCAGATTACCATGGATGGGTGTGGTATCGCCTTCATCTACGATGCATAGCTCATACTCAGATACATGAAAGAAATGAGCTTCTATACGGTAGCCTTTTACCTTGCCGTCCAGCAGACCTAACCAGCTATCACCGGTGGAGTAATCTTTGCTGCGGAATTCAGCGTATTGCGCCGGACAACTGTTGGAGAAGAGAAGCAGTAACGCGCCCGCGCAAGAACTCACAAAGACGTTGCCTAAGTTTAAACGAACAAAAAAGCGAGGCATGCAGGCGGAGTTTATTCGACCGAGGTATTGCGCTCGGTCTTTTTAACTTCGCGCTCATGCTGACGTCGTGTTTTTTCATCTTCTTTTTCCTTAGTGCGGCGCTCGCGACGTTGATCCCGTGTCTCATCCGCACGCTCATTGCCCCAAAGCACGGCAAGCTGTGGCATGGTGCGACCATAGAAACTGTTGGGATCAATTTTCATGCTGGCAGCGATCATATTCTTCAGGCGTTTGCTGCCGCCTTCCTCTCGACGTGCCTGCCCGATAAGCAGACAGTATGCCGCTTGGCGATCCTCTGTGCGTAAAGCTTTGTCATTAATCACCTCCATACTTTTGTCCATGAGTTCCTTCAGCGTCGTGTGGAAATCTGCTTTCAAGAAACCGTCTTTGGTATCCATGAGACTGTAAAGAAATTGGAGGGCGCTGTGTTCGTTTCGACGCACCAATCCTGTACTGTCCTTGGGATCAGCCGCTTTGAGCATTTCCACTAAATCGTTCGGTTTTTTGATAGGCAGTTCGCCGATTTCACCGAGTACCTTTGCTTTTTCCTCGCCTTGAAGGGAGCTGGCTTTTTTCAACAGTTTCAGCATTTTGCGGTGTGCGGCCAATTTATCTGCTATATTTTTAAAGGCAGTCGAGCCACTCTCATCACCCAAGAAATCCAAACCGGGCAGGTTGGCATACATGATGCCGTCCTTATCCAGCATCATGATGGTGGGGCAGACATTGAAGGGAATTGGCGGCATGCCGGCCGAGATGCGTTGGGATTCTGCCTCTTGTTTCTCATTGGGATATTCGTAAATAGGCACGGCTACCAGCATAGCCTGTCCGGTTACATTTTCCAACTCTTGTTGCATCCACAATGATTTGAGCATACGCACACTGCGCCGATTCCAATCCGGGCCGTAGCAGAAGACGATCACTCCATCATCGCCTGCCGCATTCAGGGCCTCCTGAAAAGTTTCCGGTCGTCGTGGGTTCTTGGGAGCATCCTGTTTTTGTTCGTCGGGCTGTCCCTGTTCCGTCGCGGGAGGGGCAGCTTGCTCTTGCTTTGCGGGCGGAGCTGACTCTTGGGCGGGGCAAAGAGTCAGCGTTGTCATAAGCATGGCGCACGCCACAATACACAGAGGTGACTTACTTGCCTTTCTTGTTGTCATAGACGAGAATTGCTTTGAAGTTGATGCCTTGCAGCTGTTCTGCGCCGGAGTCGATGCGGACATAGCGAGCCAGCGGACAGCCTTCCTTCACCGTTAGCACAACGCAGGGATTTTCGGAGGATTCAGGAAGATTGGCGAGCAGTTTCCACTCTTTGCCATCCTGTGATGTTTCGACAAACCACTCACGATAGGCGGTACAATTTGGACCTGAAGGGACAATAACGAGCCCGCCGATGCTGGTGCGCTTCGGCAGTTCCACGATGACTTTGCGGTGTTTGCCCTTTTCGGAGATAATGGCACCGCCTTGTAGGGTGAGAGCAGCGGCGTGAGTTACAATGCTGTCCTGCTTGGGCGCATACATGTCCAGCATCACCAGACCGCCGGGGGAGACAAGTCTGCCTGGTGGCGGAGTGAAGCTGGGCATATTGTTCTCTCCAGGCTTTAAAAATTCCTTGCTGTATTTGTTGGCGAGGTCCAGGTAGTACTCCTTCTCGCGCCCATTGCCGCGCGGGTTTTCTAAGGAAAGAGCAGTCAGTTCTTCAGCTGCACGAATGACAGAGGCCTTGAGCAGCAACTGTATGTTCTCGTAATTGGGGTCATCTTTCGGGAGGTCTTCGAGCAATTTATCCACCATGCCGCGTACGCGATCACCGACGGTGCGCTGCTCCCTGTAGGCTCGCCGTACAGCCCAGCTAAGAGCTGCGCCGAAGGCGGGACGGCGCCGTACGCTGTCCGCGATCAATCGAAAGAAGTCGAGTTTTACGGGTACACCCTTTCCCAACGAGTCGAATTGCATGTTGAGCATTTTCTCCATGTCCCACTCTGCCTTCTCATTTTCATTGAGGTTGCCGAAGTAGCTCTTGAAAGCAACCATTTTTTGCTTGCCTGTTTTGAGCGTCGTGAGCAGGGTGGGGTAGATGGTCTCCGTGAGGTAGCGTGCACACATTTCCGGGTGCTTGGGAGCTACCGAGGAACATATGAAATCGTTCACCCCCAGATATTTTGATGGACGCTTGCTGAGGTGCTTGGCGGCGGTGTCCAAGTACATGGTCCACACCGGATTGTAGAGCGGTTGCATGGTAACAGCCATTTCGTACAGACTGAGCGCTTTGACGGGGTTCTTGTTCTGCGCAAGCAAGCCGGCAAGCGAGCAGATCATCTGCGCATCCCTGGTGCGTTGCCCATCCTTGTACATGTCCGTCATCATTTGCAGAGCGCTCCACCTGTTCAGTCCCCAAGTCGGATAGTGAGGCTCTCGTTTTTCAGAGATAGTGTTGGAGGGATGCCACTCGCCGTCTGCGTACACGGCATAGGCGCAATGCCCGGGTTCGGTCATGGTGAAAGCGGGAACTCCGTTGGAGCAAGCGGAGGAAGCTCCGAAGTGGGATACCCCGCCGCATACAGCTCCGATGTCGCGCGTCTCTTTGGCGAACAATCCGGGGTAGAGTACGTCGAAGGGTTGGTAATAGTATTTCGAGAAGATGATGTCCCCGTATTTGTTGAGCGGGAGGTAGGGCACCTGATTGCACATGCCCAAGTAGGCTCGAGCCGGTGCGGAGCAGTTGTCGCGTTGCCAGCGCATGCTGCTGGCAGTGCCGAAAGGACTGTCGCCCTTCCACCCGCAGGGGAAATGCATGAGCCAGTCCGGCAGATTGCCGAAGGAGGTGTTAATTAAGCCCTTGTCCCAGCTTTCAGCAAAGAAGAGGTAACGCTCGCGCGCCAAACGGAAATTATCCTTTACCGGTCCCTTTTTTTTACCAGAGTCAGACCCCACATCGGGCAGGGGAATACCCGTATCCTTGTAGTATTTGATTTGCTCTTTCGTCAGCGGTGCGCCGGCACCGTACCAGCCGTTGCGGGTGAATTCCACCGCCACAGCTGCGGCTATGCGCCGTTTCACATCCGGTTTCATTTGCACGTTGTCGAAGACCGGGTCGTGATCCATGTTTTTATCGACCTTACGGAACTGTTGAATCATAGACAGCGCAACTTCCGGCTTCACCATTTCCCCGTCGTACACGAAGGAGCTTATCCACGGCAGGTTGTTGAGCAGCATTGCCAGCGAGTTGCATGTCTCTTTGTCCCTCATGAGTTCAGTGAGGGCGTCCAGATCTGCCCGGTGCAGGAGTTCCCATTGGGTAATTTGCAGGCGATTTTCCGGCTCTCGGATGTACGCGAGAACGCGTTCACGGCTTGGCGTGCCGATGCGAGTACGTATGCGACTGGCAAGCTTGCGTTCGAGGAGTTTCGGCTTATGCCACTCATTAGGACGGATGACGCCTTTGACATTCTCCTCGTGCACAGGTCGCCGCCCCTGATTCTCTCCAAGCACGCGCTTTATCTGGGTGATTTCAGCATTCTCAGGATCCTGTTCTTCTTCCGTCTCCGGACTGTCTTCAACGACAGGTTCAGGTTCCGGTTCCGGTGTGGTTTGGGCAATGGGTTCAGGTTCATCCTTTTTGATGTCAATCTCCAAGTAATCGTCATCGGGGACGACTTGAGCAGTTTGCTGAGCGGTTTGTTTATCGCCGCCGGGGAATGCAATCGGATCCACGATGTATCCCACCACGAGCATCACCAGGATGAGCACCACATAGGATAATCTCCATTTCATGTTCCCCTGATAGCAAATTTTCTTCGGTTTGTCAAGAGAACAAAACAGGCTCGCGTAGCAATTGCATTTCTTCTGAAGTCTCGGGTCCGACGAATATTTCCTGAGTGGTCACCGAGCAGGTTTTTCGCGTGCTGGCAAAAAGTGTCTGATTCAGCCTTTGATTAATCTGTTCAACATCCACAGAATCAGCAAAACGAAGAGGAGGGGCCAAGCTACGGAGACCAGGCCGATGAAGAGGGCAATCAGCACCGTCACCACGGCAAAAAAGAGCAGCAGTCCGCGCCAACTCACGTGCCGTGTAAGCAGGCGCCAAAGCGAGGGATTGGCTTCCTCTTCTTCCTCTTTGCTTAAATCCACTTCGGCAAGACGGCGCCAAGTTGATGAATTTGCTCTCCGCACCCAAGTATCATCCGCCACGCTGCCTTCGGTGCGCAGGCGCAGCAGGTCGTACCCGGTAACGGGGCCCACCTTTTTTCCTCCTGTGTCGTAGTAAAATTCGCGAGCCATAGCGTCAGGCGTGAATGGGCACGCCATCCGCTGCCAGCGTAGCTTCATGAATAGCCTCTGAGAGCGTGGGGTGCGCAAAAATCATAGCGTGCAGATCCTCATCCGTGAGCTCTGAAGAAATGCCCAGCTGCGTGGTGGCGATGAGTTCTGTGGCACCCTCACCCACGATGTGTGCGCCCAGCAGCTCACCATGCTCTGCTCCGAAGAGGAGTTTCACAAAGCCTTCCGTTTCACCGGCGGCTACGGCGCGACCAATGGCTTGGAAGGGGAACTTACCGACTTTGTAGGCGATGCCGTCTTTCTTGAGTTCGCGTTCGCGCTTGCCGACACTGGCGACTTGCGGGTGGCAATAGGTGCAGCCCGGTACAAGGGTTGGTTTCTTCGGAGTTGTACCCGGCAGGAACATGCCCTCTACGGCTTGGGTAGCCTCAAAGCTGGCAGCATGCGCTAACATGATGCCGCCGATGCAATCACCGACCGCATACACGCCCGGCAGATTGGTCTCGTAGCGCTCGTTCACCTGCACAAAGCCGCGGTCGGTGAGCTGCAGACCTGGGGCTTCAGGCGTGACGGGCATGACACCCACGGCCACCAGACAAATCTCCGCTTCCACATCCGTATCCGGTTTGCCCGGGCGGGTGATGTGCGCTTTTACTCCGCTTTCCGAGGAGGTTACACTCTCCACTTTGGCGCCCACAAGGCAGGTGATGCCGCGTTTCTTGAAAGAGCGTTCCATAGCCTTGCAAACCTCATCGTCTTCGTTGGGCAGCAGGTTGGAGAGAGCTTCGACCACGGTGACTTTACAACCCAGGCAGCTGTATATGTAGGAGAACTCTGATCCGATGGCTCCGGAACCGATGACCAGCATGCTCGCCGGCGCTTTGGGCAAGGTGAGAGCTTGCTTGCTGCCGATGATGCGTTTGCCGTCTATGGGGAAGGCGGGGATTTCGCGCGTGCGGGCGCCGGTGGCAATCAGAATTTTCGAGGCTTGCAGCCGAGAGACGGAGCCATCCGGTGCGGTGACTTCCACTTCTCCGGGGTTCGGAATGGAGGCAGTGCCTTGCAGACGCTCAATGCCGTGCTTTTTGAAGAGGAACTCAATGCCGTTGCACAGACGGTCGCTCACCGCTCGCGAGCGCGCCACCATGGCTTCCCAATCAGCGGTCACATCTTGCACTTTCACGCCGTATGCCTCCGCTCCCTGTGACATTTTCCGAAACATTTCTGCGCTTTCCAGCAAGGCTTTTGTGGGTATGCATCCCCAGTTCAGACAGGTGCCGCCTACGCGCTCCTTTTCGACGCACACTACCTTCTTGCCAAGTTGTGCCGAGCGTATAGCTGCTACATAGCCGGCCGGCCCTCCGCCAATGATGATCAGGTCTGTTGCCATTCGCACAGCATAGCTTTCTCAGGCCTGCTTGTCAAGCGTGCTGACAGCCATGAAACGGTTGGATGTGGAAGCGCATTGCCTCAAAAATAAAGTCATCGAAGGGGCGCCAGAAACGGGAAAAAGAGAATTTCCTGAAAGCTTGATGCCTCAAAAATAAAGGGTCAGTATCAAACATATAATGCTTAAGATGAGTAAGCAAGCAGGAATAGAGTTACTTTCTGTGCGGAGAGCAAAATACGCCTCGATGTCCTCTCGATACGAGAAAGCAAGCATCGTAAATTACATCATGCAATCCGCTGGTTACAAGAACCGCAAGATTGTCATTCGTCTGTAATTTCCAGGTTTCTTTGTTTTATTTCATTGTATTCAATAAGTTAGCAACAACTTGCGCCGCGAGCGCCCTATGGCCTATTTTTTCGCTGTCGTACTCATTGATGGACTGCATGTCCACGCCCGGTATATGACGCACCGAGTACAGGTTCATGACCATATCGGCTTTGTACTTGGCTTCCTTGCTTTTCAAAGAGGTATAGATGATGTCCATGTGACGCACTTCTCTCGCAAGTACGATCGCGACCCCACTCCCCAGCGTGATGACTCCTGCAGCACGGCGACTTACTTCCACCAGCACTCCCACAGGTACGCCCACGTTATTTCCTATAGTCCAGTTGACGTATGTTTTGTAGCCTCTCTTGGTGGTTATTTTCCCCTCCAGTCCGCGCCAAAAAGTCTCCGGAAGCATCTGCGTAGATACCGCCTCCGGAAGCAGCACAACATACTTTCCTTCCTTCAGTCCCTCTCTCTGCATCAGAGCCATCGCCTGTTCCTCTACCTCTTTCTTCGTCTGTAGTCGTGGTACGCTCTCTCCTGCTTTTGCCCCCACACTCTCACATATGTAGCTGTAGAAATTGACATGTGGGTCTTTCTTTCTCAGCTTAACCATGTGTTGCGCTATGCGTGGGGTAGAGCAGAAAAAACGGTGCCCCTCTGCCTCAATCATGATTTCACGGTATTCTCTTCCTTTCTCACAGAAGATATCGTGAATATCCCCTTGCTCAAGCGGTATGTACCGCACTTTAATCCACCCCGGAAGCATCATCTGGCACAGTTCCTCATACCTTCTCTCTCGAGCTACTACGAGCGGTCTCTTTGACCCGTGTCCCCGCACTCGCTCCTCCATGCAGATGAGCTCCACATACGTCTCCCCCATGTTGTGCCTCAGCAGGTACACGTCATCATACTCCTCCCCAACCTTCTGCGCCAGTTCCCGAAGCCACCTTCCTTCATAATCGTACCTTTTCAGGATGATTCCAAGCACCTTTTTTCTCCGACGGTTCCGAGAATAGACCTGCAGCCCGCACACACACACCTTCTTGCTTTTCCCTAACCGTCTCTCGTGCCACAGTCCTCCCAACAGGGTTTTTCGCTCCTCTCCCGTTTTTTCATTTTTCCCTCTCGTGTAAAACGGAATGCCACAAAAAGTGATTCTCTCTTGAATTTTACATACCTTGCACTGGTTCATATTCATTAACCACAGATATTGAATGATATTATACGTGGAGTACTTCATTTCTAACTCGGTAAAAAGGAATCCTGTTAGAATGAGGCCTGTCCTATCACAGTGTTGATTTCTAAAAAATCCTTAATGTGTTTAAATTTAATTGTTATTAGTTGCTAAAACATGGGGTGAAGCCCTTACCTTTTATTCTAAGAACATTTTGGCGTGATGTAGTTATAGCGACTCATGATTTCTCTCATATTAGAGGGTAACTTTATCAACTCTCCCAATTTTAAATTGTATTCCATGGGACACCAACGAGCAACTCCCGAAGACCTCGTATAGGTCATTTCTCCGAAATATATCTTTCCATCATCCAGTCTGTACAGATCAACACAGACAAAAATCAAATTTTTCGAGAGAATCTTCGCAATATGAAGCATCTCCTCAAGGTTATTTGGTTTATCTAATTGAGCTTTGTACAATGGATGCTCGTAACAGAATGTTTGCTTCTTCCATTCAGTGTCAAAAAAGCACATTTTCAGGTTCGCTCGCCAATCATCTCTAAATTGAATATATGTCGGATTCCCGTTGAAACACCAGATTTTCCAATCATATAGGTTACCTGATCTATTCTGAACGTATTTTTCGATTATAATTTTGGGACTAATATCCTTGTAGTGCAATTCAAATCCGAATTTGAATGCATAGTTCATCTCCATCCACGTGTCAAACTTGGCTCGAACCTTTGGGATATCCATTTTTTGTTTATCTTTTACTGCCCAGTTCCAGCCACTTCCATGATTTGTTTTTATAACAAAAGATTTCGGTAATTTCCCGAATTCTATATCCTCAAACCTGTCATACACTCCTAACAAGGGTATGAGGTATTCTTCACCAATTTTCTTCTTGACCCAATCTCGAACGAGATACTTATCTGTAGTCATGGTTTTGAATGGAGATGAATCATAAAGCTTGAGCCATTGAATTTTTTCATTAAAAGTTTTAGGATTGCGCAAATTCAAAACCTCCCTAGTTTTTCTCCAAAACCACTCCGAAAGAGCTATAGCGAATTCTTTCTTATCTAAGTTATAGTAACTTAGATAGGAATCATTCAGTGAGGATGCTTGGGATGCCATAGGGTTTTTAGTTGTACCTCACCACAATGTTGATTTTTAAAATCATTCATGCAATGATACTTAATGTGTTATGGTTAATAAGAGAAAGAGTGAAGCTCTTATCCTCTGCACTTTGGTTAATAATTGACATCAGGTGCTGTTTTCTATATCTGCTTTGTTGTATTTAATCATTTTTCAACACTGGGGTAGGACAGAACCAAATTTTATCTGTGCGGGTTTAAGTATCGTAATCGAATCATGTATGTACGTTCCTAATCTTTTCCTCCTATCCGTCGTAATTTATATCTCTTTTGCTTAATATCTTGAATGTGTACTATATTTCGGCAATCCACTACGATTTTTCTATGCACTAAGTGGGCAGCTTTTCCCCAGTCAATATTTGTGAACTCCGACCAATCTGTGAGTATAGCGGTCACATCCGCATCAGTTATAGCTTCGTATGCATCTTTTGCATATTCCACTCGCTCACCGAGGAGTTTCCGCGCATTGAGCATCGCTTTGGGATCATATACTTTCACAATGACATCTTCATTTAATAATTGCAAAACTATCTTTATTGCCGGACTTTCCCGACAATCATCTGTTCCCCCCTTAAATGCTAATCCGAGGATGGCTATCTTAGGCCTGGGCACGTCTTTTATTTCCTTTAGAATTTTTTTTGCCACCATCGTGCTCCGCCGTTCATTTCCGTCAATCGTTGCTCGAACAAGAGTCATGTCGGCATTTGCTTTTTCAGCCATATACACCAAAGCTTTTGTGTCTTTCGGAAAGCAACTCCCACCGTAACCTGGTCCGGGACATAGAAAGCGGGAGCCTATTCGAGGATCGCTTCCCATTCCCATTGTTACTTCAGAAATTTCCGCACCGACTTTTTCGCAAAAATCCGCTATTTCGTTGATGTAATGTATTTTGACGGCTAAAAAGGCGTTTGCCGCGTATTTGATAACTTCACTCGAACGTCGCGTGACTTCCAGTATCCTAGTTTCTTTTAATAAGGGAGCATACATACGGCGAATGACGTTACGAGCTCTTTCGCTTTCAGTTCCCACTACGATGCGATCAGGATGCAGGAAGTCATGCAAAGCAAAACCCTCTCGCAGAAATTCCGGCAGGCTTACCACATCGAAATCACATTGGGGAGCAATTTGCGAGATTCTTTGTTCAATTTTATCGCCTGTTCCTACCGGTACCGTAGATTTAATTGCAATAACTGTATAATCCCTCAAATATGCAGCTATTTCATCTGCCGCTTGATACAAAAACTGTAAATCAGGAGCCTCTGATTGATATTTCGAGGGCGTGCCAACGGCGATGATCACTACATCAGCCTGTGAAACACCCTCCTTCATACAAGAAGTAAAGCTCAGTTTTCCTTCATGGCACTTTTTAATGAAGAGATCATTTAATCCGTCCTCATATAAGGTCGGCCTGGATGCCTGTAGTTCCCTTATTTTGGACTCATCTTTATCTACGCATATCACTGTGTGTCCCATCTCTGCCAAACCAACACCGGTGGGTAACCCCACATATCCTGTTCCTATGATTCCTATTTTCACGTTGAAAAATTATGTTTTGTTGCCTGTGTCATCAGAATTTTTTCATGATGCGGGAAATCACTTTATCCTCATCCTCGAGATCCATGTTGTGCTCGTGAATTATTTCTCGATTTACGTTGGGTAAATGACTTAAGGAATAATGCCGCATCACGTCTTTCGCTTTATAATTAAACCACCGGTGATGAGACGTATACAAGATGTTCATTGGTTTACCGGTGGAAGACAGCAAAACAGCCAACCCATTAGCGATGGAAACAACACCGAATGCGGACAAACTCAAGACATAAAGTTCTCCTAGGTCTAAATCGACATATTTCGCTCCCTGTATTTTTATTGTCGGTTCATTGACTATGACGTCGTATCCCTTCGCTATCAAGTTAACTGCTATGTTTTTCCATATCCTATCCGGCAATTTATTCAGGCTGGCAGCCTGGGTGATTAAAATGACAAAGTTTTTTTTGAGATTAATTTTTTTGCAATATGCGGACACGTAATTTTTCGTGTAGGCATGTATGATTGGTGAAGTCATGGCAGCATCACGTGTGAGTCCCATACACGACAACATGTGAGTGTAAAGATTAACATTTTCTTCCCCCTCTCTTTCTTTTTCTCTCATTTTCTCCACGATAAATGGTGCACAACAGTATATCCTTTGATGACCAACTTTAATTGGTTTATCATCGAAGAATTCATGTAAAAACCGTTCTTCCACTTCAATAGATTTCAGAGCAACGCCTTCGGGCAAAAACATCCTATACAGGCTCACCATTCGTGGTTTTTGGATGAGAACAAGGGGACAAGCAGATCCATTTTTTTTGATACGTGCTTTCAAATGAGAAAGTTCCATGTATGTTTCTCCGATATGATGTCGAAAAATATAGATGTCATCATGTTGAGGAGGAATTTGAGAACGTAAAATGCTGAGTTGGTGCTTGTAGAATCTGCATTTATTGAGACGAACGCCAAACAGATATAATTCCTTGTAACCAAATTCATTAATTACTTTTGTAAAGGCGCCGCCAAAAAATGTTCTGCTCGTTCGACTCCTTTGGTTAGGCATGACTTCCGTGATTCTCCGATACATGAAGGAAAATTTGGGGCGCCTCCTGGGAATCATAGGGTTGCAAATGTCCTTTCTTCCTTCTCCCATACATTTTTCATAATTACCTGCCCAATCCCTCAGTTTTTCCGCCATAATGCCGTCCCTCTTTTCAGCTTTACGTCGCAGTTCCTTTGTCTTTTTCTGACAAGTTCGAATATATTCTCTCAGACTGTCCGATACCTGCTCTCCTTCCCATTCAAAGTCATCGATATCCCATTCGGATACGAGAATCTCATTAACGTTTGTATCTTCGACGAACGAGTGGTGTAATTCTCCAAATGAGAAAATGCCGTTTGCCGGAATAAATGCGTATAACCTTTTCCCTATTCCTACCAGAACATCACACAATCCGGATCGAACTGAAAAAACATAAGCACAGCTTAAACCTAATGCAACTATATTTCTGAAGTTAAGTCCCAGCGAGTGCGTAGTTATGCCATGGTGTATTCTGTATTTCGAACTATTTACAATGAGTGTATAACCATGGCTGTGGAAAAAATCTGCTAATATGTTCCAAAAAGCTGCAGGAAATCCTTTCATCGTCACTGTGTCCGGAGCCAGCAAAATTATTTTGTCCAAAGGAGCTATTTTTCTCAGCTCCTCCCTTGCACGTTCCGACATAGGAATTTTTCCCCTTGGAAGTGGATAGAGAGATGCATAAGGAAGCCCCATTTCATATCTCCAACGGAAACAGTGATATTGTTTGAAGCGACGAAGAAACGTGACTAAGTGTGTCCCTTCTACAAACCTTTTCTCAAGGATAATCGGACGGCCGCGTTTTGGTTGAGCTGTTATCCAGTCTCGTATTTCACCAATATTGCCTATTTGATTCATTCCTCCCATTCCTCTGATCCAGCGTCCAATCGGATACAGAGAATAATTGGAACAGTCGCAGAGTTGCATCAAAAATTCATAACGAGGTTCAATGATAAAATGTACGGGTGCCTTGTAGTGGCGCTCAAATTCTTTTCTCAACAGCAGACAATAAAAAATATCACCTAGATGTCTTATTAATAATATATTAAAAGAATCCTTTTTGCAAAGGCGTTCTATATCGTCAGAAAAATTCTTCGTGCTTATATATCCATTATCTTGATCAGGAAGAAGATCTTTGTAAAAGGCTATACGCACCTTTTCTCGTAATTTTTTTTGCTTGAATCTTTCTCGCGATTTCCTGTCTCTGATAAAAAGGAGAACTATACGAACCAGCCACGACGGCCATACAGTTTTGTTGTTAGAAGACAACGCTTTCCTTATATCTCGGTAAAATGGAGTTTCTTCTGCGTGTTCCCACCACAGCAAATGCATACCCTCCTCCTCATCTCGGGTCAACCACGGCTTGGGTTCCATTCCAATAATGAAATGGACAATATATGCATTCATTATTTCATTTATATTATTATATTTATTCCATCTTGTATCAACGTACTTTAACAAGGAAGGATGTTTGTATGTGAAGAACAGATTTAAGACGCGTTGATCCGATCCGAAGTGCTTTTGTTCTTTAGTTTCTATCCCATAATCAATCAATTGGCACAATATATTTTCATCCCGCCACATCTCCAAATTGATGAAAAGCATACCACTATTAAAATCCCCCTTGCAGGGCTCAACACCACTCGGCTGAGCAACAGCTAAAGCTGAACCTTCAATATCTGTGGACCATAAACGAGATATATCTGCGTTACACACCATGTCTATGTCCAAATATATGTAGCGGCTCACTTCAGAGGGTAATACGAGGGGAGCGGCGAGGTGAATATAATGGCTATAATATGTCTTTTTCCATGTGCCCCATTTTCCCAACGGCAAACCCTCGAAGCGAGTCATTAAATCCTCAACATCATAGAAAAGAATGGAAACATTCAGTGTGTCGCACCATTCTTGAAATCTCCTAATATTCCATTTCGTGCGCAGTGAAACGTTATATGCATACAAAATGTGAAATCGGATCTTTGAAGATGTCTGCTTTACTATCGAGTTAATCAACGGCGCCGCATACGGGAAATAATTACCCGTCATGGATAACACGATTTCTATCTGATCCTTCACTTGATTTTGTGTGTTCATGGGCATAAATCGTTTGTGTACCCGCACAGCTCTCTCACTTTAGCAGCTCTTGCCTGTTGGTCATTACGAGGAAACAGTCCACTTGCTAAACCGCAGACGTAAGACCCTATCCCCTGCTTTCCCCAGAACGAAATGACATCCGCCGAGATGGCTCCGTCCAACGTGATGCTGAAAGTGCGTTCTGGCCAGTGGAGCAATTTTTCAATTTTCTCCTCCACGTGTGCTATATTTTTCTGACCAATTCTGCCGGGTTGTACACGTAGGATCAGCAATTGGTCGACGAAGGGCAGAAGAAGTCAACTATAATAATTAGGTGGGAGAATTTTTATTTTACGCTAAGGAAGATCAGCGTAGCTCCGCTTATGGGGC
>CANRET010000047.1 GCA_947629715.1 uncultured Akkermansia sp.
ATAATTTAAATAATTTATTGATGCTAAATTCCATACGTCCGATTCTGCTCCCAGGTTTTCAAATGCGTTTGCCCTGGTTGTTTTCGCCTCCGAGCCATAACAGCTTCGACATTTTCGATTGCCTTACTGAGGATTGAGAAGGTGAGCCAAGCGGAACTCGGGGAAGTTTTGCAGGGCGGAGACGCTGCGTGTGCGGGAAAAAACAAAAAAACGAAAAAATCAAGAAAAAAAAGTTGACAATCGAAGTGTATTGGAGTGTACTATGTGTAGCGGTAAGTGTACGAAACGACGTGTCAAAAGATCGGACAGTGCTTTTCAGAGGGAATGTGACGCATAAGCTGGATGCGAAGAGTCGGGTAGCGATCCCGGCGAGCTGGCGGGCGGCACAGGGGGAGATATTGGTATTGATCGAGGCGCACACCGAGAACTGCCGGGTGCTCAAGTGCTACACGCAGGAGAGCTTTGCAGAGAAGATAGACGCGATACGGGAGCACGCGAAAGAGCAGATGATTTCTCCGGGAGAAGTGGATCAGTACGTGGGCAAGATCACGGGGTGCAGTTTTGAGGCTGAAGTGAGTACACAGGGGAAGCTGCTGATACCCAAGCCCCAGAGGGAGAGCATGAAGCTGGGAGATACAGCGTCCATTGTGGGGCGCGGCACATTTTTTGAAATTTGGAATCCGGCTGATTATGCGAATACACACACAGCGGACGCCCTCAGCAAGCTGAAGCTCGACCGAATCTTCCACATTCTTTCATGAACGGGCAGGAGGCAGAGAGTTGGGTGTCGTTCCACCCGCCCGGTGGGAGCGCATGCTACCGGGTGATCATGTGGGTCGATGGAGCTGTGAGTGCGCAGAGATTGTCCGCTTGGAGGCGTGCGCGGATGGAATCGGTGGAGCGCATGCAAGAGGCCGGGATGCGCGGGGCGCGTGGGGCGTTGGCGGCGGCGCAGCAGGAAATGCAGATCCTGAATCGGGATATTGAAGCTGAGGCGTTCGCTTTTTTTACGCGCGCGCAGGACGTGCGCGCAAGCGGCCTTCTCGCGGCGTTGCGTGCAGATGCGGGTGTGCTGGGCTGCAGGCTCGGCAAGAGCGCGGCGGAGGTATGGCTTGAGCTGCAGGACGAAACCGGCGTGGATGTGCATGTGCAAAGCTGGCAGCGGGCGGCGTCCGGAGCAGCGTGGAGCGCTGACGTTATCGTGGAGAGAACCACGGCGGAAGATGCCGCTGCGTGGCAGAGGGCGAACGGCGTTGCGGCAGAAGAGCTGATCGCGGAGACGGAGGACGTTCCGTTTCGGCACACTACCGTGCTGCTGCGAGAGGCGACAGATGCACTGCAGGCAGCGGAGGGAAAGGTGATAGTGGATGTTACGCTGGGCGGCGGCGGCCACAGCGAAAGACTGCTCCGGGCCGGGGCGACCGTTTGGGGCATTGATCGGGACCCGACGGCACGTGCTGCGGCGCGCAGGAGGCTGGCGGGCTATGGGGAGAGACTGCAGGTTCTGAACGGCAACTTCCGAGAATTGGGCAAGCTGATGCACGAGCGTGGTGTGGAGGCTGTGGATGGGGTGCTGGCGGATCTCGGCGTCTCTTCTCCGCAATTGGATACTGCTGAGCGTGGTTTTTCTTTTCTTGCGGAAGGCCCCCTGGATATGCGCATGGACCCCGCACTGCCACGCAGTGCGGCGGACATTGTGAATGAAGCTGACGAAGCTGAGCTGGCGGACATCCTGTGGCAGTACGGCGAGGAACACGCCGCGCGCGCCATCGCCCGTCGCATCGTGCAGCAGCGCACGAGAGGCCGCATTGCCACGACCACGCAGCTGGCGAATACGATCTGCTCGGCGCTGCCGCGACGCGGAAGACAGCATCCTGCCACGCGGAGTTTTCAGGCGTTGCGCATCGCCGTGAATGACGAACTTGGCGCTTTGGATGAGCTGTTGGTGGCGGGATTCTCCTTGCTGAAGAGCGGCGGACGCATGGCAATCATCACCTTTCACAGCTTGGAGGATCGCAAAGTAAAGCGGTTCTTTGAGCGCGTGACCAAGCCGGAAATCGATCGTCCCGAGTGGGCGCAGCCGCGTCCCAACCCCGAGTATGCTGCTCGCAGCGTGACACGCAAACCCATTACCCCCGGGGAGGCGGAGCTGGCCGTCAACCCGCGTTCCCGCAGTGCGAAACTGCGCGTTATCGAGAAAATTTGAACCATGATGCAAAAAATATACTCCTACGAAAAACGCTATTCCAAACGAGTGAGTTTTGGCTTGTTGGTGTGGATGGTGGCTTTTGCGGTGATCACGGCCGCCATGGGCGTGAGCTACGCGGCTCTGAAGAATGATCAGGTGTCCGAGCGCACTGAGATCAACAAGTTGAATCGAGAGATCGCCGTCTGTCACGTGAATGCCAATCAATACCGGGCCAAGACGGATGCGTTGACCAACCGCTGGGCCATACGGGAGAAGCTCGCCCGAGACGGATCCGCCCTGCGTGACATACGGCACAGTCAGATCGAGATAGCCCGCAGCAGTCGCGAGGAGACAGGGATCAGATCAACTGCCGCGCGTTGACGTTCATTTCACCACTCATCATGAAAACCAAGATACCCTTTGCCAATCGATGCGTCTGGCTTTGCGTGCTGACGCTGGGGGTCTCGTGCGTCGTAGCGCATCGTCTGGTGGAACTGCAGGTGGTCGATTCCGGAAATCGCGGACAGATTGCAGCGGATGAACTTATCGAAAAGGAGCGTATTCCGGCGCAACGAGGCGTGATCATGGATCGCAATGAGGAGGTGCTGACGAACAATGTGCAGAATGCGGAGCTGGTGGCGGACCGCTACCACTTGAGGGAACTCACCGCCGTGGTGGATGGTCTGGCGTACAATCAAGCGAGTCACACGGCGGAGTGGGCACAGGCAAAAGATGCGGTTGAGCGACGCAAGTTGCTGGCGAAAAAAAGAGCGGAGTTGTTGGATAATGCCCGGCTTCGAATGACGACGGAAGAGAGGGCGGAGCTGCGGCGTCGGCTCGGTACGGCGGACGCGCGCACAAACCGCATGCTTGAGTACGATCCGGAAGTGTGCGCTTATTACTTTCGCTTGCACGATCGCCTGGTGGCAGAGCTTCTTTACCCTTACATCTGCCGAGTGGAGGCGGAGGACAGCGCTTCGAAAAACAAGCGTTGTATGACCCGCGAAGATATCGTAGAAAGCATCGCCCAAACCGCGACCGAGCAATACAACCGTGAAGCAGAGAAAAAAAACGCGCCGTTGCGCTCCTTTCGCAACCGAATCATCCTGGCCAAGGGGCTTAACCTGGACAAGGCGGAAAAAATCAGGGAGGCGTTGACCCGGGCGCATGTACGCGGCATCATGGTGCAGTCCGATTCGAAGCGTTCTTATGTGATGCCTGAGATGCTTTGCCATGTGCTGGGGTACGTGGACCACGAGAACCGGGGCATGAGCGGGGTGGAAGAATATTTCCAGAGTTATCTTGCCGGTGTGGACGGCATGCGCGAGTACCGTCACAATGCGCGGGGACAAGTGCTCCCCAACGAGGACGACCGCTATCTGGCTCCGAAAGATGGTTTGAACCTGCAACTCACGATTGATATGCGATTGCAGGCGATTTGCGAACAGGAGCTGGATCGCGGCATGCTCCACTATCGCGCCAAGCGCGGTTGCATGATCGTGGTGGATCCGCACACCGGAGACATACTCGCCATGGTCAGCCGACCTTCCTTCAACCTGAACACAAAAGATCTTATCACTCCGGACGGCACTTTCAAGCGAGGGAAGGTGAAGGACAGCAAGGGTACGCCTGTGACGGGAGATTTCAACTTTGCATGCCAGGCGCGTTATGAGCCGGGATCCACCTTCAAGGTGATAGCAGCCACTACGGCGTTGGACAAGCACATCATGCGCATTGACACATCGGTGAACTGCTCGCCTTTCAGCGTGGGATTCGGGAGCAAGCCGATCAACGACGGACGCTTCAATTACGGGACGCAGCCGTTGTACTGCGTGCTCAAGAAATCGAGCAATCCGGGGGCCGCACGCATTGCATTGGCATGCAAATGGCCCAACTATAAAGAATACGTTCATCGCTACGGATTGGATCAATCGACCGGAGTGGATCTGCCCAGCGGGGGCGCGTGTCTGTTGGCGGACGGCAACAACATCGTCAACTTTTCGCGTATCGCATACGGCTATTCCGTGTCCGTCTCTCCTCTGCACATGGCTATGGTGTACGCCACCATTGCAAATGACGGCGTGCGCATGAAACCTCGACTTATCGATAAAATCATCGCAGCGGATGGGTCGGTGTATGACGAATGCAAACCGCAGACAGTGGAGCGCGTGATGTCGCGTGAGACAGCTCGCGATCTGCGTCGCGCGCTCTACACCGTGACGGAGAGCAGTGGGCAGGGAGGACGCGGTACTGCAACGGCCGCCGCCATTCCTGGATTTCGCATCGGCGGCAAAACGGGAACCGCGAAAAAAGTGAAGGAAAATGGAGGTTATTACGAGGGACTTTACACGGTGTCCTTTGCGGGGGTGTTGCCCATAGACAATCCTCAGCTGGTTGTGATGACCGTGATTGATGAGCCTCATCCCACGGATTGCAACGCCGGCGGCGGAACGGTGGCCGCGCCGATATTTCGCCAAGCGGCGGAACGTTTTATTAACGTTCTGAATATTCAACCAGACGACCCGGTGGCTTACGAGCGTTACCGCAACAACAAAGATCGCACCGCTCAGCAGAATTAAATTCCTTTCTCCGTTCCATGATCAATCATAAACAGATTTTTTCCATCCTGCCGGGGGCTCATGTCACGGGCATCCTTCGTCGCAATATAGGGCAACTGACTGATGACAGTCGCAAAGTAACGCCCGGCAGCGCCTTTATTGCAGTGCGCGGGAGTCAGTTTGACGGACACAAAGCGATACCGGAGGTCATCAGCGCGGGAGCGGCGGCCATCGTGGCCGAGACTCCGTGTCCTGCAGGGATGGAAGAAAAAGGGGTTTGTTGGATTCAGGTGAAGGACACGCGCCTGGCGTGCGGTATGCTCATGAGCGCCTGGCAGGGGTTTCCCAGCCAGCAGTTGGTGACTGTGGGGGTGACCGGAACGAATGGCAAAACGACGATTACTTACTTGTTGCACCACATTTTGCGCAGCACGTGGCAGAAAGCCGGACTCATCGGAACTGTGTTGTATGATGACGGCGCGAGGCGCGTGAATTCGCACAACACCACGCCCGGCAGCGCCGAGCTGCAACGCATGATGGCTGATATGGTGCGCAACGGATGCCGCGCTGTAGCAATGGAAGTGTCCTCGCATGCGCTGGAGCAGGAACGCACTGCGGGAACGGATTTTCGTGTGGGCATTTTTACCAATCTTACGCAGGATCATCTGGATTACCACGGCGATATGGAGAGCTATTACCAGGCGAAGAAGAAACTGTTCACAGGGATGGCGACGAGTGCAGACCGCAAAGCCGTGGCAGTCATCAACATTGACGACACGTACGGGAGAAGGCTGGCAGAGGAGATGCAGGGACTCATGAAAGTGCGCACTTTTGGCGAATCGCCAGATGCGGAGTATCGTATGACGCCCCGACTCATCACACTTAAGGGCAGTCAGTATGAGTTGACATGGAAAGGGCGGAGTTTTTTAGTGCGCGTTCCGCTTATCGGGGAGTTTAACATCTCGAACAGTCTGGCGGCTCTCGTGGGTGCGGCTGCAGCGGGGGTGAACTTCCGGGATGCCATCAGTTGCCTGGCTTCGGCTCCGCAAGTGCCGGGTCGTTTGGAGCTGGTGAGCGGGGCGCACCATGTGCAATGTTTTGTGGATTACGCCCACACGCCGGATGCTCTCGAGAATGTGTGCCGCACGATGCGTGCGCTTACCCGGCAGGGACGGCTCATCGTGGTGTTCGGCTGCGGCGGAAATCGGGACCGCACGAAGCGTCCGCTCATGGGCGCGGCAGCAGCAAAGTATGCTGACGTTTGCCTGGTCACCAGCGATAACCCGCGTCATGAGGATCCGGAAAGCATCATTGATGAGATTATGCCCGGCATCCCGGAGGAAAAGCGATATCGCATTACCAATCGCGCCGAGGCTATTGAAACTGCGCTTGCCATGACGCGTCCGGGGGATGTCGTACTCATCGCCGGCAAGGGACACGAAGATTACCAGATCATCGGCGATACGACGATTCGTTTTTCGGATGCCGAAGCCGTGCGTCGTTATGTGGAGCGCAAGGAAGCCGAAATCATCGCAACCAAGACCGCAGAGAAAAGGCATGACTGATTTAGAATTGCAAGACCTTGTGACAAATTCGGGCGGTACACTGCGGAAGCAGGGAACGCGCCGCATTACGGCAGGCGTGTGTACTGACAGCCGAAAGGTGAGCGAGGGATGTGTGTTCTTTGCTCTGGTCGGGGACAAATTTGACGGCAATGCGTTCGCCGCAGAAGCGTCGCGGAAGGCGGCCGCCGTGGTGGTGAGCAAGCAGGTGGGCGAGTACGATGCGGCGTGCAGCGTGGTGTGCGTGAAGGATACGCTCGCGGCTCTGCATGCGTTGGCAGCGTGGTGGAGAGGACGTTTGCATCCAGTGGGTGTGGCAGGCATCACGGGATCCAGCGGTAAGACGAGTACAAAAGACATGTTGCGTTCCATTTTGGAGCAGCATTACCACGGGCATGTGGTGGCGACAGAGAGAAACCTGAACAACCACATCGGCGTTCCGATGAGCATATTGAGCGCGCCATCGGACACTCGGGCGGCAGTGTGGGAGATGGGCATGAATCATGCCGGTGAGCTGGCGCCGCTGTGTGCGATGGTGAAGCCGAGTGTAGGCATCATCACCCACATCGGCTCGGCGCACATCGGGATGCTCGGCTCTCGGGACGCCATTGCCCAGGAAAAGTGCACCCTGGCGCGCGCGGTGCCGGAGGAAGGATGGGTTATTTACCCGGCAGGAGATGACTATGCTGAGTACATCGCCGGGCAAACGAAAGCCCATGCCTTGCCTGTCGGGGGAGAGGAGAGCATTGTGCGCGCGCTTGATGTGTCGAGCGATGCACAGGGAAGTGACTACACGCTTGTCATCAACGGAGTCGGCAAAGCGTCAGTGCATCTGCCTGTGCCGGGGAAGCACATGGTGAGCAACAGTCTGCTTGCGGCTGCGGCAGCGTGGCAGTTGGGCTGCGACTTATCGGAGATCGTCGCCGGGCTGGGCAATATCGTCCTCACTCACGGACGTCTCAGCTGCCTCGAAGAAAATGGGGTTCTGCTGGTGGACGATACGTACAATGCGAACCCGGAGAGCATGGTGGCCGCCCTGCGCACTGTGGCAGCCATGCGAATGAAGGGGCGGCATTACGCCGTGCTTGGCAAGATGGGTGAGTTGGGCAGTGAGGGTGTGGCTGCGCATGCAGAGGTGGGCAAATGTGCAGCTGAGATGAAGTATGCGGGCGTGGTGGTTCTTGGTGAAGGCAGCGCTGAGCTGCATGCGTTGGTGGAGGCGGTGCGCGCAGGCGGCGTGTCGGTGCAGAGAGTGGAAAGTCCGCAGGCGGCGGCGGATGCTTTGTGTGCGGTGGTACGGGTCGGGGATGCGATTCTCTTCAAGGGTTCGCGCGCAGCGGGTATCGAACGCGTGATGGACGAATTTTTCAAGAAAAGCAAACGATGCTGAACTACCTTTTCAGAATGGGTGATGGGACGATGGAGACAGCGGCATTTCTGCTGCCGTTGGCGATGGTTCTGTTTCTCGGTCCGTGGGTGATCCGCGAGCTTCAAGCCATGAAGGCGGGTCAGCCGGTGCGTGAAGCTCATGGCAATGTGCATGCGCCGGATCATACGGCAAAAGCGGGCACTCCCACCATGGGCGGCATCTTGCTCATTGGGGCGGCGTTGGTATATGCGCTGCTGTTTCTTCCACTGGAGAACGTGCGTGTGCAATGCGTGTTGCTTGTCACGGTCGTCACGGCTTTTCTTGGTTTCCTTGATGACTATGCCAAGATTAAAAGGCACAACAGCGTCGGCGTCAATGGTTGGTTCAAGATTGTTCTGCAAGCAATCGCCGCCGCCTTCTGTGCCATGTATCTCTACTGCACGGATGAGAGTGTATGCGGCATTTTGGTGCCCTTTTACGGTTTTGTTGACATCGGTTGGCTTTTTATACCTCTGGCTGTGCTCACGATCATTGCCACATCCAATGCGGTCAATCTGACGGATGGGTTGGACGGACTCGCAAGCGGTTGCATGATACCTGCCTCCTTGTTCTACATCGTCGTATTGCCCGTCATGCAGGTGGGTAGCGAAATGTTCGGGTGCGAGGGCATTTCCCTGGCATGTTATGCCATCGCTCTGCTGGCGGCGTGCGTCGGGTTTCTGTGGTACAACTGCCATCCTGCGCGCGTCTTCATGGGGGATACGGGTTCGCTGGCATTGGGAGGAGCACTGGGTGCGATGGCGGTGTGCACGGGGACGGAACTCGTGCTCATCATTCTTGCCGGCGTCTTTGTGGCAGAGGCGTCATCCGTGATGGTGCAGGTGCTGTGGTTTAAGATTACCAGAAGATTGTGCGGCGAAGGGCGACGTTTCTTCCGCATGGCGCCACTGCACCATCATTTTGAAAAAGGAGGCATGAGCGAGACGCAAGTGTGCGTGCGTTTTTGGATTGTGTCTTGGTTTCTACTGCTCATTGCTCTTTTTGCATGCGTATTTTACCATTGATTACCCCTTATGAATTTGAACGGCAAAAAAGTGGCAGTGCTTGGCTGCGGACGCAGCGGGGTGGCGGCGGCTCGTCTGGCGGCGGCGCGCGGTGCGGCGAGGGTGTGCATCTTTGACTCCGACGCGCATGCAACTTGTTCCGATGCAACGGTTGAATTTGTGTCCGGCGCGGGTGAGAAAGAGGCGAGGGAATTTAAGGCAGATTTAGTGGTCATCTCTCCGGGCATTGCGGCAGACAAGCCATGGGCGCTGGCTTTCACATGTGCGGGAGCTCCTATCATTGGCGAGGTGGAACTGGCGTTCCGTTATTTCGGCGGACGTATCATCGCCATTACCGGGACGAATGGCAAGACTACCACGACTGCACTCATCGAGCATATCCTGTTGCAAGCAGGACGAAGTGCGAAAGCGTGCGGAAACTACGGCTATCCATTCTGTGAGGTGGCGCTGCAAAAACCTCAGCCGGAGTTTGCTGTGCTGGAGGTGTCGTCCTTTCAGTTGGAGACAGTGCAGAGTTTCAGGCCGGAAGTGGCTGTGTGGCTGAACTTTGCGCCGGACCACATGGATCGCTACACCAGGGTAAGCGATTACTACGAGGCCAAGTTGCGCATCTTTGAGAACATGAGTGAAGGGCAGCTCGCCATTATTCGCGTGGGTGAAAAAATGCCCGCCCTCAAGCCGCAGGTGGTGGAATTTTCCGCCTGCGTCGGCAGCGGCTTGCTTCGTTACGAAGGTACGCGTATCAAGCAAATGGACACCACCGTGGCAGATTTGAAAGACACTGCTTTGGCACAGGCTCACAATGCGGAAAACGCCATGGCCGCTATCTTAGCGTGCCGCGCAGTGGGACTCAAGAATGACGAGATTGTGCCCGCGTTGGCAAGTTTTGAGCCGCCGCACCACCGCTGCGAGTTCGTGGCAGAGGAGAACGGCATACTCTGGCTGAATGACTCCAAGAGTACGAACCTGCACTCCACGGAGGCGGCCATTCGTTCGCAGATTCGCCCCATCATTCTGCTCATCGGCGGCAAAGACAAAGGACTGGATTACACGCCTCTGATTCCGCTCATGAAAGGGAAAGTGAAGAAGTGCATCACGTTTGGTCAGATCGGCGAACAGCTCCGAGACACACTCAAGCAAGAGTACGATGTCGCACGCGTGGAAACAGTGAGCGAGGCAGTGCGGGAGGCGGCAAACTGTGCAACTTCGGGCGATGTCGTACTCTTCTCACCGGGCACCTCTTCCTTTGATCAATATACAAGCTATGCGCAGCGAGGCAATGACTTTTGTCAAGCTGTACGAAACATCCTCCACATCTAACTCCACACCTTCACCTCATCAACATGAAAAAGCACAATCCCTACAACACGCCGACACTGGGGCGCATCAAGCCAAAACATCATTTCTTTCATTCGCTCCTCAAAAGGCATCGCACCGATACCGGATTGGTGGAGGACAGAACGAGCAGTGTGACAATAGTGCGCATTATTGTGGGCTTGCTGATGCTGCACCTTATTATCATCGGGGGCGTGCTGCTGCACGGACACATGGTCAAGGCAGGGGGCGGGGCGAGCGCTTCGTCGACCGCTGCTGCGCCGCCGATGCAAACAGGTGCGCCGACTGCACCGGTGACAAGTTCTCCGGAGCAGGCGGTACTCGCGCCCCCGCCGGTGCTGGCGCCCACGACTCCGGTTGCATTGACGGCGTCTGCGCAAACGGCGTCTGCCAACCATATCACCCAGGCGACGGATATGGGAGCTGAAGACGAGGCAGAGGAGGTGACGGAGGACGTGGCAATTGCCGCCGTCGCTACATCCTCTCCGGTGTATCACATGGTGGCCACCGGAGATACATGGCAGAGCGTAGCAGCGCAATACGCAGTGAATCCGGCCGCTCTTCAGGCTGCTAATTCAAGCGTCTCGAACGGTGAACTGACAGTGGGCGCTACAATTGTGGTGCCTGTCGGCAAGGCATCAGTGCGCGAAGGAATGGCAACAACGACCTCAACGGCAGTAGCGCGTCCGGCAGCGGTCACTCAGAAAGAAAAGGTGTACACAGTGCAGAGAGGCGAGACACTGTCGAGGATATCGCGCAAGGTGAAAGTTCCCATGAGAGAGCTGATGCAGCTCAATGGGATCAAGGATGCAAACCGCATTAATCCGGGAATGAAGCTGCGCTTGAGTCGCTGACGTAGAGTAACCGTACTGCGCAATATTCATGTCCTCGCGATTGAGTATCATAGGTATCTGGCTTTGCTTCATTGTGCTGCTGGTGCTCGGCATTATGATGGTGGCGAGTACGGGGCTGTGTGCTTATGTGCCGGACGGGGGAAGTCCTGCGCAATTTTTAATCAAGCAGTGCTGCTTTGGTTTTGCGGGGTTGCTGGCGGCGCTTGCCGTGAGCGCCGTGAAGTACAAGAAATTGCGTCCCTGGGTGTATCCGCTGTGGTGGGGAAGCGTGATCGTGTTGGTGCTTTGCTACATACCGCACATAGGAATGGAAATTAACGGCGAGAGACGTTGGATCAATCTTGGGTTTATGTCCTTTCAACCGAGTGAATTGGCGAAGATCTGCATGATGCTTGCGTTGGCGGATTGGTACACCACGCATCGCGAGATGCCCGGTACGTTTTGGCGCGGTTTCGTATGGCCCGGGGGCGTTCTTTTCGGAATTCCTCTTGCCCTCATCCTGTTTGAAAAAGACATGGGTACGGCGGCGGCGTTGGCCGTATCCGGCGGGTGCGTGATGTATGTGGCGGGGGTGCGTCACTGGCTTTTGTTCACGGCGTTGTTGGTGGGAATGGTTCTCATGTTCGATATGGCGACCAATAATGAGAATCGATTGGAGCGCATTTACGCGTGGTTTGATCCGCAGGCTTTCAGTCAGGGGGTGGGGCGGCAGCAGTGGATTGCTATTTTGGCGTTGGCGCGTGGCGGGGTGACCGGAGTGGGTTTGGGCGATGGCATTGAGAAGTTCGGGAATTTACCTTTTGCGCATACGGATTTCATTTTTGCAGAAATCGGGGAGGAATGGGGATTGGTGGGTACGCTGGGCGTGCTGCTTCTCTTCACTCTGCTCACGATTTTCGGCATCATGTTGGCGTTGCAGACGCAGGATATGTTCGGAAGGCTATTGGTCACGGGGTTGGTGTGTACGATATTTTGGCCGGCGATATTAAATATGGCAGTTGTTACATCGCTGTTGCCAAACTCCGGCTTGCCTTTGCCCTTCATCAGCTACGGCGGCAGTAACCTCATCTTCACGATTCTTTCCATTGGCATAATGACAAGTGTGCAAAGACACACTCCTTCCGTGCGGCAAAATATATGGCCCAGGCATCTCATCAAAGATTCATAGTGACATGACGACAGAAAAGAAATCTCGACGCATCGTCATAGCGTGTGGCGGCACCGGCGGACACATGTTTCCGGGCGTGGCTGTGGCGGAGCGGTTGTGTGCGCTCGGACATCGACCTCTCTTGCTCATATCGCGCAAGGAGGTGGATGCTGAGGGAGCGCGCAAGTACGGGGAGCTGGAGTTTCGCACGGTGCAAGCTATTGCAAAACCGCGCACATTCTCGTTGCGTATGATAAGTTTCCTGGTGAAGTTCGCCGGTTCCTTACTCAGCTGTTGCAAATTACTGCGCCAGGAGAGGGCGGATGTCGTGTTGGGGATGGGAGGCTTTACATCCCTGGCGCCGGTCATGGTCGGTCGCATGCTGGGATTGCGTACTTATATGCATGACTCCAACTCGATCCCCGGACGAGCGAACAGATTGACTGCACGATTTTGCACTGCGGTACTGTTAGGCATGGAAGAAGCGGCGAAGTTTTTCCCGAAGAGTGACTGCCGTGTAACCGGGACGCCGGTGCGCAAGGAAGTGCTTCAGGCGCCGACGCAGGAAGAGGCTCGCCGGATGTTGGGACTGCCGGAGGATAAGACGATACTGTTGGTGACAGGAGGTTCGCAAGGCGCGCAAAAATTGAACACGCTGATGGTGGAGGCGGCGCGGGCATTGCCGCAGGTGCAGTTTTTGATTATAGCCGGCAAGGCTGATGAGCAGCGGGTGACTGCGTTGTCCGAGGGAGTGGGGAATGTGCGCGTCATGGGATTTTGTTCCGATATGTCGACGGCGTATGCTGCTGCGGATGGCGTCGTGGCGCGTAGTGGAGCTTCCACACTCACGGAATTGTCGATCCTGGCAAAGGCGTGTATGCTGGTGCCCTATCCCTACGCTGCGGACAACCACCAATACCACAACGCACGCGTCTTCGCCGACGCCGGAGCGGCCGTGCTGTGTGAGCAGGATCAATTGACGGTGGCGGGCATCGTGAACTTTGTGGAACGCCATCTGCTGGATAAAGCAGCCCGTCAGGCCATGCAGGATGCGATGCATCGGTGTTCCTCACCCGATGCGGCTCAGATCATCGCCCAACTTATCTCTGAATTTTGATGACGTCTTTCACAAACCTGACGGGCGCCGCCGAGATTGGAGCGAACTGCTATCTTATTAAGATCGGGGCGAGCAGCATTGTGCTGGATGCCGGCGTGCATCCCAAAAAAGTGGGGAATGAAGCCAAGCCACGCTTGGATTTGCTCGAAGAAGAGGAGCTCCAGGCGATTATGATCACCCATGCCCACCTCGATCACATCGGCGCACTGCCGGTGCTGCAGGAGAAACACCCGAGGGCAGAAGTCATCATGACGCAGGCCACGGCAGAGGTGGGACGCGTGATGCTGCACAATTCGGTGAACGTGATGATGTCGCAGCGGATGTTTGATGGGGTGGCGGAGTACCCTTTTTTCAGTCATGGCGAGTTGGACCATGCGGCGAACAATTGGGTGACGCGTCCGTACGAGAAACCGTTTCGCATTGGTCGCTCGGGAGAAGTGCTGGCGACTCTCTACGATGCCGGACATATTCTTGGTTCTTGCGGCGTGCTACTGGAGACGCAGGCGGGCATGCGCATCTTTTACACCGGAGATGTACAGTTTGAAAATCAGAGCATCATCCCGGGAGCCGCATTTCCGGAAGAAGGGGTCGATGTGTTGATTATGGAGTGCACGCACGGTGCAACCGAGCGCTCGGTGAACTACACCCGTGAACGCGAGATGAATCGCTTTGCCAAAGCCATACGCGAGACCCTTCAGAGTGGCGGCGCGGCGCTCATCCCCGTGTTTGCGCTGGGTAAAACTCAGGAGCTGCTTTACGAACTCGGCAAAATGCGCGACAGCGGACGCATTCCCGATGTGCCCATTTACAGCGGAGGTTTGGGGGCGAAAGTGACGGCAGTGTATGATCGTATGACCTACGATACCCCGCGCTTACAGCCGGGGTTCACGTTGCGAGGAAGCGTGGAGACGGCGCCTTTGCCGCGCGATATGGAGGAACCGTTGCGGGCAAGCCCGGGCAATATCTATATGGTGTCCAGCGGCATGATGAGTCCGCACACTTTGTCGAATAAGTTGGCGGCGCAGGTGTTGCCGCATCCGGCGGATGCCATTTTGTTCGTGGGCTACAGCGACCCGGAGAGTCCGGCGGCACGGATCAAGGCGGCTCAGCCCGGTGAGTTGGTGCGGCTGGGGAAGGATGCGGAGGCCGGGCAGGCGTACCCGGTGCAGTGCCGGGTAGAGAGCTTTGACTTTTCCGGGCACGCTTCGCGCGCGGCGTTGCTGGATTACGCTCGGCGATTGAGTCCGCGCGAGATTGTTCTGGTGCACGGCGATGAGCCCGCTCGACAGCAAATGCGTGATGAGCTGGTGCGTTACATGCCCGCGCAGGTGAGAATCACTCTGCCGGAGCCGGGACGACGTTGCAGGTTGTCGTGCTGAGGGCATTCGCGTGTTGACGGTGCTACAGGATTTCATACACTATTGACGATCGATTACGGCAGCAAGATCTTGCGGCAGCTCGGATTGTACGCGGATGATTTGTCCATGGAGTGGAAATTCCAGTTCGCAGGCGTGCAGTGCGTGGCGCGGCAGGTAAAGGCGCGCGGCGAGTTCAGGCGTCCATCCGTTGTCGATAAAGTCCAGGTAACAGCTTTCATCGCCACCGTAGATTTTGTCGCCTAGGATGGGGAAGCCGAGGCAGGCGAGGTGAGCTCGGATTTGGTGCATGCGGCCGGTGACGGGATTGCAGGAGAGGAGGGCAAGTTCCGGCCATGTTCCTTGCGCCGGTATGTGTTTCAGTACTTGGAAGAACGTGCGGCAGGGGCGACCTGTAGGATGACATGTCTGACGCACGCGGATGCGGGTGGCGGCAATTGTGTGCATGGACGCCAAGGGTTCTGCGCAACAGGCGCGTTCCCAGGCCGGTTGTCCTTTTACAATGGCCAGGTAACGTTTGCGGATGAGGCGGCGTTGCATAGCGCAGCCCAGTTCACGTGCTGTAGCGGTGTTTTTTGCGATGAGTACGAGACCGCTTGTTTCGCGATCCAAGCGATTGATGAGCGAGACGCATCCGCCGCAGGCTATCTCGTAGGAGAGCAGTTGGGACACGCCGCCGAGCAGAGTGGGTTCCTTGCTGCGCACGCAACCGGTGGGGTGCATGATGAGTGGAGCTGCTTTGTCCACGACCAGAATGTCAGCGTCTTCGTGGACTACAGAAAACTCCGGACGTACGGCGATGGGAAAATCACTGCGCATCAATGAAAAGCCGTGGGTTAACAGATGTCCACTGTCCCGGACGCAGGGACAGGGAACTCAGTTGCAATGGACCGATGGATACACGCGTGAGTTCCACTACCGGCGCTCCCATGGCGGCGAGCATACGGCGCGCTTGATGGTAACGTCCCTCGTAAAGGCGTAATCGCCCGTGGCAGGGATCCGCCTCATCCGGTTCCAGCACGGCAGGCAGGCAAGGAGAACTCTCACCTCTCAGAATGAAGCTGCCGGAGGCAAAAATGGCGGGGGTATTCGGCGGTACCGGGGAGGACGTACGGTATTCGTACACCCTATTAATCCGAGGTGGTATAATCTGGGGAGTTGAGAGTGAAATTCTCAACGGAACACCTCGACATAACGGGCG
>CANRET010000048.1 GCA_947629715.1 uncultured Akkermansia sp.
TTTCTGAGGAAACAAATCAACCTTCCTTTTTTTGTCTTCTCTTACCCTCCCTCAAAATTTTCTTGGGACGGATGTGCATGCGATCTGTGCCTGTTTGCGATTCATCCGAGCTCGAATTAAGAATTGTACGATGTTTTTTCAAGAGGAGATGAAACATATATTGTGCAGGGAAGGGAGTGGGAGAAGTCGGAAAAGGAAAGACCATTAGATTGTAAAACGGTGAAACAAAAAAATGCAAAGGACAGTCACAGGGACGGGCGAGGCGCATGTGTTGCGCCGAATACGAGGAATGCTTGTCGTTGCATTGCTTGCGTGGTGCTGCCTCCCGACAAAAGGTTCGCAAATCGGTGAAATGAAACGTGTGGAAACGCCGTTTTTGACATGGCGCGATGGGGAAGAACTGGGGGAGGGGGAGAAGTTTTATAATGGCGATAGCTTGCTTTTTGAGAAGGAATGCTATGTCGTGATATTTGATCATGTGACATGCGGAAGAGTTGAGGTGGCAGAAGGGGCGATCGTGACAATGACACCGACCGGGGGCGGAGTGAGCGCTGAAGAGGTGGTATTGAACGGAACGCTCGTATTTCACGCGCCATGGGAGACGGTCATGGATTGGAAAATCACGGCAGGTCAACATGGATTGATCGTGATGGATCTCAGCACATTCTCCGGGCAGGAGCTATGCGATGCTCTTCCCGGAGAATACCACGGCAGAATCGAGCTGCGAAGCGGCCAGTTTACTGCGACTCGTGAGCATGGAGCGGAGAAGCTGAGCTTCAAGGAAGTTCAGGTCAAAGATGGAGCTCAGTTAGGGTTATTATCGGGAGCCTCGTACACGGGGGATATGGTCTTGGCAGGGAGAGGATGGATAAACGACGGGAAACAGGGTTCGGAAGGAGCCCTGCTCATGGAGAGCGACGAAGGGAATGACGCAACGTTGAACGGTCGTTTGACGCTGGCGGGAGATACTGTATTCAATGTGAGGCGGGCGGGTGATACCGGACGCATAACGAGTGAACTTCACGCGCAAGGATATGCGATTGTCAAGGCAGGAGAAGGCGATTTGCAGTTGGAGGGGGAGGTGGTGACTGCTCCGAGCGCGGTGGAAGTGCGTGATGGACGACTGACGATCTTGCAGGGATGGGACGCTATGGGTGGGAGGCTGGTAACGACCGGGGCGGGGACATTGACTTTGCATGGCAGTATAACCGGCTTGCGCGAGTGGAGCATGATGGATGCGCATGTTGAACTGTATGGCGCGTATGTTGCGGCAAAAAGAATGACCGGGAGCGGTACATTGCTGGTACAGGATTCGACGGTGAACGTTGGCGCTTTGCAGGATTTTACGGGAGAAATCACACTGCACAACAGCACGCTGGAAATCGGAGTGGGGGAGGAAACGCACCTGCGAAGCATGACAGTAGATGAAGCGAGTACATTGCGGGCTGAGTTATGTTCCGGCAACTTAAACTCGACTTTCCACGCGGATGAAGTGCATTTCGAGAGCGGGAGCCATATAGAGCTGGGAATTAACCTGAGCAAAGACATGATCCTTTGCTCCGACAGTTCCGGTCATGGAGTGGTGGAAGGAGATTTATACTTTGCGAACGACTGTGTACTGGGACTTCAGGTGGAGCGTGCTGACGCATACACCGGAAATGAGCGCGGATTATATCAGGAATTTGTGCTGGCTGAACATGCCGAGGGGTTGCCCCAACTCGACCATAACACGCAGGTGTTGCTTCGCAAATATTTCGGTGACACTGCGCAACTCCGCAATGAAGACGGACGATTGATGCTCAGCGGCGTTTTCAGAACTCTTCAAAACGAAGATTTTCACCAACAGGCGGCGCGTTCCTTTAACGGTCATGCGGGAGCGCTTCTTTTGGATGCTATGTTCGCAGGAATAAATCCGCAATCAAGCGCGCCGCATAGTGATCGGGCCGCTATCCTGCATGCTCAGGAAAACCTCATCGAACACGGAATGTACGAGGAATCAGATCGCATGTCGGCAGCTGTGATCGGAGCTTCGATTCCTGCGCTTATGCTGGCTTTGCAAGGACAATTTCAGACGTCTCTGGAGACGCTTGCTGCCGAGGCTCGGTCATGTGGCTTTGCGTCGACCGGGAGCGATAATTGGGGTGTGGAGACATTTGGCGGGCGCACGCGCCTTGACGGGCAGGGGACAGACTCGGGATATGCGCTGAATACGTGGGGAGGCAGAGTAGGGATGGTGCACAGGGGACGGAAAACCGTTGTGGGATTGAGGTTGGAAGCGAGGTATGGAGACTGGGATGCGAGAGACGTTGATACGGCAGGCGGCGAATTGGGCTTATACAGTTTTGGGGTGTACTGTAATATCAATTCAGACGCATGGGTTCAGCATTTTCTGGTTCAGGTCGGAGTGGCGGAGGTTAACATCAACCGACAGGTTTTCATGCAAGAAAGATCTTATAAAACTGAGGGAAAAACGCAAGGTATGGTCGGTGGTTTGGTGTATGAGATGTCTCGAGGAATCCAGGAGAGAAACGGAGTAGTGATTTTTCACACGGCTGTGTGGGGAAGCGAATTGATGGGATACAATGAAAAAGGGAGTGATGCTGCGTTGCGCGTGGGGCAGGGCGTCATTTGGGGCATGGAGTTGGGTGCGGGGGTGCAACACTTCGGGCAAGTTTGTATGGCAGGGAAATGCGGCAAATGGGAGTTGGGCGGGATGTTGCTCGCTGATCTCGGAGTACGAGAGGTGAAGATGCATTGCGGATTTCTGTACGGCACAGCGCAGCAAGCCTATGTTCGCAGTCAACGCTTGAGTTGGTACGCTGCGCGCCTGAATGCCTCAATGAGCATCAATCTTGATCACGGCGAGCTGAAGGTTCAGCTCGCAGCAGAGCTGAGACGACGAAGCGAAAGTATCAGCGCATGCTTGGGCTATACGTGTGATTTTTAGTCCGGACGACTTGTTGCGACCGATTGCAGCGAGCTTAACAGAGAGTTGAGATCGCGATAGAGCTCATCTGCTGAAGAGAAATCTCCCGAGGAGGTCATGGAACACGGCACCGCACAGCAAGGAATGTGCGCATTCCGGGCGGCAAGTACCCCGTTCTCGGAATCCTCAATGATCATGCAATCGCTGGCAGGAAGATCAAGGTAGCGAAGTGAAGCCAGAAAGAGAGATGGATCCGGTTTGACCGCATAGCCGTCCGTACGACAAAAAAGGCGTTCAAAATACGTGTCTATTTGCAAACGTGTCAACCAGCCAGCCACCCAACGCCGCGAAGACGACGAGGCCACCACCATGCGGATGCCGTGAGTTTTGCTCCATGCGAGGAGCTCTGCTGCGCCGGGCATGAGGCCCATGGAGGAAAGCGTTTTCTCGATCGCGGTTTGTCGCATGGCATTTTCAGCGGACCAGTCATAAACTTTTCCCGTGAGTGATTCGAGATGAGAGGCGGGATTCCAGTGTGAATAGTCTGCACCGAGGCAGGGAGCGTATTCTTCGCGCGTCAGAGTACACCCCTCACGTTCGTAGAGAGTTGCCCAAGAGTCGAAAATGGCGCTCTCCGTATCAAGCAAGACGCCGTCAAAGTCAAAGATGATGGCACGCGGGGAAGTCATGGCGCACCGTGGAGTTTAGCGGACATCCATTCGCGCAGTGAGCGGTGTGCGAGGTTTTTGTGAATGAGATAGAGAGCAATACCGATGTAGATGATATTCGGCACCCAAGCGCTAATCCAGGCCTGTATGAGCCCGGATTCGCCCAGAGAGGGAAAGACGCGATAGAGGAAGAGCATGAGTGCTGCCAGCAATATGGCAATGCCGATGCCTTTCATAGGACTGCGCCGTTGAAAGGTTATCGCGCTGGGAAGCGCCAACAACACCAGAATCAGACAGCTGAAGATACGGGCCAACCGAACATGCCACTCTGTACGATAGCGATAGCGGTCCGTACGGGCTCCGGCTCCGGATTTGATGAGTTCATACAGTACCGATGTCCCCATGGCGTCAATGCGATTATCCTGTGTGGGAGCTATGATCTGGTAGGGCTTTTCCTCGAACGGAAGCACGAGTTGCTCGGCAAACTCATCATCAGGGGGGCGAATATCGGAGTCGGGCGTACTCATGCGGCGCGTGTAGGCGTTGTGGAAAGTCCAGGTGGAGTCCTGTTTATTCCAAGTGGCGGAATCTGCAAGCACCTGGTATTTCAACTTGCCTGATCGCTTATCGGCGAATTGTTCGACGACCAGGTCGCGCATAGGTGTGCCGGGATTCTGGAAAGTGGCAGGCCTGGTAATGCGCCATATTCGAGCGTAAGCGTCACTGTGGTAGATGATGGAAGCAGGTTTACCTCCGTCCATTTTTTCCTGTTTGAGAATCATCTGACGGTAAAGAGAACCGTTCGGCGCCCAGTGAAAACCGAAAATACCGTATGCCGCTGCCGCCAAGGCAGCATAAATAAAGACCGGCGTGCATACACGCAGCAGAGAGCGCCCGCTTTGCAGCATACCCGTGAGCTCGCTCGTTCCGCTGAGTTTGCTCAGACTCCAGAGTGCCCCCATCATGATGGTGTAGGGCAGGATCTGGTAAAGGAACATGGGAAGCTGTGAGGCGTAAAAGCGCAATGCCTGTGTTACCGGATCATCAAAACGAGAGCGAAAACGTTCCATGTTGTCCGTGAAATCTGCTAGTACGTATATGAGCAGGAGTATTGCTGTGCAAAGCAGAAAATAATTAATAAAGCATCGACTCATATAGCGATCCATCGTTCCCATCAATGAGTAAAACAACGCGCCAAGAAAAGGCAGGTAGCAGAGCAACAGCAAAAAAAGCGGACGACATTTTTGCTCAAGCGGGTAACTTTCCGGCATGCCCGCTACTTCCCAGCGCATTTGCTCCAGCTCTCCGGGTACGACGTAGAGTGCGAGCAGGCTGCCGGTCGCGAAGCAGAGCAGAAGAAGCAGCGCATTCTTGATGGGTCCCGCCATGATTTTTGCTCTGCCGGATGTCACATGGTTTTAACCGTTGATCAGAGAAAAGGTCAGATGCCCTTTTCGAGGCGTTCCGCCAGATAAGCCGGGAGTCGGGCCGCATGGATGGCTTTTTGCGCAGCGCCTATGTCATAATCAACCCGCTTGATGATGATTAGGTTGATATCCGTATCGAAGATGCCGTAGCAGGCGCGCGGATCACTGTCACGCGGCTGCCCTACGGAGCCGACGTTGATAAAGTACTTGTGATTCGGAAGAGGTTGAAATTCAGTGTAGCCATTCAGATAGAGGGAGTGAAGGACGTCGTGATCTTCCTCGGCTCGCTTTCCGTCCCATACAAAAACTTTCGGGACATGGGTGTGTCCGTGGAAGCATATTTGGGAGAATTGGCGTGGGAAATTATTGGACGCATCGCTTGTGTTGACGATATAGTTCCACGCCTTGGGATGGTCCAGCGATGAATGAACAATGGAGAAAGTTTTACCGACATCGGTTCGGACAATGCGTTGGTATTGCAAGCGAGAGAGCCAGCGCAGTCTTGGCACGTCCAATTGACTGCGCGTCCAATCCATCGCTTGCCGCGCAATCAGGTTCATGCGGGCTTTAGAGGGAGTGACGACTTCTTCATCATGATTTCCCTTCACCACCGGGCAATTGAGTTCACGCACGTAATCCAGACATTCGGAGGGAAAGGCATTGTAGCCGACAAGATCGCCGAGACAAACGAGATCCGTACACTGCATGGCGCGCACATCCTCAATCACCGCGTGCAGGGCGTGGTAATTGGCGTGGATATCACTGATGATTGCAGTGCGAGCCATACAACAGGAACGGGCTTATTCTAACACATCACGCAAGGAGGAGCAAGTCGAATAGATGAACAAATTTACAAAACAAATGCGGCTTCCGATAAAAGAGGAAAGCCGCACGGCACAACTGCCCAATGGGCAAAACGGTGAAGCATCGTCAGCTTTCGGCAGGCGTTACGGCAGAGGCCGGAATCTCCTCCTTGTTGGTGAAACGCCATTTTACTTTATTGCGCTTGCTGGCAGAACGAGCTTTACGGCGTTTTTCATCCATCGGGCTTTCAAAGGCGCGACGTCGGCGCATTTCCTCCAGAATGCCTTCGGTATCCAATTTGGTCTTGAGGCGCTTGAGTGCGCGATCGATGGGTTCTCCTTTACGTACGGTGACAGAACGCATGGTTGTGTGATAGGTGTGAATAGATCCCTTGTAATCGGAACGGTGCCGGAGGTTATACCAAAGCTTACTGTTTGTCAAGTATTTTTCCTTGCAGGAAAAAGATTTTATGAGCAGAAAGCGCCCCTTGAGCATGATTTCAGCACGGGAGAGGCGTCAGGACGACCGGTCGTCTGTGAACTCTGCGGCAAGGACACAGCTATCCACAGCATCCAGGAACGCGATGGCAAACGAGCCGGGGTGGGACGCATGAGAAGCCGCCTGAGCTCCGGCAAGGGAAAAGACTTGAGCGCACGCGACGGCTGCTTGCAGCGCATTGTCAGCAACGGAGCACAGAGCTGCTGCAAGCGCTCCCATGGCACAGCCGATCCCGGTGACACGCGTCATCATCTCGTGCCCGCCGATGATGGCATGAGTCTGCAAGCCATCCGTGGCGTAATCCGCAGGCCCGGTGACAAGGACAGCGGCGCCTGTAGCTTGCGCCAGCTCCTGAGCTGCGGGGAGAGCCGCCTCGCACGCATCGGTGGACTCCGGCCCGCGCGTAAGTGCAGGCTGATCCGCCAGGGCGAGAATTTCGGAAGCGTTTCCCCTGATGAGAGCCGGTGGGTAGAGCGAGATAAGTTCGTGGCAGAGAGCCGTGCGCGGTGAAAGCAGTCCCACGGCCACCGGATCCAATACCCAGGGCAGGGAATGTGTGCGCGCGCTTGCCACAGCAGCGCGCATGGCATCTGCTTGCGCCGCAGAATAGGTACCCACATTCACCAGGAGGGCATTGGCGCAGGTTTGCAGCATTTCCTCCGCCTCTTTTGCATCTTCCAGCATGGCAGGTACGGCATGCGCGGCAAGGAGGAGGTTAGCCGTGAAGTTGCGTACGACTCCGTTTGTCAGGCAGAGGACGAGCGGGCGTTCGGTTCGCAGTCGGCAGATGAGGGTACCGTCGAGATTCACCATGGTCGAGTTCGATTAGAGGAGAGATTGTGCTGTTTCCTTAGGCGTTTGGGAGGAGCAGATGGCGGATACCACGGCAATGCCGGCGCAGAGTCCGGTGGCGCGAATGGCACGCGCCCGCGCAGCATCGATCCCGCCGATGGCCACCACCGGCACGGGAGAAAGCCGCGCAAGCTTCGCCCAGCCTTCGATGCCCAGGTCTTTCGGCGCATTGAGTTTGGAAATGGTGGGGAAAACCGGACCGCAGCCCACATAATCCACCACGTTTGCATCCACCGCGCGCATTTGTTCCTCGGTGGATACCGACAGCCCCAGGATCTTGTCCGCCCCGAGCAGGCGTCTCGCGTCGGCCGGCGGCATGTCGGACTGCCCGATGTGCGCGCCTTCGGCATCAATTTCAAGTGCGAGGTCGATGCGATTGTTGATGATGAGAGGAACTCCCACAGAGCGCAGGAACGTGTGCAGGGCTGTGGCTTCTGCCAGAAGGGTGGCGTAATGAGGGCACGTGCTGCGGTATTGCACGATGGTGACGCCACCGGCAACGGCTTGCTGCACGGTCGGCAGCAAACCGTTGACGCATTTACTTGCTTCATCCGTTACGAGGTAAAGATGGAGCGGAAGCTTTTGCGGACGGCTCATGCAAACAGCGGGGTGGAGTAGTAGCGGTCGGCAGAGTCCGGCAGAATGACCACGATGGTCTTACCGGCAAAGTCGTCCCGCAGCGCTAACTGCGTGGCGGCCCACAGGGCGGCGCCGGCAGAAATCCCGACCAGCACGCCATCCCTGCGCCCCAGTTCCTTGGCGGTCTCGAAGGGCACCTCGTTATCCACGGCGATCACTTCGTCGTACACGCTCGTGTCGAGCGTTGCCGGTACAAACCCGGCGCCGATGCCCTGGATTTTGTGACTGCCGGGGGTGCCCGTCGAGAGAACGGCCGAGGTGGAGGGCTCAACCGCTACCACGTACACACTCGGTTTTTTCTCCTTCAGGAATTTTCCGACGCCGGAGACCGTGCCGCCTGTGCCGACGCCGGCCACGAGCGCATCCACGTTTCCCTCCGTGTCCTCCCAGATTTCCGGGCCGGTGGTGGCGTAGTGGGTCGCAGGGTTCACGGGGTTGTCGAACTGCCCGGCGATGATGGAGCCCGGGGTTTGTTCATGCAGCTCCCGGGCTTTGGCGATGGCGCCTTTCATGCCCTTGCTTCCGTCGGTGAGCACAATCTCTGCGCCGTATGCCTTCAGGATGTTGCGGCGTTCTACGCTCATCGTCTCCGGCATCGTCAGGATGGTGCGATAGCCCTTGGCGGCGGCGACGGCGGCCAGGCCGATGCCCGTGTTGCCGCTCGTGGGTTCAATGATGGTGCCTCCGGGCTGTAGGCGTCCCGTTTTCTCAGCATCCTCAATGACGGCTTTGGCGATGCGATCTTTCACGCTGCCGGCGGGGTTGAAGTACTCCAACTTCACGAGCAAGCGCGCCCTGAGACCATGTGCCTGATTATAGTGCACGGGTTCCAGCAGGGGCGTGTGCCCTACGAGCTCAGTGGCTGATTGGTAGATTCTCATGGCTCTTCTTATTTGATGGCGTTGAAAGCCGCCTCCAAGTCCTCGATGAGATCCTGTACATTTTCGATGCCGATGGAGAGGCGAACGGTGGAGGGGGTGATGCCGCCGGAGAGCAGCTCCTCCTCGCTGAGCTGAGAATGCGTTGTCGAAGCCGGATGAATCACCAGACTCTTGGCATCCGCCACGTTGGCCAACAGGGAGAAGAGCGTCAGAGTTTCACAGAACTTCTGAGCTGCTGCCCTGCCGCCTTTAATCTCGAAGGTGAAGATGCTCGCTCCTCCATTCGGATAGTATTTCTTGTAGAGCTCGTGGTCGCGGTGATCGGGCAGACTCGGATGGTTCACTTTTTCAACCTGCGGGTGCTTGCTCAGGTAGTCAACGACGGCGAGCGCGTTCTGCACGTGCCGCTCGACACGCAGCGAGAGCGTCTCCAGCCCCTGAAGCAGGAGGAAGGAATTGAACGGACTGATGGCCGCTCCTTGGTCGCGCAGCAGGGTTGTGCGTATCTTCGTGATGTACGCCGCCGTGCCCGCTGCCTCCGTGAACACGAGCCCGTGGTAACTGGGATTCGGTTTGGAGAGACCGGGAAACTTGTCATTCTGCGTCCAGTCGAATTTTCCGCCGTCGATGATGAGACCGCCCATCACCGTCCCGTGGCCGCCGATAAATTTCGTCGCGCTGTGGACCACCACATCCGCGCCGTACTCAATCGGACGCAACAGGTAGGGCGTGGCGAAGGTGTTGTCCACCACCAGCGGTATCCCGTGTTTGTGCGCGATGGCGGCAATGGCTTCGATGTCCGCCACGTCACTGTTCGGGTTGCCCAGACTCTCCACGTAGAGCAGTTTCGTGTTCGGACGTATTGCTGTCTCGTAGTTGCTTGGCTCCGCCGCGTCCACAAAGGTGACGTCGATTCCAACCTCCTTGAACAGATGCGCAAAGAGGTTGTAGGTGCCGCCGTAGAGAGTCGTTGAGGAGACGATGTGGTCCCCCACACCCGTGATGTTGCGCACCGCGTAGTCCACCGCCGCTGTGCCGGAGGCCACAGCCAGCGCTCCAACGCCGCCTTCCAGCGCTGCTATGCGTTTCTCCAATACATCACTCGTCGGGTTCATCAAGCGTGTATAGATGTTGCCGGGGCGCGTCAACGCAAAGCGTCCCGCCGCCTCCGCACTGTCCTTAAATACGTACGAGGTCGTCGCGTAAATTGGTACTGCACGTGAATCTGTGGTCGGGTCCGCTTGTTCCTGTCCTACGTGTACTTGCAATGTCTCAAATCGGTACTTCTTGTTCATATCTGGGTCCTATCTTTAATTTAATTCCTACTATTTCCGTAGGAACAGAGGTAATTTAACATAAAAAAGAGGAGTCGTCAATAGTTTTTGCAAAAAAAAATCAATGCCATGTCAGAACACGATCGACAGGGTGATCATGCTCATCGATAGGGATAGCGGGCAAGATCTGTTGAGGAAGAGCCAGCGAAAGGGAAGATACGGTGGGACAGGCGGTGAGCAGTCGGTCATAAAAACCGCCGCCGTAACCCAGGCGATGTCCCGATACGGTAAAAGCCAAGCCGGGGACAATGATGAGATCAGCTTGCTGGGCAGGTTGTTCAGGGAGGTTGCTGGGAGGTGTCGGAATGCCCATGGAGCCGGGAAGAAGCTGAGTGCGTGCATCAGTGACGCGGTGAAAGGAGAGACGCCGCCCCGGCAGACAACGAGGAAAATAAAAGGCATGTTGCGGGTAGAGGGGAATCAGGGGAAGCAAGTCGACCTCATGCGGCAGGGAGGCGTACAAAAAGACATTCAGCGGGCTTTCCGTCTTCAGTATGGGATGCAACAGCTTGCGCAGACAGGCAGATTGTTCAGCAACGTACTCGGGAGGGAGAGCGCGCAGCCTTGTGAGCATGTTGCGCCTCAGCTCCGCCTTGGTAAGAAGAGCGTCCATGAAATCAATCAAACGACCGGAGTGGAGCGCCCAAAAAGCGCGAGCATGCGCCCTGTGCATCCCTTTTCCATGCGATAGGAGTAGAACGTGCCCAGATCCGCTGCTGTATCCAATCCTGAATCCACGATATTGTCGTCCTGCACACCGGCGTCCATGAGCTGAGCGCGCACGGCTGAGGGGATGTCCACCTCGTAGTGAGAAGGCCGTACACAGGGAGAGATTACGGCAATACAATTCTTTGCTTGCACCCCGAGCACCTTGTACATGCGGGCGAAAAGTTCACCCACGATATTAAGCTGCGTACCCATCTTGCCGGAATGGATGAGCCCGCGGCTCTTCGTCACCGTATCGTACACCCAGATGGCTGCGCAATCTGCCACGTAGATGCCCAAGCAACAGTCTGCGACGCCGCCGCAGAACAAGCCGTCCACTCCTTCCACAGGGTAGGAGCAACCGATGTCGCCTACGATAGCTACCTGTTTTCCATGCACCTGCTGGGCGCGACGCAGAAATTTGGGATCAATGCCGTTTCTACGCAGAATTTTTTCGTGGATTGGAGTGAGGGAGGCGATTACCTCGTCCCGATTGGTGCTCAGCGGCACTTCTGGAATGCGCGTGACAAAGCGTGCAAAATTTTCAGGAAACGCATTGAGGCGATCCAAGTACGAGGGAGCATACTCAGACATGACGAAGATCAAGAACGAGAGATTTTCCGGGGTTTGCGTTCGGAGATAAGACGTTGCGTTTTTCTGATGAAGAGGGCCTCATCTCCGCGTGCCATCAGCTGCGACAAATCCTGCGCAATATTGCTGCGCATGTTCTGCACAAGCTGCTTGCCGCGTTCAGTGATGCTGACCATAATTTTTCGACGGTCGGAAGCTGCTGTAAAGCGTCTGAGGTGCCCCAACTCTTCAAGCTTATCCACCATACCGGTGGCAGCTGCTGTGGAGTGTCCCATGATACGGGCGATGCTGCTCATGGAGAGACATTCTTCCTCCTCTAAATACGCCAGCAGAAAAAACTGAGGATAGGAGATGCGGCCTCGGTTGAGTTCCGGCGAGAGTTTGAGAATCAAGTTGCGCTGCGAGAACATGATGAAGTCTGTCAGGCTTCGCGCGTCGGCTTCACTGAAAGTTGAGGCTGTGGCACGGGATGCTTTCATGTGCGTCTGTGGTGAAAGAGAAGCCTAAATGATACGGATTTGCTGACTTTTTGCAAGTCCGAATTTTGTCTGAACTCTGTCGTCGGCAGCAATGTCTTTTTGTTCGAACGGCGATATGGGGCAATTCGAAAAATTCTGCTACCATATCTTGTAGAGGCAGACAATTGACCCCCGCGCGTTTTTTCCATGTCGGATCGCGGCGGAATCTGTCTGTTCAGGAATGAGGCGGAGCTTGAATGCCCAACAGATCTGCAAGTTCCTGAGTGACAAGCTGAGCCTTGATGAGACGCTCAATGTGATCGCGGATGGCATTCCACACGGTGTTGAAGTCGCCTGTGAGATCTTGAGCGGCCATGTAGTCTTGCGTCGTTGGCTCGGGAAGACGATCCTGCATCGCTTTGAAGTCACGCACTTTCTGTCCCAGTTCGCGGAGTTGCGGCGTGGCGGATTGAACAGATCGAACATCCGTGCATGTGGCCAGGCATTCCTGAGTCTGCCGGAGCAGATCGATGAGAATGAGAGCCGCTTCGCGGTGCGTTGCCGGCGTTGGCTGTTGCGCCGGGGTGGTAGGCGCCGGGTTCTCTTCTGCCGAGAAGGCAACGACAGCCGTTCCCACGAGAGCGAACAGAAACGCGCAGCGGGCAAGGTGACTCTTCATGACAAGGCTGACTGCATGGCGAGCAGGTGCGCTTCTTTTTCTTTCCAATCGCGGAGGCGATCTTGCTCTTGCTGCACAACGTCCGCAGGCGCACGCTGCACAAAGGATTCATTGCCGAGTTTGGCCTCGCTCCTGGCGATTTCTTTGGTAATTTTCTCGAGCTCTTTTGCGATGCGAGTCCTTTCGGCATCCACATCCACCAAGCCTTCCAGCGGCAGGAAGAGCTCGCCCAGCGGAGTGACAGAGGCAGGCGTTCCCTTCGGAGCTTCGTAGCCGGGGCAAGTTTCCACCGCTTTTGCCCCGGAAAGGAGAGCCAGACGATTCGGTATATCCGTTGCCGTGGGCAGGGTCGGTTTGAGAACGAGCCGCACGTTTTTGTTCGTGGAGAGGTTGTATTCCGCTTTGAGGTTGCGGACGCGGTTGGCGGCCTCGTAGAGGGCTGCGGCAATGACACGCGCCTTGGACACCTCCTCATCGCTGAGTCCCTGCAGGAGAGAATCCGGCGAGGGAAGGGGAGTGATCATGAGCGGCTTCTCCTCATGCCGTGCAGCGAAACCGAGGCTCTGCCAAAGTTCTTCCGTGATATGCGGCATGAAGGGGGAGAGCAGGGTGAGGTAGTGGCGCAGCACGGTGTCGATGGTGTGCAGCGTGGCGTTGCGCACAGCCGGGTCGGCTCCCTCGCGCAGGTCATTTTTCACGGCCTCCAGGAAGAGCGAACAGTATTCATTCCAGAAAAAGGCGTAGAGAGCTTGGACGCAGGCGTTGAATTCGTACTTGCCGAGACCAGTGGCTACATCGGCGTGCAGTTGCTTGAGCTTGTCCAGGATGTCGATGTGCACGGCGCTGAAGCGGGGCGCGGGCGTTGTGCCTGCCTCTCCCTGCATAAGGCGGAAGCGCACGGCGTTGTACAGCTTGTTGGCGAAGTTTTTGCCCTCTTCAATTTGCTTTTCATCGAACTTCACATCCGTTCCCGTGGGGGCGATGCGCATGAGACCGAAGCGCAAGCCGTCCGATCCGTAACGATCGATGAGATCCAGCGGGTCCGGGCTGTTGCCGAGGCTCTTGCTCATTTTGCGCCCCTGCAGGTCACGCACGATGGAGGTGAAGAAGACGTTGGAGAAGGGTTTTTGCCCGGCAAAGCGGTAGCCCGCCATGATCATGCGCGAGACCCAGAAGAAAATGATGTCCGGTCCGGTCACGAGATCCGTGGTAGGATAGAATTTTGTGCGGCATTCGGAATCCATCGTGGCAAAGGGCCACAGCCATGAGCTGAACCACGTGTCCAGCGCGTCTTCGTCCTGCACCCAGTTTTCCGGATCCGCCGGTGGCTCTGCACCCACGTAGATGCGCCCGGCCTCTGCGTCTTGCGCATCGAGTTTGACGGCTTCCTTCAGCTCGGTTGCCATGTTCTTGCGGTACCACACGGGAATGCGGTGACCCCACCAGAGCTGGCGGCTGATGCACCAGTCCTGGATGCCTTCCAGCCAGTGGGCGTAGGTCTTGGCCCAGTGGGCAGGACGAAAGACAATTTCCCCTTCCTCGACAGACTTCATGGCCTCGTTCACGCAGGGATATTTGAGGAACCACTGCATACTCAGGCGCGGCTCGATGGGGACATCGGATCGTTGGCTCACTCCCACGTTGTTGTCGTAGGGTTCTTCCTTCTCAAGGAGTCCTTTTTCACGGATGATCTCGATGGAGCGGTCGCGCGCCTCGAAGCGATCCATGCCGTGCAGTTCCGGACAATCCGGACAGTTGATGTGCCCGTCCGGAGTGAGCACGTCGATGATTTGCAATCCATTGCGCACACCGACTTCAAAGTCCACACGGTCGTGGGCAGGGGTGATCTTGAGCGCTCCGGTGCCGAAGCCTATCTCTACGTGTTCGTCAGCAATGATGGGGATGGGTGTCTCCACGAGCGGACGGATCACCTTCTTGCCGAGCAGGTCTGCGTAGCGGGAGTCCTTGGGGTTCACGGCCACCGCTACGTCCGCCATGATGGTTTCCGGGCGCGTTGTGGCAACGAGCAGGTAGCGGGAAGAATCCTCCTCTAGGCGGTAGCGGATGGTGTAGAGCTTGCTCTTGCTGGGGGTCATGATGACCTCCTCATCGGAGAGCGCAGTGAGCAGCACGGGATCCCAGTTCACCATGCGCAGCCCGCGGTAGATAAGTCCTTCGTTGAAGAGTTCCGTGAAAACGCGCGCCACCTCCGCCGCATATCCCGGATCCATGGTGAAGCGTTCTCTCTCCCAATCACAGGAGCACCCGAGTTTCTTGAGCTGCTTGATGATGATGCCCCCGTGCTTTTCCTTCCACTGCCACACCATGTTGACAAACTCCTCCCGTCCCACATCGAATCGCGTTCGCGGAGGCGTTTCTTTCGCCAGCTCTTTCTCCACTCTTGCCTGAGTCGCAATGCCGGCGTGGTCGGTTCCGGGCAGCCAAAGCACTTCTTTGCCCTCTTGCCGCGCGCGCCTCGCCAGGATGTCCTGAATCGTGTTGTTGAGCACGTGCCCCATGTGCAGCACTCCGGTCACGTTCGGCGGGGGGATGACGATGCTGTACGCCGGCTTTTCGGAATGGGGATCGGCGTGGAAACAGCCATCCTTCAGCCAACGGCGTTGCCATTTTTCCTCCACCTCAGCGGGTTCGTAAGCCTTGGGCAATTCTCTCATAGCGCGCGGCATCATACATCATATGTTTTCTGTTGGCAAGCGAAAATGCGGAGCTGGCAGGGCAAACGCATTTGAGAGAAGGTCATCAACAGAGAGAATGCTCTTATTGACTGATGTCACGGTTTATACGTATCAAAAATCATGACAATCAGCGGTCATCATGATGACGAATCTGGAGGGACCTCTGCATACGTTCACGACTCGAAAAATCTGCCCAACACGTACATTATTAATAAATCGTACACTATTAATCCGAGGTGGTATAATCTGGGGAGTTGAGAGTGAAATTCTCAACGGAACACCTCGACAT
>CANRET010000049.1 GCA_947629715.1 uncultured Akkermansia sp.
TTACGGATTACATATCCGCTGTGGTGAAGCCCTCGGCTGTGCGAGAGCGCATCATGAAGCTCTTTCGTGCGCTCAACATGGAGCCGCAGCAGCGCGATCCCTTCGACGAAGAACTGCGAGCCTTCCCCTTCGTAAATGGTGGCCTTTTCGCGGAGAGTGACACGGACTTCATTCCTCCGCTGGATGAGGCTCTCTGCAATCTCATCCGAGATTCGGCGCACTTTGATTGGCGCGGCATTTCGCCCACGATTTTCGGCGGGCTTTTCGAAAGCACGCTCAACCCCGCCACGCGCCGCAGCGGCGGCATGCACTACACCAGCGTGGAAAACATCCACAAAGTGATTGACCCTCTCTTTCTGAACGCTCTCGCGGAGGAACTGCATAGCATCATGGAAGAAAACAAGGGGGGCGTCCTCGTCCGCAAGTTGGAAAGCTTCCGCGACAAACTCGCCTCGCTCACTTTCCTCGACCCCGCCTGCGGTTCCGGCAACTTCCTCACCGAAACCTTCATCTCCCTTCGCCGCTTAGAGAATGAAGCTCTGCGCTACCTTTCCAACGGACAAGCAACCTTCGGCGGCGACTTTTCCCGAGTGAAAGTAACGATACAACAATTTTTCGGGATCGAGATCAACGACTTTGCCGTGTCGGTTGCCAAGGCCGCCCTCTGGATAGCCGATGCTCAAATGTGGAGAGAAACGCAGGAGTTCACCGACCGGCAATTGTCAGATTTCTTGCCGCTGCAGAGTTACGAAAAAATCCGCGAGGGCAACGCGCTGGAAATGGATTGGACGGATAACCTCCCCAACCGCCACGTGGACTACATTATCGGCAACCCGCCGTTCATAGGCTACTCCCTTCAAACGAAGGAACAGAAAGCCGATATGCAGCGTCTTCTCGGCAAAGCACGAGCATGGGGCAAGCTGGATTTTGTTTGCGCATGGTTCGATAAGGCGTCTCAAATCTTGCAGCATGATTCCAACACGCGCGCCGCTTTTGTCTCCACCAACTCCATCACTCAGGGAGAACAAGCCGCTAACCTTTGGAAGCATCTTACGAGTGAGTACGGCGTTCACATCGACTTCGCCTATCGCACGTTCAAGTGGGCAAATGAAGTAAGAGACACGGCAGCAGTGCACTGCGTTATCATAGGTTTTAGTACGGGACAAGCAAGAGGATGCACCATTTTTGACGAAGAGGGGATCGCCAGCACGGCGCATCAGATTAACAGCTATCTCCTGGATGCGCCTTTCTTGTTTATTGAAAGTCGCAGCTTACCGCTTTGCAACGTACCGAAAATGAGTACGGGAAACCGCCCGGCTGACGGCGGGCACCTCATTATTGGGGCAGACGAGTACGATGCTTTTATGGCGCGAGAACCACGAGCCGCAAAGTTCATCAAATCCTTCATGGGAGCGGATGAATTTATCAAAGGAAAAAAACGGTGGTGCTTATGGCTTGTTAGTGCCAGTCCTGCAGAATTGCGCACAATGCCCGCCGTCATGGAGCGAGTAGAAGCATGCAGACAAGATCGATTGAACGCTCCCGACCCCGGACGCCGCAAATTGGCTGATACTCCCACCCTCTTCCGTGAAACGAATAATCCTGTTCGTTATGTCGCCATTCCGGAAGTTTCGTCCGAGAATCGTCAGTACATTCCAATGGCTTTTCTGAATGAAACAACGATATGTAGCAATCTCCTCAAGCTCGTCCCCGATGCCACACTTTATCACTTCGGCGTTCTTTCCTCCGTTATCCACATGGCATGGATGCGGACAGTGGCGGGAAGACTTAAGAGCGACTATCGGTATTCTGCCAAAATTGTTTACAACAACTTCCCATGGCCGGAGTCTACCGACAAGCAACGCGAGAAGATAGAGGCTCGCGCGCAGGCAGTTCTGGACGCCCGCGCGAAGTACCCCGAAAGTACGTTAGCTGACCTTTACGACCCACTGCTCATGCCTCCGGAGCTGCTCAAGGCCCACCGTGCTTTAGACGCCGCCGTTGATGCCGCCTACGGGAGGAAGTTCGCTGATGATGCCGACCGCGTAGCTCACCTGTTCACGCTGTACCAACAACTTACGGAAACGGAAAAGTGAGCCATCCGGCCGGAAGGTGCAGGAAAAGCCCGTTTTTCACCGCAAATTGGAGCGTTTCGCGCAAAAAAACGCAACCGAAAGAGAATAAATTATTCCGTTTTGCGTGTCTTGCGCTCACCGAGGGCGAGACAGCGCAGGAGTTTCCCCATAGCGGCAGGCGTGGCGGTGTTGTCCCAAAGCTCTTTCACCTTGCGCAATTCGCGGATCGAGAAGCGCACGGGAGAAGGCGGCGGCGACGTTGTACTTCGGGGTGAGTCTCCCAGGCTATTTCCTCGAGCACGCGTTGCTTGCGGGCGGGGATGGGATCCAGCCCGGCGAGCCAATGGGCGCCTCTCAAAAAACGCGGCTTTCTTTCCTCGGTTGGCAGAATAGACCCTGTCAGAGGGAGCTTTATGCTTCACTTTCGAAAGGACTCCACCTTTCTAATGCCCACCGGGGGGCCAGTTTCTGCGGGCAGCTCTTTTGCGCGGAGTCAGCAAATAACTACTTCCGGTGTGCGCATTCGTATCCCCGGAAAAAGGCGTGAGTCACTTCATCATTCAAGCCGTCGTAGAAAGACCGACGAAAGACACCCACCCTCTGCGGAGAGGGGGCTTTTAGGGAAGGAAGACGCACTTGGGGCGCCCTTCCTTGGTTTGAAGGCGAGGGTCAGAAAGTCACCCCCACGCCGCCGCGCACTGTGTGGTTATGCTGAGTGTGAGTGCGGCACACGCCGTCGGTATCGCGCAGGCGCGGACGAGACGTGTTCCCCATGAAGCGATACGCCACGAAAAGATCAACATGGGAGCTGAGAGCCAAACGCAATCCAACTTCAGCAGAATATGCCAATCCCCACGAGGTGTCATGCATGCTCACACGCATCCATTTTCCGGAGTCGTTCCCCCAAGTGTCTTTGTACTTGAGCGAGGAGCAAGCCAAGCCGATATTAGCGCCGGCAAAACACGACACCGTAGAAGAGAGCGCTTGCGTGAAACGATACCCCGGCATCATTGAAACGCTATGCAGGCGGTAGCTTTCTTCTTCATTTGGCGGCCAAGTGTAGCTCCCGTCGCTATTATCGTACTCCAGACGTAACGCAAAGGCGTGATTTTTATTGAGGTTGTACAAGCCGGTCAGGTCCACGCCCACGCCGGTGAGTTTGGGAGAGTCTCCCCAACCGAGATCTTGAGACTTCATGATCTTGGTCACCGCTGAGATATATGAGACTCCGAGTTCTACGCCCCAAGGGTTAACAGTCTCATCTGCTCGCGTGTTGTAGGTGGAGCTGAGATGATGCGTCGTATACAATGGATCAGTTTCTGCGGGATTCATGAAACGCGTGCGGTAACGATGCGTGCCGGGGATCGTGCCGTCGGGATCTGCCAGCACCGTCACTTGCCGGGCTTCAAGTGTTCCTGCACTCATTGCAACCAGCATCAGTGCGCCGATTCCTTTGATCATTCTCTGCATGTTCATAGGTCGTCTCCTTGGTTCATCCCCATTCTAGCGGTCTCTATTTGCTCTGTCAAGCAGCAATCGCATTTTTCCAATGCGATTGCTGCTTGCGAGCTTGAAATTTGGTGCCGTTCGCCGCAAGTTGTAAGGCTGATGAGGGAAAGAAATTCCGCAGGGCAAAGAGAAGCGGAGAGTTGGCGTGACTGCGTGACTCCGTGCTTTTCAACTCGTCGTAAAGACCCTGAATCAGTGACGGCGCTTTTTAAGCCGGTATTCGAGCATGGCCAACTGCTGAGCGATACCGGCTTCGAGACGAGTTTGCTCTTCGCGGGAGAGTATGGAACTCTCGTTGCGTAACCGATTGCGAGCTTGCTCAATGGCGGCGTTGATAGAAGAAGGATCCATTTCATCTGCTGCCAGCACGGTGTCGGTGACGAGCAGCGCATTATCATTCTCTACCTGCAGAAAGCCTCCGCCGACGAAGAGGGAGACCTCTTTCCCCTGCGCGGAGCGGTACGAAAGCTCTCCATCGCCCACGGAAGTGATGAGACTCGTATGCCCGGGCAGCACCTCAATTTGTCCGTCGGATGCTGTGATAACCACGCTGAGCGCATCGGCCTCGACAGCCGTGCGCAAGGGGGTGATGATTTTGAGGTGGAGGGGCATGAGATATTAATTCTTTTCGACGGTGTCGATACCGCCCTTCATGTAGAAATTGCCTTCCGGCACAGCATCCCACTTGCCGTCCAGAATTTCGGCGAAGCCGCGCACGGTCTCGGCAACCGGGACATACTGCCCCTGGATGCCTGTGAAGACCTCGGCCACGCTGAAGGGCTGGGAAAGGAAGCGCTGGATCTTGCGCGCGCGAGAGACGGTAAGTTTATCGGCTTCTGAGAGCTCATCCATACCGAGGATGGCAATCATATCCTGCAGGTCCTTGTAACGCTGCAGGGTTTGCTGCACGCCGCGAGCCACGCGGTAATGCTCCTCGCCCACCAGTTCCGGGGAAAGAGCTTTGGAGGTGGAGGCGAGGGGATCCACGGCAGGGTAGATGCCCTGAGCGGCCAGTGCGCGCTCCAGCACCACGGTGGAATCCAAGTGGGAGAACGTGGTGGCCGGGGCGGGGTCGGTCAGGTCATCTGCCGGCACGTACACAGCCTGCATGGAGGTAATGGAGCCCTTTTTCGTGGAGGTGATGCGCTCCTGCAGCGCAGCCATTTCTTCGGCCAGGTTGGGCTGGTAACCCACGGCGGAGGGGGTGCGCCCGAGCAAGGCGGACACCTCCGACCCGGCCTGCGAGAAGCGGAAGATATTGTCCACGAAGAGCAGCACATCGCGGTTCTCTTCATCGCGGAAGAACTCAGCCATGGAGAGAGCGGAGAGAGCCACGCGCAAGCGAGCGCCGGGAGGTTCGTTCATCTGACCGTACACCAGAGCCACCTTGGAGTTTTCCGGATTTTTCTGGTCAATCACGCCTGACTCGCTCATCTCGTTGTAGAAATCATTGCCCTCGCGGGTGCGTTCTCCCACGCCTGCGAAGACGGAAAGACCGGAGTGAGCCTTAGCGATATTGTTGATGAGCTCCATGATGAGCACCGTCTTTCCTACGCCGGCGCCACCGAAGGAACCGGCTTTGCCGCCCTTCAGAAAGGGGCAAATCAGGTCAATGACCTTGATTCCGGATTCCAGCACTTCGGACGAGGTGGATTGCTCTTCAAGCGAGGGGGCTTCGCGGTGGATGGGATAGCGCTTGGCAGCGGGCACGTCTCCTTTTTCGTCCACCGGTTCACCGAGCACATTGAAAATGCGTCCCAGCACTCCCGGGCCTACCGGAACGGAGATGGACGCGCCGGTGTCCACGGCCGTCATGCCGCGTTGCAAACCATCCGTGGAACTCATTGCCACGGTGCGGGCCCATCCGCCGGGCAGGTGCTGCTCCACCTCCAGTGTGAGCTGAGCGGGCTTGCCGCTCACTTCGTAATCCACGGTGAGAGCATTGTAAATGGCAGGCATTTGTGCGCCGGAGAAGTCAACATCGACCACGGCGCCGATGATTTGCACAATTTTTCCTGAGTTCATAGAGGGATGTGTGGGTGTGTGTGTTTAAAAGGTGAGGCTACTCCATGGCACGCGTGGCTGTCGTGATTTCGAGCAGTTCGTTGGTGATTTGCGTCTGACGCGCTTTGTTGTAATCCAGCGTGAGTTCATCGATGAGATTCTTAGCGTTCTCCGTGGCCGACTTCATGGCCACCATACGGGCGGATTGCTCAGAAGCTTTGCCCTCCAGGATCAACTGAGAAAGGGCGTTGCTCACGTAGAGAGGCAGGATGGCGGCGAGAAGGTCGGCAGGCGTGGGCTCCAGCAGGAAGTTGTTTGTATGGGTGTCCTCAATGTCGTCCATCGACGCAATTTCCAGCAGATCCGCCGTGGTGACGGGGAGCAGCTCGCGCAGATGAGGGCGTTGCACCATCACGTTCACGAACTTCTGGTACGCTACGATGACGCGGTTGTAGGTGTTGTCCTCAAAACCCTTTCGAATGATCTCGTAGATGGGCTTAAGCTCCACGTCAGACATATTGTCGCTCACGCTGAAAGTAAAGCGCACATTGCGACCGAGGCGTTGCAGGACCGGGGCGAGTTTGGACCCGATGCACAGATAATCGGCATCTCGCGGCGTTTGAATCAGCAGTTCGCGAAGCAGGTTGGTATTCAACGCTCCGCAAAGTCCCTTGTCCGTGTTCACCACGATGACGAGAGTTTTGCCGTTCTCGCGTTTCTGCATGAGGGAGGCGCCGCCTTGCTCAATGGTAGCGCTGAGATGTTGGAGCACATTGGCCAAGGCGCTGATGTAGGCTCTCCCGTGCAGGGCAAGCTCTTGTGCGCGACGCATTTTTGCGGACGCCACCATCTGCATCGCTTTAGTGATCTGCGATGTATTGCGCACCGACTTGATGCGGCGCTTGATGTCGCGAAGGTTGGCCATGGCGAGGGTGAATCAGAGCGGATTACAGGCGGTCGGTGAAGCTTTTCATGAAGGATTGCAGACGAGCGTCCAGCTCCGGGGTGAGCTCTCGTACGCGTTCGATCTCTTCCAGCAGATCCGGCGCCGTGGTGACAGCTTCTTCTTCCATGCGGGCGCGCACGGTACGGATGTCATCCACGGTCACTTTGTCGAGGAAGCCTTTTTGAATGGCATAGAGGTTGATGACCTCGATGCCGAGAGGTTTGGGTTCATACTGTCCTTGCTTGAAGAGTTCCACAATGCGGCGCCCGCGTTCCAGCTTGGCTTTGGTGGCGGCGTCCAGATCCGAGCCAAATTGGGCAAAGGCTTGCAGCTCCTCAAACTGCGCGAGATCCAGCTTCACGGAACCGGCGAGCTTCTTGATGATCTTGGTCTGCGCGCTGGAACCCACGCGGCTCACCGAAATACCCACGTTGATGGCCGGGCGCACGCCCTGGTAGAAGAGGTCGGTATCCAGGAAAATTTGACCATCGGTGATGGAGATGACGTTCGTGGGGATGTAGGCGGACACGTCGCCGGCCTGCGTTTCGATGATGGGCAGGGCTGTGAGCGAGCCTCCTTTGCGACCGCCTTCGGAATTGATGCGCGCGGCGCGTTCCAGAAGACGGCTATGCAGGTAGAACACATCGCCCGGGTACGCTTCGCGCCCGGAGGGACGGCGCAGAATGAGCGACACCTGGCGGTAGGCCACGGCGTGCTTGGAGAGGTCGTCGTACACGATAAGGGCGTCCTGCCCCTGATCCATGAAGTACTCGCCCATAGCGCACCCGGCGTAGGGAGCCAGGTATTGCATGGCGGCCGAATCGCTGGACGATGCTACCACCACGATGGTGTACGGCAGGGCGCCGCTTTCTTCCAGCTTGGCGACGAGGCGCGATACATTGGCGCGCTTTTGTCCCACGGCCACATAAATGCTCAGCAGAGGGCGGTGTCCGGGCAGCTTGCCTTCTTCGGCCAGCTTGTTCTGCCGGGCTTGGGAGATGATGGAGTCGATGGCGATGGCGGTTTTGCCGGTGGAGCGGTCGCCGATGATGAGTTCACGCTGACCGCGACCGATGGGAATCATCGCATCGATGGGTAAAATGCCGGTTTGTACAGGTTGGTTCACCCCTTGTCGGGAGATGATGCCCGAGGCGATTTTCTCCACTGGATAATGCGCGGCAGCGGCAATGGGCCCCTTTCCATCCAGCGGGTTGCCGAGGGTATCGACTACGCGTCCGAGCAGCTCGGGCCCCACGGGCACTTCCAGCAGACGCCCCGTGGTTTTGCAAGAGTCGCCTTCCTTCAGTGCAGAACCCTTGCCAAGCAGCACCACGCCCACTTCGTTCTCCTCCAGGTTCATGGCCAGTCCCATCGTGCCATCGGGGAACTCAATCATTTCGTTGAGCATGGCGTTGCTCAACCCTTCAATGTGGGCTACGCCGTCGCCGATGGACTTAATGGAGCCGACATTTTCGCTGACGGCAGCAGAGGAAATATGGCGGATTTGTTCTTCGAGTTCTTGGATGATATTACTCATGGGGAGATGGGGAAAAAGGGTTGAAAGCTATTGGAAGAGGCGGGAAAACTGGTTCACGCGTGCGCGCAGAGAGGCGTCTGTCACCCGGTCGCCCACGCGCACAGCAATGCCGCCGAGCAGCTCCGGCTGCACCTGCCAAACGTAGTGCAGGTCAGGAGTACGGGCATTCAGTTTGGCGCGGATAGCGTTTTGTTCCTGTCCTGTGAGCGGAACTGCGCTGGTGATGGTGGCAGTGCGGCGTTCCGCTTCCAGACGAACCAGGTCGGCGAAAGCCGTGAGCAGCTCGACGTAGTTGCGCGGCTTCTTTTGGGTGATCTCGCTTGCAATTCGCCGCACATGCTCCTCCTGCAGCCGGCCGTCCTCCGACAGGCAGAGGCGCAGCAGGCGGCGCGCTTGAGCTTGCGTTTCCTTGGTGATTTTCATGGGCGGCGGGAGGCGTCGGGAATGTGGTTACGGCAAGTGATTGATGGCCTCGGCGTTAATGGCGCGATGATCCTCTTCGGTGAGGACTTTGCCGGTGACCTTTTGTGTGGCTTGAGCGAGCAGAGCGGCAAACTGACCGCGCAGGGCTTCTTCCTGCCGACGGGTGTCAATTTCCGCCTGTTGGCGGGCATTTTGGAGGATGGCCTGTGCATCCGCCTCGGCTTTGGCGGCGCGCTCGGTGCGCAAGTTCTCCGCAAGTCGGCGGGCATGCTCCAGCTCTTCTTTGGCCTGGTCGCGCGCCTCGTTTACGATACCGACGCCGCGCTCCTGCACTTCCGCCAGTTCCTTCTCACTGCGGGCGTGCATAGCTTCGCCTTCTTCGATGCGGCGGCGGCGTTCCTCCAACTGACGCATCACCGGCTTGATCCCGAAGAACGCCACCACCGCCGCCAAGATGATGAAGGCGATGAGGTGAGCGATGAAAGCCTCGGCGTGCAGACCGAACTGGTCCGCTATTTCGCTGAAGGATGAGGCGATGAGGAGCGATTTCATGAGAATGGAGTGAGTGGAAAGACTGGTTTGTTTCTACGAGAAGAGCTGGCGAACGACAGAGCGCCGGGGTTGTGCAGACCGCAGCGCACTGCCGTTCATGCGTGCTTTGTATCAGCCCGCAAAGATGGCCACAAACGCCACGCCTTCCACCAGTGCGGCGAGAAGGATGGAGATGGTGAGCACCTTGCCGAAAGAAGCGGGATTGCGTCCGGTGGACTCCGCCGCTTTCATGCCGATGATGCCGATGCCCAGACCTGCGCCGATGACGACGAGACCGGCTTTGGCGATAGCGGCTTCTGCGATGACGGGTAACATGGTTGTAATATGTTGGTTTAGTTGTGAACTCCCCGCCCCCTCACGTTTTTCTTCATGATCCGAGGCAGAGGAAGATGTTTTTCAGGTTTCAGCGTGCGCCTCCTCGTCCTCATCTTCGCCCACCTGCGTCTTGAGGAAGATCGCCGTGAGCATCAGAAAGACCAGGGCTTGCACAAAGCCTACGATGAGCTCGAGCGCCATAAAGGGCAACATGGCGGCGAAACTGACGCCCCCCATTTGCTCCAAGATAGCCTCGCCTGCGAAGATATTGCCGAAAAGTCGGGCCGCCAATGCCACTGGGCGGATGCAGATGGAAAGTACCTCAATGAGCCCCACGAAGAAAAAGATGGGCAGCAGAGCGTACTTCAAAAATCCCGTCAGCCCGCCCTTCGGTCCGAAAGTGTGGGCGATGAAGCGGGCGGGACCTTGTTCGCGGAGCACCCAGATGAACCACAGCAGGGTGTAAAAAAAACCCAAAAAGACGGTCACGTTCAGATCCGCGTTGGCGCCGCGCAGCAGGGGTTGTCCTCTGTAGGTAATTTCTCCCACGCCGGGCAGCAAGCCCATGTAGTTGCTCACCAAAATGAGCAGAAAGACCGTGGCAAAGTACCAGAAGTACCTTTTGGCGAGTTTCTTGCCGATCAATCCCTCCACGAAGACGTAGAGCATCTCAAACACCCACTCCACGAAGTTCTGCAGGCCGTGCGGTATCCTCTCCATCCTGCGCGTGGCAAGCTTCAATATCAGCGTGATGACCAGGACCGCCGCCGCCAGCATGACCAGCGAGTTGCTGATGGGCAGTGTGTGTCCATCCCAGAAGGGTATCGGTATTTCCCACAGTACGGGAGCGCTTGCGCTCAATCCCTCATGCTCCCCTTCGGCTCCGCAGGCAACTCCGCCCATGGCCATGGCTGCCAAACAGATTCTTTGCACAAGACACCGCATAGTACACCCCGTAAGCTACCACGCGCCTTATTTCGTGTCAAGCATGTTTTTTGTGATGGGTTGCTCAGAATGCAAGCGTGTCAACAAGGAATCACCCCTGGTTTTTGAGCCTGGTTTTGCGACTTACAGGATGAGCATGCAATCTCCGTAGGAGAAGAATCGGTAACGCTCAGCCACAGCCTGGCGGTAGGCGTTCAGGATGAGTTCGCGGTTGGCAAAGGCGCAGACGAGCATGATGAGCGTGCTCTGCGGCAGGTGAAAATTGGTGAGCAAAGCATCCGTCACCTGGTACTTGAAGCCGGGATAGATGAAAATATCCGTGTTGCCTGTTCCGGGTTGCAGGGGCAGACCGTAGCGAGCGGCCTGTGTTTCCAGCACGCGCACGCTGGTGGTGCCTACGGCGAGTACGCGCTTGGCGGCGTTGACAGCGGCGGCGGTGTCCGGCGGCAGGTAAAAGCTTTCGCTATGCATGTGGTGGTCTTCCACGTTTTCCACTTTCACCGGACGGAAGGTGCCCACGCCTACATGCAGTGTGAGAAAGCGGTGGGGCAGGGAGTTCAGCAATTCTTCGGAGAAGTGCAGCCCGGCGGTGGGAGCGGCAATGGCTCCCTCGTGTGCGGCGTAGATGGTTTGGTAGCGCTCACGGTCGGATGGGTCGCTTTCACGGTTCATGTAGTGGGGAAGCGCGAGGCGTCCGAATTTCTCGTCATCCACCGGCTTGTTCCAGCGGATGAAGCGGTAGCTTTCCTCATCAATGTTCTCCACGGCGCCGATGGATTCGCCGATTTGCACGCTCCGCCCGATTTTCATTTTACGTCCCGGCCGCACGAGGCATTTCCAGACAAGTTCGCCGACCATGCCGGCGCGCACCAGTTCGATGCTGCCGTCATTGGAGAAGAAGCGTGCGGGGATCACCTTGGTATCGTTGAGGACGAGTAAATCCCCCGGCAGAATGTAGTCAGGCAAGTCACGGAAGCTGCGGTGCTCAATGAGACCGGAGTCGCGATGCACCACCATCATGCGCGAAGCCGTGCGCTCCGGCAGCGGGCGCTCGGCGATAAGTTCCGGCGGCAGGGCGTAATCAAAGTCAAGCGTTCGCACGGGCGGAAAGGGTCAACGGGGAAAGATCTCGATGCGTCGCAGTGTTTCTGCTTGTCCGAGCACGGAGAGAATGCAGTCCATACCGGGACCGATGTGACATCCGGTGAGCGCGACGCGCAGTGGGTACATGCCCGCGCCCACCTTCACGCCATGCTCCTTGCAAAGTGGCTTGATGAGGGCAAAGGCGGCTGCGGCATCCCACTCCGGCAGCGCGCGGAAAGATTCTGCCAGCAGGTTGAGCATTTCCCTTGCATTCTCCTGCAGGCCGTCCATGGAGTCTCGGTCGTATTCCAGGATCTGCACCCAGCGCACCAGGTCGGGCACTTCGCTGAGCAGCTGTACCTTGCTCTGGACGCCGGCGATGGCGGCGCGCAGCTGCGGAGTGTCGGCGAGGTCCACTTTCGTGCAGAAGGGCAGAGCTCGGTTCACGAAGTCTTCCGGATCAAGCCGCAGGATATGTTGCTGGTTCATCCATTTGCATTTGGCAATGTCAAACTTCGCTGCCGCGCGGTTCACGTGCTCCAGGGAGAAGCGGTCAATCAACTCCTGCATGGAGAAGATTTCCTGCTCGGTCTTGGGGTTCCAGCCGAGCAGCGCAATGAAATTGACCACGGCTTCGGGCAGGAATCCCTCTTCCGGGTAACTGCCCAGCTGCGCCCCCACGTCGCGCTTGCTCATTTTAGAGCCGTCCGGGTTCTGAATGAGCGGGATGTGTGCGTACACCGGCGGCTGTTCTCCCAAGGCTTCGAAGAGCTGCAGATGCTTAAAGGTATTCATGATGTGATCCTCCCCACGGATGACGTGGGTGATTTTCATCTCGATGTCATCCACCACATTCACCAAGTGGAAAATGTAGGATCCGTCCGTGCGCTTGAGGACCATGTCCGGCGTGTTTTCCTCATTGGTGTAGTCCACGGAGATGTCGCCGCAAACAGCATCGTGCAGCGTGATGATTCCATCTCGGCGGAAGCGGAAGCGCCACACCGTGCCCTCGCCCGTTCCGGGTATCTCGTTTCCGTCCTTGTCACGCTTGTTGGGGGCAGGGCATTCGTACACCCTTCCCGCGTCCACCAGCTTTTGAAAATAGCGGTCGTAGATTTCTCCGCGCTTGCTCTGGAAATACGGTTCGAACGGGCCGCCCACACCTTCTCCTTCGTCCCAGTCGAGTCCCAGCCAGCGCATTCCGGTAAAGATGGCCTGCATGGCTTCTTCCACGTGGCGTTCCTGATCTGTATCCTCGATGCGCAGCACAAAGACGCCGCCCATCTTGCGGGTAAAAAGGAAGTTGAAGAGCGCCGTGCGGGCTCCCCCTATGTGCAGGTAACCCGTCGGCGATGGGGCAAATCGTGTGCGTACCTTCGTACTCATGGGCGCCTTATACACCCGTCACACCTTTTTTTCAAGTCCGAATCAATGCCGACGCACGCGCTCAGAACGTCAGGGCGCGTTCCTCGGCGGTGAGGTAGCAAGCGGGGTCGCTGCCGAACCAGTGTCCGTTGGCGATGGCGGCCCGAGTTCGGTAACCGCCGCCGCAGAGGGCGAAATGCTGACAGGTAGCACAGGGACCGGTGAGTTTTTTCTGACGTTCTACGGGATCATCACTGCCACGCAGCTCGCGGAGTTGATCCGCCGAGGCGGATTGGGTCTCGGCCTCCCAGATTTTGGAGAAGGGGGTGTCCTTCACATTGCCGAGGGTGAGTTTCTGCCAGAATTGATCGGGGTGGATGAAGCCCTGGGTGTCGATGTTGGCGATGCCGCGACCGGAGCTGTTGGCCCCGCCCCCATTCCACGAGAGCATACGGCGAGTTTGTTCGGCCAGCGGGTTGCCCTCTCTGAGCTGCCGCAACAAGATGTACACTCCATCCGCCGGCTGGGTGACGGTGAGCAGCTCTCGCGCACTGCCGGACGCATGCCACGCTGCAGAACGTTCCAGCAGCATGTCCAGTGCGGCGCGTGATTCCTCCGGGCGCAAGGCTGCGACATCTACCCCGCGACCGGTGGGCACCAAGTGGTAGAAGCAGACGCGTTGGATGTTCTCGCGCTCGATGAAGTCGAGAATTTGCGGCATGCACTGCACATTATGGCGGGTGAGGGTAAGGCGCAAGCCGGTTTTTTGTCCCACCTGTTCGCAAAGCTTAAACCCGCGGAGAGCGGCATCAAAAGCGCCCGGCACACCGCGAAATCGGTCGTGCACGGCCCCGACGCCATCCAGCGAGATGCCTACATAGGCCACGCCCAAGGTTTTGAAAAGCTCTGCGCTTTGTGGGGTGATGCGTGTACCGTTGGTGGAGATAGTGACCTTGAGCCTCCGTTCGGTAGTGCGCTTCAGCAGCTGCGGCAAGCGAGGGTGGAGCAGTGGCTCGCCGCCGGAGATCAGCAGGGCGTTTGCACCGTACTCCGCGAGATCATCAATCACCGCGTAGCATTGCTCCGGAGTGAGTTCGCCGGGATAACTCTGCGCATGTGAGTCCGCGTAGCAGTGCACACAGCGCAGGTTGCATGTGCGCGTGATGTTCCACACGACGATGGGCCTGCGCGTACGCGACGAAGCCGGGGCACAGGGGGCGCCGGGCATGCCGTGCAACCCGTAGCGCAGGTGGTCGGCCGGCTGGTCGATGCCGGCCCAGAGGCGTGAGATGTTAATCATGACCGGACTGCGTCGCGCAAGGCGACGGGCGTGTAGTTACAGAGAGGTTCGGGGGCAAAGGCGTTGCCGGTAACGCCGTAGGCGCGAGAACGTGAGCCTCCGCAAACGTGGCGGTACTCGCATGCGCCGCATTTGCCTTGCAGTGCATCGTCATCGCGCAGACGCTTCAGCAGGGGGTGAGTGCGGTAGAGCTGAGCCAGATGCCCTTCTCGAACATTGCCCAGAGTGATGGGAAGGAAGCCGCTCGGCTGCACTTCCCCGATGTGGGAGATGAAGAGCACCCCCTTGCCGTCTCGGGTAGGGATGAGATGGCGTGGGGGCGGTGCGCCGTTTTGAGCGGCCTGCATCAACACGCGGCGAAAGTGGTGTCCCTCGGTGGTCTTGACGGCAAAGGGAAGCTGTTCCCGCAGGGAGGCAAGGCGCTGCCACACGGCCTCCACCTCATCCGAGCCGGGCAAATCCTGCACCTGCGCGCGTCCCGTCGGCACCAGGACAAAAATGCTCCACACATCCGGCTTCACCTGCTGCATCAGACTGACAAAGGCATCAAACTCCGGCAATGTGGTGCGCGAGAGCGTGGTGTTCACCTGCAGCATGAGTCCCGCCTGTTTGGCGAGTTGCGCCGCCCGGAGTGTGCGCTCAAAGGTGTGCGGCACGCCGCGGAATCGGTCATGCGTATCAGCGCAGGCTCCGTCCAAACTTAAGCTCAGACTGCGAACGCCGACAGACTTGAGAGCCGCAAAATCCGCATGCAAAAGGCGTGGCGTGGCAGCGGGGCTGAGCGCTACGTGCAGACCGGAGTTCGCCGCCGTGCGAATGATGTCCGGTAGGTCGCGGCGCATCATGGGATCGCCGCCGGTAAGCACCAGCATGTGCGGATGAAGCTCGCCAATATCGTCAATTAGTTGCAGGGCTTCTTCGTGCGTGAGTTCCTGAGGGTGGGCATGAGGTTGGGCCTCAGCTCGGCAGTGTCGGCAGGCCAAGGCGCATGCGCGTGTCACTTCCCAAAAGAGGATGAAAGGACGAGAGCTGAAGTCGAACTCATGCACGGCGCTTCCATTGTACTCGCGATTCGTCAAACAGGCAAGACAATGCCACTCACGATTTGCGACATACGATATCGAGGAGTTCCCTCTCAACGCTTCAGATCATACCGCCTCGGGTTAATAGTGTATGGTCCGGCAGGTAAGTTGAGTAAGGATCGATGAATTTTCTGAATGTCACTGCTGTCTCTCGCCTGTGGATTGCAAGGATAAATGCAACAGATGACAGAAAAAGTTGAGGTCATGAGAAGAGAGGGGTAAAATAGTGGCGG
>CANRET010000050.1 GCA_947629715.1 uncultured Akkermansia sp.
ATGCTTTCTGAGGACATCAAAAACTATGACGGTCAAACATCGCTGAACACTTCGGTACACTAATTATGTCCGATCACCTTTCTTTTCTCGGTACACTATTTTTGTCCGATCACGCATAGGCGCGTAGATCCCGGGAGGGCGGAGCGCGCGGGGTATGTGGCGCAACGAGGTTCCGAGTCTAAATGACAGTCGGCGCCAGACTGTTTCATCTTTCTGCTGCATTACGCATGTCTCTGGCCATATATGGTTGAGACTGGGAGAAATCGGGGCCAAGGTTCAGGGGGAGGGATGCGGACCGGAGTAAGGTTGCGCTGCGGGAGAAGAGAGGTCAAGAGAGGGATTGTACCAAGGGGTTCGCAGGTCAAAAATGCCCAGAAGCGTGTGGAAGATATGTTCCTGAGCGACCATCATGGAAGTGTGGGATGCGAGGGTGTGCAGGGCTTGGGCAAAGTGAGGATGAAGATTTTCAAATTCAGGGGAGTAAAGAAAGAACATGCCGACGCGGCAGCCGGTGGTGCTGTGGTAGTCTCGGCCGCTTTCGCCGAGAGCGGCGCGTCCCCAGATGCCGTCGTGTCCGAGGTATTCTCCGTGGTCGCTGATGTAAAGATAGAGCCAGGGACGTCCCTGCAGCACGCGAGTGACACGGCGCACGAATTCATCGGTGTAGTGTACTGTGTTGTCGTAGGCATTGTTGACACTCTGAGCGTGAGCGGCAGGATTTTCAAAGGAGGAGCCGGCGGGAAGGAAGGGAGCCTGCTTGGGGTCGTAGTGGAAGAAGGGGGTGTGACTGCCCTCATTGTTGATGAACAGTATGGTGTTTTGCCCGGTCGGTTGGTTGCGCAAGGATTCGGCCATCAGAGGGAGGGCGGTCCAGGGAGAACCCGGAGAGTGATGTCGCTCAGCAGCGCAACGGGTGAGGATGCGCACGACCATGTCGTACTTGAGATGGGTGGCGTTTCTTTTGCCGAAAAAGGAACAGACGCGGAAGCCGTGAGCGGCGAAAAGATCGAGCACGGACCCGGTGTGCGGCTGCATAGCGGGGTCTTTTTCGTAGATATTGCGCCGGGCGTCAGTGAGGATGGCGATTTGCGCCTGGCAGGTATCGCAGGCGGCGGAGATGCAGTTGGGAAAGTTAATGAGACGGGAGCAAGAATTCAGGAAAGGGGTGGTGTTGCGCGAGTAGCCGTTAATTCCCATGCGATCAGCTCGCACGCTTTCGCCGATGTGCACCACGAGCACAGCTCCTTCGCCGCCGTGCAGGGTGGTCAGAGTGGAAGGCTGATCGGCAGGAGAAGGAAGGGATTCAACCTGTTTGATGGTGGCCTGATTGTGGAAGAGAGCTTCGCTCCAGGCATGAATGAGGGCGTACACTTCGTACACGGGCCAGTAGTAGTTGGGGTCGCGGCGTACCGGCGGGATCGTCAGGCTGAACAATCCGGCGATGAGCGCAAGGAGAAGACCGGCGTTGACCAGCTGCAAGCGATTGCGTTGCGAACGCAGAATACGCATCAGTGTCCAGCTGAGCAGGACTCCTCCGGCAACTGAGGCGAGTGCAATGAGCATGTTGCTCGCAGACAAGTAGCCAAAGATTTCTTCTTCGGAGGCCTCGAGGGTTTCGGCGATGACGAGCGAGTTGATGCGTGAGCCGTACTGAAGGCTACCGGCGATTTGTGCGAGTTGCAAGACCAAAAACGGGCAAGAGATGATCGTGCTCAGCCGTCCGAGAAGCGCCCACAGCAAGCAGATGCAGGCTGCCGTGAGAAACAACGAAAACGGCGCGTGCATCAGGTTGCTGAAGAAATAAAGATTGCACGCCAAATTACAAACGAGGGAAAATGCCAGGACTCGCCACAGAATATGGGCACGCGGCAAGGGATCGTGATTTCGGACGTGCGACAGCGTCAACCCGCCAACGAGCAGCAAGACCACAGCCGTCCCGCCGTACAGAACCGGAACCGCAGGACTGAAACGCCACTCTGAATCACACAACCACGCCACGCCGATTCCCACGCACAGCGTTGTCGCTATCGTGTAGAAAAAAGCGCGGGAGTGCAAAAAGCGACGCATGACAGGCGGGAAAAACAGAGTCGCTTCGGCGGAGGAAGTCAGGCTTCGTGCTTGTGGCAATGGCAATCATGCCCGTCGTGACAGTGACCATCGCAATTGCCATTGCACTCACCATCCTTGCAGTGACCGCCGCAACTGCAGGCGCTGACACTGCGTGTCATGGATTCCGCTACCTCTTCATCACTCGGCGCTGCGCCTTTGTCGATGGCCAGGCAGAGGTATTGATTCACTGTTGCGAGCATTAAGTCCAACTTCTCTCGCGCTTCCAGAAATCCCTTGCACTGCGTGTTGTTGACCACGTCGTTGCGTAATTTGTCAAACTTCGCTATTTCTTCTTCTCCGGGCGGCATGCCTGCTGCACTCTTTTCCTGGAGTTGCGTCCCGTACTCACTCACCTTGCGGAAGAGTTCCGTGGCCGCTGCATCCTGATAAAACAGGCCGATGCGCGCCCTGGCTGAGACGACGGTCTGACTTTGCGCAAAGGCGTTTGCCAATGCCGCAACGATCTTTGCTAACTCCGGGGGTAATACTGTGTGTGCCATGCTGGTCGTAAACCTATCATATTTTCTGAAAAACTCAAGATTCTCCTGCGTCACCCCGTGAATTCCCGTCAGGATGTGAATAGGTTAAAACATGTTGAATATGAAGTTATCATATGATAAAAAGAGGTTCATTTCGAGATAATCCCAGGTTGGATTTCGGATTGTCCGTGAATTGGGGGGACACATGCCATGGAAAATGAAAAAGTTGCGACTGTGCAGGGGAGACATTGCCGCCGCCGAGAGGTGTGAGCAGCGTGCCGATGGCTGCATTGAAGCGGGGAAGTGCGGCTCAGAGGGCTTGTCGGATGTTCGACACAATAGTTTCTACATCCACGAGTCGCCCCTTTCCACAGACGCCGCATGCGAGTTCGCCATCTTCTTCCGGCCCGATGATGATGTTGCCGCGTTGGAGCAGAGTCTGCACATTTTGCTGTGTGGCGGGGTGATTCCACATCTGCGTGTTCATGGCGGGGAAGATGAGCGTTGGGGCTCGGTTGACCAAGTAGAGTGAGGTGAGCACATTCGGAGCAAGACCGTGCGCAAAGCACGCTATGGTATGTGCGCTGGCCGGCGCTACTGCCAGCACATCCGCTCTCTGCGCCAGCGCGATGTGTGTGGGTGTCCAGTCGTTTGTTTCCTCTTCAAAAGAAGTGACGACCGGGTGGCGAGAAAGCGTCATGAGCGTGAGCGGCGTGACGAAGCGCAGCGCCGTGGGTGTGCAGACGCAGTACACCTCATGTCCCGCTTTCGTGAGGCGCGACGCAACGTCCGCTGCTTTGTAGGCAGCGATGGAGCCACAGATGCCCAGGACGATCGTCGCCATGTCAGCAATCAGAGTTGTGTCGGGTCAAACTCGACAATCATGTTAATCTCCACAGCCACACCAAGAGGGAGGCTCGCCACTCCCACGGCGGAGCGCGAATGAGCGGCTTCCTGTCCGAAGAGTTCCACGAGCAGGTCAGAGGCTCCGTTGAGCACCTTGGCCTGGTCGGTGAAGTCAGGCGTGCAGTTCACAAAGCCGTTTACGGCGACGATGCGGCGCAGTGGGGCAAAGCCGCCCAGCTCGGCTTTGATGACGCCGAGTCGGTTCAGAATAGCAGCGGCGGCGGCCTGCTGTCCCTGTTCCACCGTGAGATCGCGTCCGAGTTTGCCGTAGAAAGAGGATTCGCCGTTGACTGAGATGCCGCCGGAGAGATGGAGCAAGTTGCCCGTGCGAACACATTGCACGTAGGATCCCACCGGTGCGGGCGGCTCCGGAATTTGCAAGCCCCGCGTCCTGAGAATATCTTGGTTGAGTTGCATGGGTTCATCCTACTCACGGGGAGACGTTTTGTCAAGCGTGCTTGACATTGTGAATCGCGGCGTGGTACACTCGAGAGCATGAATACGATTCAGAAACTTACGATGATGGGCTGCACGGCTCTGGCCTGCGGTGGTGTATGGGGAGGCGAGGTGAAGCAGCTTCCCAAGCCGGTGATGACGGGCGGAATGCCCGTGATGGATGCCATCAACGTTCGAGCCTCGGGCAGATTGTACGACGCCAAGAAGCCGGTGGATGACCAGACGCTCAGCGAGACGCTTTGGGCTGCATGGGGCGTTAATGCGCAGGGGAAGCGTACGATTCCCACTGCCAGAAACCAGCAAAACATGAAGCTCTACGTCCTCACCCCCACAGGGACGTGGTTTTACGACGGAGGAAAGAACTGTCTGGTGAAGGTGAACGATGAGAATCTGATACCGCTCACTGCCACACAGGAATTTGTGAATGACGCGCCTGTACACTTGCTGTATGCGGCGAAGGACGACAAATGGGGACGTTGCCACGTAGGTTCCGCTTATCAGAATGTGTATCTCTACGCGGCTTCAAAAGGGTTGGCGACCGTCATTCGAGGGTTGATAGACGACAGCGCCCTCACTGAGAAGCTCGGCTTGAAAGACGGGGAGCGCGTCATTGCTCATCAGACCGTCGGTTGGCCTGAAAAATAGCTTCGGGGACAGCATTGGCGGTTTACGATTCTAACCTCGCTTGCGCCTGATTTGTCCGTGTCCCGGCATCGGCTCATTCCTGTGCCGAGGGCTGTTTGTGTTCGTCCTATTTCTCCCGGGCGCTCCGGGGACTTACGGCGGAATTCCGCTTTTCTGTCCTGTCCCGGTTTTCGTTCAGATGAGTTTGCCGGAGAGGCAAAGTGAATCTTGACATGAGGGGAGAAAAGCTGGTACACTGGGCGGGTCAAATGGGAGCGAGGTCAGCATACGTAAATCCGCTGTGGCCGGAGGCGGATTGGGATGTATCGGGGGCGTTTGTGAACGACCGCGAGCTGCTGGCTTTTTTCGATTTTTGCAAAGAGAAATTGGGCTACGAACCATTCCACATGGTGCACGGCGCGCCGCTGTGTACGTGGAATAGCGGACGTGTGCTGAAGCAGCTCTTGCGGGAAGCGGAGGAATTGCGAGCGGCTGGCTTGGAGTACGAGAAACGCCGCATAGCCGTGTATCTTACTTTTTCAAACTTGCTGCTCAAAGAGGAACACCTCGGCGATGCTCTCTGCAATGCCATGTGTTCCTTCTTCTCAAGGCATAATCCTACTGAGCGCAACGGCGTCATTGTCGGGTCGGATCTCCTGCTGAATCATTTGCGCGACAAGTTTCCCCAGCTGCGTTGCATTTCGAGCATACTCAACATCGTTCAGAAAAACGGCAAAGGTAAACTTGACGTTTATCGTGAACTGGCGGAAAAGTATGACGAAGTGATGGTTCATCCGGATGACGTGCTCAACGATGACTTGTTGGAAAAGTTGAGGGATTGCCCGTCGCGTTATATATTGTTAATTAATGAGTATTGTATAAGAAACTGTCCTTTGCGCGGCTTTCACTATCGCTCGTTGTCAGAAAATGCTCTCAATTTCCTGGGCTACGATGGGCGCGAGTTTGACAAGCGACAGGTTACTAATGGGTGCCGCGAATTAGGAAAAATGCTGACAACGGAGCGTTATGGTGTGCTGGCGCTCAACACCCCGGAGATACAGCGGCTCTACGACATGGGGTTCCGCCACTTCAAATTGCAAGGACGCGGGCACACCAATGCGTCCTCTATCCTCTTCGATCTGATGAGACTCACGTGGCGTAACGATGCAGCCAACGAAAACCGCATGCATGCCGTGGGTCAACGTTTCCTGGAATCCCTGCGAGCCCCCGTTCCTTCATGAGTGAGTCTGATGACAAAGTCCCCGTGTCGCTTGACCATTTTCTGAGTCATCACCTGCCGCAGGCAAGCTGGATGGTGGGTGGTGCTTTTCGGTTTGATGTTCACCTGTTGACACTGCTCGGCTACCTGTCCGCCTATTTTCCTCCTCGGCGCGTGGCGCGTGTGGCAGGGGCGCCGCCGTGTGCGTGGTCGTTGGACATGGGAGCGGCACGAGCGCCGATGACACCGCAGGCGTGCATCAACATACTGACGAGCTATGCGCAGGATAAAGTGGGGGTGGTCTTGCTGTTCGACAACCCGCAGGTGCCTGCGGAGAGCCTGGAGGACGCCTTTGCCCATTGGCTCATTCAGGAGCTGCTCAAGAAGAGCAATAATCCTACCGGAAAGAACGCCGTGTGCGTGGCAGACGATGCGTTGGCACAGGTGTTGCGCAGTCGCTATGGCAAGTTGAATATCATTTGCCATGTGAATCGTCACGTGCTTGCAAGTGGGAAGCGTACGCCCGACTATTACGCCAAACTCACTGAATTGTACCAGCAGATCATGTTGCATCCGCGTGACGCTGTGCAGAAACTGCTCATCACCCGTCTGAAATACCCCGAGAGGTACATCGCCGTACTCAATGACCCGACCCCTCGCCGCTATTCTGCACGCCGCGAATTGTTGACGCTCGCCGTGCAGATGAGGCGCAATCCGTACGATTACACCATCGCGGAGAGCATGCAACGCCTGAAAGAGCGCACCGGGTATTATACCGACGAGGACACCTGCAATCTGACCGAGCATGAGGAGAACGCGCTGTACGAGGCAGGCGTGAGACATTATTCGGTGCAGGCGCAGATGCTAAGGAACGAAATCACCTTGTGGTGGGATATGTTCTACCACCTGCTGCGGACAAAACCGGAGTATGCTAACAAGGCGGCGTTGGTGGTGTCCGCCGCTATGGCGAGTATCAGGGAGAACCCGGATAAGGTTCCGGGCGGGTTGGGACTTTTTTCACTGACTAACGAACTGGATTGAATATGAATATACCGCGTTTATTTACCTCAGAATCTGTAGGGGAGGGTCATCCTGACAAAGTAGCGGATCTGATTTCCGACTCGATATTGGACTCCTGTTTGGAGCAGGATCCGACAAGTCGAGTGGCGTGCGAGACACTTGTGAAAGATAGCCATGTGGTGCTGGCAGGTGAGATCACAACTCGCGCGAAAGTCGATTACGAAAGCGTCGTGCGAGGAGCGATTCGTGAGATCGGATATCGTTCACCGGCGGATGATGATGTGTTTTATGCGGATGGGGTGGATGTGCTTAATTTCCTCTCCGAGCAGAGTCCGGATATTGCGCAGGGGGTGGATGCCTGTGCTGCCGAAGGCAAGGAAGGCTGCGAGCAGGGGGCCGGGGACCAAGGTATCATGTTCGGTTACGCTACGGATGAAACGCCTGAGATGATGCCCGCACCGGTGATGTACGCCCATCGCATTATGCGCGAATTGGCTCGGGCTCGTCATGCCGGAGAGGTCGGTTGGTTGCGCCCGGACAGCAAGAGTCAGGTGGCGGTGGTATATGGTGCGGACGGTCGCCCGGAGCGTATCATGAACGTGGTGGTGAGTACGCAGCATACGGAAAACGTGGGTTTGGCGGAGATTCGGGAGTACTGCACCGCTCTGGTGAAACGCGTGCTTCCCAACGACCTTTTGCGGAAGGATACCGAATACTTTATCAATCCGACCGGACGCTTTGTCATTGGCGGTCCTCACGGGGACTCCGGACTGACAGGACGCAAAATTATCGTGGACACGTACGGCGGCATGGGTCGGCATGGCGGCGGGGCGTTTTCCGGAAAGGATTGCAGCAAGGTGGATCGTTCCGGAGCATACATGTGTCGCTGGGTTGCCAAGCACGTGGTGGCGGCGGGACTGGCACGCCGTTGCGAGCTCCAGGTGGCTTATGCTATCGGTAAGGCCGATCCCGTTTCCATCATGATTGACGTGGACACCTTCGGCACGGCCAAGGTGGACGAGGAAGAAATCATCCGCCGCGTGCGCGCCGCCTTCTCCTTCAAGCCTGCTGACATGGAGGCGGCTCTCGGACTGCGCCGTCCTATCTTCCGGTTGTCAACCAATTACGGGCATTTCACCAAGCCCGAGCTGCCGTGGGAGCAAATCATACCCGACAAATTGGATGCGTTGAGATGAGGAGTCGGCGATTTCCGACAAGACTCAAGTCTATCGCTTGCGTCGGGGGCGACGATTGCGGCGTTTGTCGGGAGAGCTGTCCGGCTTTGCCTTGGTATTCGGCAGCTTTTCCCTGGTGGCGTCTTTCTGTACAGTCGTTTTTTTGGGAGCTGACGGCATCACGGGCATCGTGGCGGTTGGGGCTGTGGCGCGAGTATAATTCAAAATACCCCTCGCAATGGCCGAGACGAGTCGTGACCTGTATTCCGGAGTACAGAGCGCAGCGGCTTCTTTGGCGTTGCTCGCATAGCCCAGCTCAATGGAAACTGCCGGCATGCTGAGTGAACTGAGCAAATTATAATGTGTGTGACGACAGCCGCCTCCCGACGAACGCGTTTCACTGCTCAGCGCGTATTGAAGAGCGTAGGCCAGGGCGGCGCTTTTGCATGCGAAGGTCCCGCCAGGACGCTCAGTTTGGGCGATCGATGATGGAGAGAGTACATACACCGTCGGACCTTCGGCAGCAGCGTTGGAGCTGTTGATGTGCAAGCTCACAAAGATGGCGTTCGGTGTGGAATTGGAATTGTCCACACGTTGCCGATCAGAGAGGAAGTAGTCATCAGTTCGCGTGAGAAAGCAACGCAGACCCGCCTTTTCAAGTTCAACCCGGAGAGCTTGGGCAGTCAGCAGAGTGATTTGCGCTTCGCTGTTTGCTGCACAAGCCACGCCGGTGTCGTGTCCGCCGTGCGCGGCATCGATAACCACAGTATCTACCGCAGAACGATTCGCAATATAAAGAGGTCGTAAAATGGGGTCGATCCAGTACACCCAGTCTTCACGGGAAATGAGGAGTTTGCCGTCGGGATCCCGCATAAACGGGCGTGCCAGCGTAATATCCACACCGTTGATGCGCAGTTCTCGGGCGCCGGGTCCCAACTCAACGGACGTGTCTGCATGAGTGAGTGAATAGCCCCCCTTTCGGGAGGAACGCGTTCCGGCTGTCAACTTGTAAAAGCTGCGCAGTTCTTCCACCGTTTGATAAAGAACATCCGGAGGCCCCTCCGCCGGAACCCATGCTGCCGAGGTTTCGGGGCTGCTTCCGGACGGAGTCAGCGTCTCCGCAAACGCAACAAGCATGCAGCAGAACAGGAGCAAAGTCTTGGGCAGGAAAGAGGGCATGAGTGTGATTGACAGTCAGTGGGAAGATGAGCCGCGCGTGTGAGGAATATAACCGGAGTGCAACGCCCCAGCGCGTGCGGAGCCACTGCCTGTTTGTCGGTATGAAGAGCGCCGGTTTTTTGTGTTGGAAGTGTAGCGGACAATGCCATCGCATATACACTGGGCGAGCATGTCCTGGTAGCGCTCTGAACTGATTTTAGAACCTTCCTGAGGGTTGGTGACAAAGCCCCCCTCAAAGAGGATGGCGGGACGTTTAATCGTGCAGAGGACGGAGAAGCGTGCACGTTGGATGCCGCGGTCAATTGCTCCGGTTTTTTTGATGGAATGACTATGAATTGCCGTAGCGAGTGCGATATTTTCACTGTCCTGATTGTTGCCTGCCAAGTCTTCGGTGCGGCGGGTGCGCGCAAAGGGGGATGTGGTGCCGTGCGGAGCAAGAGTGAAAGTTTCAATGCCGGAAGCAGCGCTGCCGCCGGAGTTGTGGTGCAGACTTACAAAAATGCAGTTCGGTGTACGATTGGCAATTGCCACACGTTCGCCGAGAGTCAGGAAAAAATCTTTGTCTCTTGTCATCACCACTTTAAAACCGGCGGCTTCCAGCTTGCGGCGTACCTTCAGACCCAGCGCCAGATTGCAGTCTTTTTCACGGGCGTAGCGACTTACGGCTCCGGCATCGTGTCCACCATGACCGGGATCCAACACCACAGTGGTGATATTTCCTGATTTTGTGAGACGTGGACGCAGTACCGGATCCACCAACTTACTCATATCGATGGCGGAGATAAGCAAGGAGTTGTCGTTGGAAATGACAGGGTAGGAAAGGATATAGCGGTAGTTGTTGACATAAAAATCTTGCCTGGATGGACGGAGGGATACCGTGCGGTCACCAGCTCCGTAAGAAATGCAGCCCGTGCGACCGTCACGTTTGGTAAAACCGTAGAAGCGCCACACGTCCTCCAAGCGCACATAATCGACTCCGCCTATGGAAAAAACTTCCCATTTTCCAGGGGCGGCGTGCAGCTTCGCCATCGACGCTATCAATAGCATCACAGCGAACAGGCAGGCTCGCAGCGGCTTTTTCATACGCTTAATATCCACAGCGTTTGCAATCAGATGGGCTGTCCGCCATTCTACCATGAAGCCGAGCCGATTCACAAGGCAAAAAGAGGAGAAAAGAGCGATAATTTTGCGAGAGGGAATGGTTAGTTGAGCTGTAATTTTTCAAGAAACTGCTGAGTGTTCTGAAATTGAAGAAAAGTTTTGAGATGTGAATTCTCCAAGAGATTGACGAAGCGTTTTTCCTGCACGAGCGTGCGCAGGCCCGGGTCACGAAAAAGCTCCAGAAAGCGAGAGGGATGGGGGATGCCGGAGTGTTCCAAACATGTGCGGTAGAATTGTTCCATTTGCGCATCGGAAAGCGTGCAGCCATAGGCTACGAGGCAGGCAAGCTTGGTCTGAGCCTGGTCGTCCATCGGATTGAATTGAAGGATCCACGAAGTAGCGGGCGAGTTACGCAATGCATTTTGAAGGCGCGAGGCCCAGGGAAGCGTAGGAACAGAGTCGGCAGTGGCCGAGGCGCGAGCTTGGTAGAAGCTGATGCGCGACACATCACCGTAATACGATATGCCCAGCATGGCCAGCCACAACATGAGTGCGCACATGAGAAATGTGGTGAGAATCCCACCCGTGGAGGCTCCTTCGCGTCGCCACGAGAAGAGCTGTGAAAACCAGTTCATCCCATGGAAGAAAACGGCGAAGATGAAGATAGAAGCAATCCATGCGAGGGCTTGAACCATCCAAGGTTGCGGAGAATTCGTGAGTAGCGCCAACAGCGTAAAGCCGTTCTTCTGGATGAAGATCCACGCGGCAATGGCAGTGACGGCCGCAATGGCCAGCAGGAGCATTTTGATAACTCCCTTGAGCATGGAGAATATCACAATGGCTGCCAAAATGGCAATCATGATGATGACGATGGTGGACGTGGTCGAAAGTTCCGGCATGGTCATTGCTTGGTTTGAGGTGACAGCATGGGGAGAAGGCTTGCACGCGCCTTGCCCGCTTCGACATGACCGGGGTCAGCCTGCAGAGCGCGGTTAAGCGCTGTGAGAGCAGCCGGATATTGTCGAAGCTCAATGAGTGCAAGGGCAAGGCGGTATTGGGCCTCAGCGTTCAGTGGGGCCTTTGAGGTGCAAATAAGCAGTTGTTGCAATGCTTCGGGGAGCCGATTCTGCCGCGCCAATAGCACTGCATAGTCCATGTAGGGCACGGGCGATGCGGGGTCCAGCTCAATGGCACGACGGTAGAGAGATTCAGCCTCATCCTCTCGCTTGTCAATCAGTGCAAGCGTTGCCAGTTGCATGATCCCGCCCGGCTGATCAGAGAGAAACTCAGCAGTGGCGCGCAGCTCTTTGAGCGCGCGAGTCCCTCGGAGAAGCTCCGGCTGCCAGACGAGCAGACACCAGGCCGCTGCGTGTCGTACCGTGCGCGCCGAATCATTCAGCATGGGCAATACGTGCTCCCCCGGGATGCCGGCAGCGGCAGCCCGTACCAGTGCATCGGGGTCGGCGGCGGCAAGTTGGGCGGCCTGCCGGATGTCCGGAGAAATGGGACAACGCGCCAGATGCTCCAAGAGGGTTGCACGCCATGCCGGTATCGTTTCTTCGTGCAGAGCATTCAGGAGATCCTTTTCGCTGGGGCGTCCGTGCATGGCGGCGTGTATGGCGCGGGTTCGAGGCCGGCGAGCTTCCATGATCTGGTGCGGAATCGCATGCGCCAAGACCTCTGCCGCCCACTGATCACTCATCTTGCTGTGGCACATGGTGCAGGCGTTCGGAATCCCCAGTTCTATGCTGAGTACAGGATCAGGTATATTCAGAGAGTGATCACGGCGGGGATCGCGTGCCATGTAACGGGACTCAGGCATGTGGCATTCCACACAGCGTCCGCCAATGGAATTGCGATCGCATGTGTTTTTCGGCGCGCCTTCCGAGAATGGGGCTTTTTTGCCGTTGATGACTTTACCGTTGGCGTGACAGCGCAGACACAATGAATTGTCTTCCCATGGCAGGATGGTATCGCCGGTATGCGCATCGTGGCAATCGAGGCAGGTGACGCCTGCTGCTCCCATGCGGCTGAGGCGGAAGCCTGTTTCCACGAAGTCCTCATCACGCTGCATGCCGTTGGCGTAGAAAACGCCGGGCGCTACGGGGAGCTCAAGTCGATAGTGATCTTCAAAACGATCGCCGGGGCGAAAGTCATCATCCAAACGTTCAGCGCGGGCATGGCAGGAGGCACATACGGCGCTCGTCTGTTGCTCGGTGAGGGATCGCGTGCGTCGCTCAGCCGTACAATCGTCAATCGGGTCAGGAGTCGCCGCCGGGTGGCAGGCAATGCAGGTGATACCCGGCTCAACGCATGTGGAGTGGTAGGTGTCGGTGAGACGGTCGTAACGTTTCTTGTAATCAGTCATGTGGCAGGCGGCACATTGGGAGTTCCACGTCATTCCTCGTCCGGTCCAATGCCCCCAATCTCCCGGTGCGCGCTTCGCCATTCCTTCCTTCTTCAGGCGGGCGTCATCCTCAAAAACATCAAACCACTCTTGCGCAGCGGGGTCCCATGCTGAGCTGAGAACCTGCTGTGCGCCGCGCTCACCGGGCACAGTGTATTGCACAAGGGGATCACGACCCACAGCCGTGATGATCGGAAAGGGTGGCTTCTGCGTCTCTGAGTGCACCTGGTAGCGTCCGGGTTGTGGGGAAGAGAAGAAGAGCGTGGCGCCGTGTGCGTGCGACGTTTTTCCGTTGAAGGCGGGATTCTCCCACGCAGGTTGGGGCGGGCGTGCTGCCCAAGCATGATCGCTGGCCACCCACTGTCGGAACTGCTTCGGGTGGCAGCTTGCACACTGCATGGAATCGGGTATGTCCGCGTCATTCCAATGTCCGGTTCCGTCGGGAAAGTCCGAGTGATTGTCGCAGCTGACCACCAGCGCGGTCAGGCAACTGAGCGCCACTCCCCACGCCGTTTTCTTCTGTACGTTCGTACCGACTGCCGATAAATGATAGAGCATGGCATTCAGATGAGTTCCTTGAGTTGTACCACTGATGTTCCGGGGACAGAAAACCGTGTTCCGTCCGCTCGGCGTAGCACAGGCGAACCATTATGTTCCACGCCTGAAAAGTACCCACAAAAACGTTCTGTCTCCGTGATAACTACCACCGGTTTCGGATGGTCCCATGCGCATGCCAGCATGGGTGCAAGCGCTTCCGGACCTCCCTGCAAAAAACAATCAAAAATCACAGCCAAAGAATCACCCAAAACGGTTCGCAGTTTTGTAACATCGGGGCAGGAAGGCACGATATCTGCCAGACGAACAGGGGGATTTGGCATATCCTTCCCCATATCCACGATGTTGTTGAGCACATTGATGCCCACGCCGATGCTGACGATGTCGGATTTAGGACGTTCTACCAGGATACCGGCGAGTTTTGCGCGTCCGACAAGCACATCGTTCGGCCAGCGCAGACGCAGTCCGGGTATGTTGAATGGCTTGAGAGCATCCATGACGGCTACGCCTGCCACGAGAGGTAAAAAAGACCAGGGACGTCCCGAATCGGCGGGCAGGGGAAGATTGTACGAGACCCACAGACCGCCCGGGCCCGCATGCCACGTGCGGTTGAATCGCCCTCGCCCTTTCGTTTGACGCAGTGCGCTTACAACGGACCAAGCCGGCAAACGACGCGCCACATCAAATGTGGATTCGCATTCGTTGAGTTCCTCGACATTCCACTTCACGTTCCCATTGTACAACAAGCGGGGTAGCAGGTACAACCAAATAATCAGCCGTGGTCACATCCGTCCCAAGAAAATGTAATTCATGGGAGGGAAGCATGATGATAGCAGGAGTTGGCGACTTTTGGGCAATTCCA
>CANRET010000051.1 GCA_947629715.1 uncultured Akkermansia sp.
AAAGGTTAGGAAACCGCCGTATGCCATAAAAGGCACGTACGGTGGTGTGAGAGGGGGCGAAAGCCCCCTACTCGATCATGTCCTCTTGCCGGCTGCTTTTGATTTTTTCCGTGCATTCTAATCCGACGAATTCTCGTCGGGCCGACGTAAAAAGTCTTGCATGCTCCTTTCCTCTCGTGTAGAATCCGCCCCGGTCCGCCGGTTTAGCTCAGTGGTAGAGCTCCCGATTTGTAATCGGATGGTCGTCAGTTCGAATCTGACAACCGGCTTGAGGGTGGAGAGGGGTGCTCATTCTGCCGGTTCGAGGCCGAGTTCGCTCAGTTTTGCCAGGTCTGCCTGGATTCCTGCCCCGGGAATCGTGAGGTAATTGCCGCTCATCAGCGCATTGGCTCCTGCAGCAAATATATCGTACTGACGCTGTTTGAGCACACTCAAACGCCCCCCGCAGATGCGCAGTGTAGCATCCGGTATCATGTAGCGGAAGAGCGCGATGATGCGCAGAGCTTCCTCTGCGGGCATCACCGGCTGGTCGGCCAGAGGCGTGCCGGGGTGCGGATAGAGGAAGTTGATGGGAATGTTGCGGATGCCCTCGCGCCGCAATTCTTCGGCAAAGGAGATGCGGTCGTCCCAAGTCTCACCCAAACCGAAAAGTCCGCCGCAGCATATCGAGAGCCCGGCCTGGCGCGCACAGCGTACGGTGTCGAGTCGATCCCGCCAGGTCTGCGTGGTGCATATCTGCGGATAGAATGATTCGTTCGTCTCCAGGTTGTGGTGCAGGCGAGTGAGTCCTGCCTGTTTCAGCCGTTCGATGGCGTGGTCCTTCAATCTGCCCAGGGAGCCGCATATTTTTGGCGCCTTTTTGCCGGCTTTTCGGCGGTTTTCAATAAAGCGCGCCAATTTTTCCACGTCGGCATCCGTTAAAGCTCCGCCGGAAGTCACGATGCCGCACCTTCCTACCGGCAAATCCTCCCACTCGCGCACAATTTCTTCGAGTTGAGCCTCGCTTTTGAAAGGATATTTTTCGATTTGCGTGGTATTGAATCCGCTCTGCGAACAGAAACGGCAATTCATGTTGCAATTTCCGCTCTTTGCATTGATGATAAAACAAATCTCAATCTTGTTGCCGAAGTAATGCTCTCGAATTTCCGTGGCCCCGGCGAACAATTCTTTTTCCTCCATCTCAATCAAGCGCCGGACCTCCTCCCGCTTCAGCCCCCCTTGCGCAATGGCTCGTTCTACGTCCTCTCTCATACGGGGGGGCTTATACCACGTCCGTTTCGCCTTGTCAAGGGATTTCCTACCTTTTAGCTAGGTATATGCTGCAGTGCGCATGAACCGTAATGCCTCAAAAGAAAAAATCGCATCTACCCAAAAATTTTGTTAATTTTTGCTTGCTCATAACCGTTATCTTTGATAGAGTACACTCTGTTAGAATTCTTAATTCCCATGTCAAAAATCTGCTACCCCCCCCTGTTTTGTTATTGACTTATTGTAAACGTTTTATAATTCTTGTCTTGGCGAGTGTTCTGATACTTGCAGGGGCGACGGGAGCGAAGGAAAAGGCGACAACGCAAGAAGCGTCCGGGGAAGCTCTTCAAGCTCCGGAGCAGGAAACTTGGCAGATGCAAGTACTCCGTCTTATGGGGGAGGACACGGAGGATGGGGCCAAGGCAGCTATGGAGCTGTTGCAGAAGAAGGCTGAATCCGGAGACGCTCGTGCGCAAGCGGCGGTCGGTCTTCAAACATATCTCGCCAAGGATAGAAAGCAGAGAAAGAGCGAGGATCTGGAACAACTGGAAGCTGCGGCGAACAAGGGTTTGCTGGAAGCTATGGAAGCTTATCTCGTGTGCAATTTCGGTATGCCGGGAAACGAGGACAAAATGAAGCAGTTGGCGAATAAGTCTGTTGGACGTAAGAGCGTTATTGGGCTTGTCGTTCAGCGGCAGCTGTCACCGGATGCATCGGATTGTGTTCGTGTTTTTGAGGAGGTTTATGAGGAGTCAGGTATGAAATGTGTAGGCAAAGAGGTCAAAAAGAGAGTCAAAAAACAATACCCGGATTGGGCATGGGCATCACTCAAACAGGGCTGCAGACCTCTGATGGCGATGGTGGGAGAAGGTCTGTCATGCGCTCCTCCTTTCGGTGGGATATGGGGCTGCGAAAAGGAAGGAATTAAGTACTTGGATTCTGCGGCTCGGCAGGGTTCGTTTAGGGCCATACAGACTTTTTTGTCCATAGCGGAATCTCTTGCGGAATATCCCAACCGCCTCAAGGAAGTTACCCAATACATGCAGTATGCAAACTTGGCTGACAATTTTGATCCTCCGGATCTCGATGCTTGGGATGAAGGTTACTATGGAGGAGAATATGTGGTGACAATGAAGAGTTCTCTCATCTCGATCAAGGAAAATTGCCAGAACAATGCCGCACGCAAAGCTGCCGACGAGCAAATGAAGGCCCTCGATGGAATAACCTATCGGATACACATGAAGGCGGACGAGAATCACCCGGAGGTGAATGACGATGCGTGGTTGCGCAAGAAGGCGGAAAACGGTTCGCCGGCGGCTGTAAAGATGCTGGGAAAACAGATGTTCGCAGATCCTGAAAAAGCATCCGAGTACAAGGAGACGATGGAAAAGGCTCTCGAGCATAAGGCGTGGAATGCCGCATACTATTTGGGGCGTTTGTATGCCTCCGGCGCAGGTGGAGCGAAAGATCCCAAGAAAGCGTTTGAATACTATTGCATCGGTCGGGATCATGCAGGGATGAGAGCCTCGTACGCGGTGGTGCACTCCCATCTCTTTGGCATAGGAACGAAGCAAAACGTCAAAAAGGCCCGTCTGGCGCTGCGAACCATGTTGTGGAATGCTTTGGACCAATGCTGCCATATCAGTGTCACCAAGGCAATCGATGACGGTACGCTCGCAAAGATGCTTACGGCTCACATCTTGCTCGGCAAGGATGCCAAAAAGTAGATGCCTCGGCTACCGCGTTCCTCCCGCCTGTCCGGAGGGGCGATAAACGCGCGGAACGCGGGCGGAGATGGAGGTGATGACGTTGGAGGGGATGGTGTGAGCGCGGGCGGTGAGCTCCTGCCAGGGGACGTTCGGCCCCATGATTTCGGCCACATCACCGGGCTTCACATCCTTCAAGTGGGTCACATCCACCATCACCTGATCCATTGTCACGCGTCCCAGCACCGGGCAATAGGAGTTGTTGAGGTACACGCGTGCGCCCGTGTTGGAGAGGTAGTGCAGGTAGCCGTCCCCGAAGCCGATGCCGATGGTGGCCACGCGCGTGGGCGCCGTGGTGATGTAGGTGTGGTTGTAGGACACGCCGTGGTTGTCCGGCAGTGTGCGCACCAGGGTGACGCGGCTGAACAGGGTGAGGGTGTTGCGCAACTCTTTGTTGAAAGGCGAGGGCATGGGCGAGTAGCCGTACAGAATGCGCCCCAAACGTACCATGTTTGTGCAGGGCACGCGGTAGTTGAATACGCCGGAACTGCTGCACAAGTGGCGGTACTCAAAGGTTATGTCTTGCGAGAGCTCGCTCACGGCCTGTTCAAAGGCCTCAATCTGGCGGTGGGTGAAGGAGATGTCCTCGCTGGCGGCGGAGAGATGGGAGTAGATGCCCTCGATATGCAGATTCGGGAGCTGCTTTAACTTGTCCGCAAGGCCGTGGATGCTGTGCGGCAGCAGGCCTGCGCGTCCCATGCCGGTGTCGATGCTGATGTGCAGGTGCACTTTTTTGCCGTACAGTTCGCCCAGAGAATTAAAATGCTCCGCTTCCTCGGGTGAAGAAAGGGCCGCTCGCCACCCATTCTGCACGATGGCCTCGCGCTCTTCCGGGAAACACGGTCCCAGGATGAACGGGCAGATGTGCGCTCCGGTGTCTTGCACGCGCTGCGCCTCCGCAATAGTGGCCACGCCGAAGAAGGCGATGTCTTCCCCATCCAACGCGCGCACGACTCCCTCCAGCCCGTGCCCGTAAGCCTCCGCTTTCACGATCGCCATACGCCGATGATTCGGCAGAGCTTTCTGCACGACGCGCAAGTTGTGCTTCATGGCATCCGTATCAATCTCCGCCCAAGCGCGGTATAGCGAACAATCGGTCATGCGCGTATCATACGCCCCGCACGTCGGAAAGGCAACTTTTTTTGCGATGCGCAAAATGCAAATATGACTTGCTGTCATGTCCCTCCGCTCTCCCTTTCCTCGAAGGCGCTCAGCCGGTCGGCAGGAGGGGCTCGAACTCCTCAGCAGCGCGCACAAACCGTTCGATTTCCTGTTGCTCGGAAAGTTGAAAAAATCGAGAAAAGCTCAAAATAGATTTGGCATAAAATAAGAAGTAATTATTCCACTTTTTATAAAAGAAAGGATATTTCATTTTAATGATGGAAAGAAGAGTAAATTGCTGACCCCGATTCCGGTAAAAAGAGCTTTGAAGAAATTGGGCAGCGACATACGTGAGGCACACTTGCGGCGACGCATGCCCGCGGCAGGGCAATCTCTCAGCAGCCGGGCATTGCCCCGTCGCATTCGCATGAGAAAGGGAGAAAAATGAGCGAGTGTTTCCCAATGGGATAGCGTGGCGCGCAGTCCCGGCATCGCCAAAGCTGAGCGCGTGCAACTGGCTGCTGCCTTTATTCGATAACAGCGGTGCGCGTAATTCCCGCAATCCATCTGCATTTTCCCTTTTTGCCGTAGCTGACTACTCAGATTCAGCGGTTGGCAGAAAACCGGCGGAGCGAACGCAATTCTCCAAGCTACGGAGAAGGCGACGAACGACATCGCTTTGCGGAGAACGCCCTGACCTCTCCGTCAGGGAGAAATCGGAAATTGATGAGAGAAGGGTATTTTTCATTTCTCTTGCAGAGGAACAAATAGGACGAAGGGGAAGTCCTATGCTCTGCATGGCAGATTGCCATAAGGATGGCGTGATGCGACGCAGGCTCACCTCCCTGCCGCAAGGAAGCATAGCCGGCACTTCTCTTATATCCTCATACACAACGGTATGAACGAGGTCGTAGAAGGGGGAAAGACGCCAACCCGACTGCGGCTTGTAAAGCATGGAGATATTTTTGGCGTGACCGTCCATGTTACCGATTAGCAAATTAAAAGTGTACCATTGCCCCAAGAGAAAGGCATCCTCAACGGGTAAGGCTGAAATCTCACGCATAGCCCGGGTGCACTCTTGCAAACCGGGACCTCCATGAAATTCATATTTTAGCGAATGCGGAATGCCGAGCATTTGGCAAAAGTCCTGCTGATGAAATCTTTGAACCAATCCGGCGTGCAAATGCCGGTCATAGCGCTCCACAGCCAGCGCCCATACACCACCAATGCGCAAAAGATCGACTCGAGCGCAGGGAAGACCCACCTCCCGTGCCAGTCTCATGCAGATGAACTCATTGAAAACGAGGTCGGGAAAATCCGCCGACGCGATCTTGAGAATACAGTTGGAAGCTGCTCCATCCTGCGGCATACGTATCCCCTCTTTTGTGCGTAAAACTGCCATTTTGTTCTGTGCTCCGGCGAGTGATAAACTCCAACGTTCGTTACGATGCAGGATGGGGCGGTGTGGCAAATTTCTCAGCCGCGCACTCAGTTCCTCCTCCTTCAGAACAGCCGAGTAGGATCCGCGCGAGGCAGGCGGCTCATCCCCGGGTTTCACCAACGAGAGGGCGCCGGCTACTTCTTTCCCAAGTTCACATAGCAGAGCGAAATCACTACCATCCGTACGCAACTCGCGCTCTATCGACTCGCGGCAAATGCCCTCCGGCAATATGTTGCTCCAAAAATACTCCACCTCCCTTCCATGTAATTCCCCACATCCACATGGTAACACACGACCTATCGAGAACCCTTTCCTTTCCCATTCTCTTGTATAGCGGAAGTGGTAATTTTCAGCCTGATCCACCCACAATTCCCCCACTTCGCGCTTGCCGTAGTAAACGTTGAGTCGCTTGTTCATGATCTCAGCGCACTGACTTTTTCCCCATGCGCATCTCCAACCCAAGAGACACGGCAATCTGTAGCACTCGTCCTATACTCGCACTCTCTTTTCCACGTTCAACTTCGCTGAGAAAGCGCGTGCTGCACCCCAGCAACTGCGCCAGTTGTTGGATCGTATATCCCGCTTCTCTGCGCCTTCGTCGTATGAGATTTCCTACGTCAGAGGTGCGCTGTACACGTTGCATTTCCATTCCCATTCGGGAATATTACCTGCTTTTCCCTCTTTTGACAAGGAAAATTTCCCTATCGGGCATTTTATTTTCGTGCTTATCGGATGTTTTCGGTAAAGAAAACAAATCGAAAAACATTGATGAGCAGGAATCCATGAAAAGGGCCGATCGCCTCTTCTCAGCACACCAGCAGGGAATCCTCGCGACGGTACACACCTTCCATGGCGATGTAGCGCGTGCGTAGCAGCTCCGCCGAACGGTGGCCCATTTCTAATTGCAGTTCGGCGTAGTTGCGGAAGGTAGCCAGATGGTGCGTGGCAAAGGTGTGCCGCAGCACGTCCGGCTGCCATGTCGTGAAGTCGGCCTCCCGATGCAGGCGCATGCGGCGTTGTCGCCAATTCGGCGGACAGATCAGCTCGTCTCCGGAACGCCGGACGCGCTGCAAGATGCGTGCCAGAGGCGGAAAGATGGTGACGTGTCGTGCGCCGCCGGTCTTGCTGTGGCGCGGGGCAATGCAGATGACGCCGTCATCGAGCCGCACATCGCTCCAGCGCAACCGTTCCACTTCGTTCGGGCGCACGCCCGCGTAGAGCATGATGGCTGTAGCGGCGAGACAGGTTCCGCCCTCGAAGGTCTCGGCGGTGCTCATCAACCGCCCTATTTCTTCCTTCTTCAGGATGTTGATACGCTTTTCTTCAATGCGTTCCGGCTCCACCTTGCGCACCGGATTCTCTGCGCACCACCCTCGCTTGCAGGCGGTGGAGAACATCCCGCTGAGGATGAGTCTCGCTTTGTTTCGTTGCCGTGGCGTGTCGAATGCCTCTCGGATATAGTCGCGACATTCCTCGGCGGAGATGCTGCGCATGCGCCGATTCGCCAGACCCTTGCAACGTTTCATGAATCGCCTCGCGATGCCACGGAAGTCGCACAGCGTCCGTGCCCGCCGGTCTTTCCTCGCTTCCAGCGCTTCTTCCACCGCCCGGGCAAAGGTGACCGTCTTTTCACGCCGCCGCAGTTCCTCTTCCCCTGCCGCAATGCACGCCATGGCGCGCTTCACGCGTCCTCTCCCCGCCTCCAGCGCCCTCTTGGCCACCAACGCCGCTTCCAGCACATCCACCCCCGTCTGCCGCAGCACCTCCACCGCCGCCAGCTCTTTCTGTCTATTTGATTTCGTTTTCATTGTGATACGTATTTAGAATCCGTATTCAAGAAAAAAATAGGCTCTGTCCTACCACAGTGGTGATTTTTTTGATTTTGGTGCAAATTTATGTTGACAAAGCGGGGAACATGTGATATGCTTGCTTTGTTGAACAACAAAGAAGGTAATGATTACAACCAACACACAGGAAGTCGTTAAGCAATTTTTGCAGCTCTCGCCGAGTGAGCGGGAGAAATTCATTGAATATGTGACCGAGCAAACGCTGTTGGTTGATCAGAAAGCTATTGTGGAAGCGAAGTTTGCGGATGGGTATGTTTGTCCGCATTGTGGGGCGAAGGGGAAGGGCGTGACTCGGTGCGGGAAGTCAGCCACTGGGAAGCAGAGGTACCAGTGCAAACACTGCCACTGCACGTTCTCCGCGACGACTGGCGGGGTCATGTATAACTCGAAGCTATCCCCGATGACGTGGCGTGAGTTTGTCTCGTGCTTTCTGCATGGGATGACGGTTCGGAAGACGGCTGAGCTTATCGGGGTGAACAAGAACACGGCGTTTTTGTGGAGGCATAAGATATGCGATAGTCTCAACCTGATATTGGAAAACATCACGCTGTCGGGCATTGTGGAGGCGGATGAGACGTATTTTCGCCTGTCGTACAAGGGAGGCAAGGCGGTTGGGCGTAAGCCTCGCAAACGTGGGTCATCTATCTTCCACAAGGGGAGAAAGCGCGGGCTTTCGTCTGAGCAAGTCTGCGTACCGTGTGCCGTGAATCGCAGTGGGCAGAGCGTTGCCAAGGTCGCGGAGACCGGTAAGGGCTCTTATGCGGGGCTGGAGGCGGTGCTGGGTGGGCATATCGCAGAGGCTTCCACGGTGTGTGCGGATGGGGCATCGGTGTACAATCGCCTCGCCTCTGAGCATGGACTCAACCGCGTGATGGTGGACGCTTATTCCTCCAAGAAGGGCTGTTACATCAATGCCTACCACGGTGGGCTGAAACGCTTTGTGCGGGAGTTTAACGGCGTTTCTACGAAGCACCTGAACAACTACTTGCTCTGGTTCAACTTCGCGGCGTAGAACTTGTCTAAATAAGACTTGATGCTCCCTGTAAAAAAAGGTACAATGTGCGTTCGTTATACCATAATCTGATTACTCAATGATTGGTAGTCTAAATTGGTACGGAATTCTAAATTAAGTTCAACATAATAAAATGTCTGATTTCGATGATTTCATAGAACGGTTTGCGCTTTTTTCCGAAAAAAGAAAGGATGTTTTTGCTATGACACTCCAGAATATCTTTTCAATGAGAAGAATAGGGAACAAAACACATGGTGATATGGCTGAGATTGCAATATCCGAGTTTATTAACCAGTATATGTATGATTTTAGCTCAAAGCATGTTGGAAAGGATTTATTCAGAGCGAAGGAAAGAGAAGAAGATATAGTTGTTAATAATGATGTTACTAGCAAGAATTTTTCTGTAAGTTTGAAAGCGTATGGAGTAGGTCCATTACAGCTTTCTACGGATAAGTCTAACGAGTTATTTCCTAAACTCAAACAGGAAAGTTGTCCGATAATTGAATGTGACAGATTGTGTTCTGTCCTATCATCTTCGTGTTTCGAAAAGCTACGAAACCTTCATGTTATGCCTCTCATATATGACGAAAAGAAGCGCACATGCAACATTCTGATATTTGATATAGATCGGGCCTTAAATTCGACACGAAGAATATCTTACGTGGAACCTGGGGAGAGGCATCGTAAACATCCAGTATTTTTGTTTGAAAACGATAAAGGAGAATACATTGCCGAAGTAAGGTATGGGGGAGCGAGCGCGAACGCATTACAAAGAGGGTTTTGGACACATACAGAAAGAGCATATCCATATTTTAAGCCCGTGTGTAAAAACTGGATTTCGTATGATGATAATGAGGCATTGTTGCTGCTTTTTTCAAAGGCAATGGTTGCATCATGCAAGGGACATAAACAGGCGTTAAATTGCATAGAAAGAGACATAGATGAGATCATCGGTAAGTAAAAGTGAAACGACTCAAGGATTGTTATTTCCTTGTGCTTATAATACCTTTCAAACTGAGGGTATAAAGTATGCAGGTTCTAAAAAGAAGCTAATAGGTGAAATAATAGATGTAGTGTCACCTCTGAGGGTTAAGCGCGTGTGGGATGCGTTTTCTGGAACAACGCGTGTTTCCCAAGCTTTTGCCCAAAATGGATACGATGTGATTTCTTCGGATATTTCTATTTGGTCTCAATGCTTTGCGTCATGTTATTTGCTCTCAAAACGAGACCGCGAGTATTACGTCCCTTTGTTCGACCATCTTAATAATTTGCAACCTATTGATGGTTGGTACAGTGAAAATTATGGTTCTATTCTTTCAGAAAGCGAGGGTGGAATTAAAAGACCATGGCAACTAAAGAACACAAGAAAATTAGATGCTATTCGTGAAGAGTTGGATAAACTTGACCTCTCTCCCATTGATAAAAACGTTGCACTTACTGGCTTAATACTTGCCTTGGATAAAGTTGACAGTACATTAGGACACTATGTATCCTATCTCAAAGAGTGGGCGGATCGTTCATACAATGACTTGTTTCTTGATGTACCACGTATTTTAAGAACACGTGGAGATCATCAGGTGTTAATAGGTGATGTATTTGACCTTCTACCGCACGTACAAACCGATCTGGCTTATTTAGACCCACCTTACGGATCGAATAATGAGAAAATGCCCCCTTCCCGCATTCGATATAGTTCTTATTATCATATTTGGACTACTATAATCTTAAATGACAAGCCAAAACTATTTGGCAAGGCAAACCGTCGTTTGGATTCTTCTGATACACTTTCCTCTTCCGTCTTTGAAGAATTCCGAAAAAACGAAAAGACAACACGTTATATCGCTCTTGAGGCTATCGAGAAGCTCATACGAAATATAAATGCAGAGTATGTTCTTTTGTCTTACAGCACAACGGGTCGTGCAACATTTGAACAGCTCATGGACATACTTTCAGAAAGCGGTAAATTAATCGGGATTAAGTCCATCGATTACCGCCGTCATATAATGTCTGAAATGAAATGGACAAACAAGTGGGTGAGTGATTGCCCCACAGAAAATAAGGAGTTGCTTTTCCTTTTGAAGAAATGAATTGTTGATAACACACGATTCATTCAATCTCCTCTGTTCTTTTCTCACAAAATCCATTTTTTTGTGCTTGACAGCGTGGGGAAGTGTGGTAAACTGCACTCAAGTTTGCAAGGGGTGTACATGCCTTTAACCTTGTGGGCGTAGGCCTCCAGCGATGCTACCGCTGGTCGAACAGTTAAAACCTAGGTTATAGATGGGGCGGGGAGTTCATACTCCTTGCTCCCGCAAACCCGAGAACAAAGGTACTGACCAAGTGAAACTGGAGCGTTCCTCCAGTGGAGAGGTTTGTTGCAGAAAATATCTGCTGACTCACCCATTGGTCTCGTTGCGAAAAACATTGCAATTCCTTATTGTTCTCGGGTTCTGTCTTTATTGGTGAAATTTTACACCAGCATCTCGCATCTCTTTCTCAAGTGCATTCACAGCATTTTCTGTTCTGTATTCGTAGTATGTTGTGATACAATTTCTGTGGTTTCCTTCAAGAGATATAACTATTGGCTCTGTCCTACCACAGTGTTGATTTTTGAGAAATCGGTGTGAATTGAAGTGGTGTTGGAGGTGACGTGAGGTCGGTAAATATGGGGAATGATTCGAAGCGTAGCAGGAGAGCAGGAAGCCTATGACAATTTTATTGAATGGCTATTGGAGTCAGAAGCGCAGGAGGCGTATGAAGAGTATGTAGAGAGGACGCAACGCGAATACGGTGTTTTAGCGGAGAAGAAGAAAGTAAAGGAAAGGCTTTTGGAGAGGAGAAGACTAACGCCTCAGGAAAGGGAATGGATAGAGAAGTTAAAGAAGGCAAAAAGGACAGATCCTTTACCAAGTGTTCCTCTCAGGAAACGCAAGGCGGGAGAGAGCTGGGAGGGAGATTTTCTCACGGAGGTGGCAGGTATGAATTATCTCAAAGCGCACAGGTTCACGAGGTGTATGTTGTACAATACAACAGCAATAATAGACGATCTCCTATTTGCTCATCTAAGCACAAAATCTTTGGACGATAATCAGGAGAGACTGGAGGAGGCAAAATTTGTGATCAACACATTGAGATACCCTGAAGAAATATGGTTTCAGCCAATCAATGAAAGACTCAACTTTATCAAGCAATTTTCAACAATTCGCAAAGGGAACCAGATCATACTTCCACTTGTTGTAGTAGTCCTTCCAACGGGTCAAGTATTGACATATTATGATTGCATAGAGAACCCAGCAGAGATCAATGAAAAACGCTGGGGAAAACTGCTATACAAGTCATCGTAATCATGATTCTTCATTTAATTTGCAAAGGAAGTCATAATAGAATTGTTCTTCATCCATTCTTTCCCAATAATCTTTGTTGGCATCCAGTACAGAAACCGATGACTTTACGACACCCTCAGTTCGTTCCAGCATTTGAATGACTGCAATGTCTTCTTGGTTATGATTCGGATTCTTCCGAAGCACTTTGTACACTTTTCCTTCAATTTCCTCCAAATCATTCGGAAATAATGAATGTAGAAACCATGAAGAGGTCGTCAGGTTCCTTTGGAAATCAAAGGATTTCAAGACTTCAATCAACTCACTCCACCTCTCGTTGTAGTTTTTGTCCTCCTTTAATCTGAAATTAAAGTTGAAAGCCCATTCAAAAGATGCCTCGCTCATAATCGGTTTTTTGTGGTGAAGTGTTGTTGTTTTTACCTGAATAAGACAAAAGCCCAAGAACTCAGGGTAAGGTGCAGGAAAAGAATTCCTGCACGTGGTCCCTCCACTAAAAGCGACAATTCTTTCTAGCTTCACTGAGACCGTGCCCCCGTGTTCTTGGGTTTGTGGGAGCAAGGAGCCTGAACTCCCCGCCCTTTCTATAAACCTAGGTTTTAACCGTTCGACCAGCGGTAGCATCGCTGGAGGCCTACGCTCACAAGGTTAAAGGCATGTACACCCCTTGCAAACTTGAGCGCAGTTTACCACACTTCCCCACGAAGTCAAGCACAAAAATTGGGCTTGGTGAGGAAAGTTTCTATTTGCCTGATTTAGTGCGGTTACAGGGTATTTACAATACGTTTGGTTGCCTTGATTTTTTCATCCGTAAAGAGTACCACGTTTTTAATGACTGTTTTTTGAACAGCTCTGATAAACAATTCCATGAAATCGAAGTCTATCTCACCGTTTGTTGTCACGGGAAGTAAAATCTTATCATTTTTTATTTTGCTTTTACTAATACTATTACCCCATGTATACTTGTGACCCAGCCCTTTTTTCAAACATGAAGCAAGAAACAGCGAATCAAATTTTCTGGGCATTCTCTCTTTAACATAAAGAGCGAGATTGTGACTATCATTTGAAAAGAAGTCTTTTTCTTGATAGCTGACAACAAACGTTTTTCCTCCGATAAAAATACAATTACCCTTCTCTAGCAAGGTTTCATCGTGAGATACGTAGCAATCCACGCCATTATTTTCTGCGCTAGCACAAAGATATGGAAAGGGACCTGAATTTGGTTCTACCTCAGAGGAAAGGATGTTGTGTGTATTACGGACATTGAAAATGTCAAAAACATTGAATTCTCTCCACAACGTGGAGCCGAAAAGTTTGAGCGATTCTTTTTCCTCTTCGGTAAGATTGTAATCGAAAAGACCGCTCGTCTTGAGATAAGCCTCCAGTTTATGGATACGCTCTTTCTCAAGTTCGAGGATAAACGTTTCCATGAAATCGAAGTCTATCTCACCGTTTGTTGTCACGGGGAGTAAAATATTGGTGTTTAGAAATGTCGTATCTACGTTTCTGACAAGAACAGGTAACAGAACAGGTTTTAGTCTATTTAGGAGAGTAGAAAAGAAAGGAACAACATTTTCATTCACTTCAAATTTCGGCACAACTTTTCTAACAAACTGACCTGCATACCACGGCTTACGTCGATAGAAGAAATCCATTTGAAGTAGACCTAAACTCCACGTTCCCGCATTATTCACGTTCTCACGGTTGACGAACCCTGTAGATTTTAGTATTCCTTGATTAAATGAAGTTCGTGTAATGTAATCATATTCTGTTCCTTCTGTTAATCGATCTGCATTGAAACTTAGAGTATTTTTTATTTCAAACAGATCACCGATTCGGAATTCTCCCCACTTGACTGCTTGGAGTTTACTGTCAAGTGGGGTAACTATTTTCCCAAGCCATCATCATTTTTCAGAAGTGTTGAAACTTCCCATGCGAGGTAATCCGCTACCGTTTTCTTAAAGTCCGCAATGGTCGGTGTTATATCCACCGGGGCTTTTTGATTCCAGTCAGCTCCGTTGTCAGGATCAATCGTTCCTCTATTAATCCGAGGTGGTATAATCTGGGGAGTTGAGAGTGAAATTCTCAACGGAACACCTCGACATAACGGGCGGAG
>CANRET010000052.1 GCA_947629715.1 uncultured Akkermansia sp.
AGGGTGCCCAGATGACTGTCCGCGCCCCTCACCACGAGGTCGCCGTTCTCCAGCTTCAGCGTGCCGTCAATATCCAATCCGCCCTTTTCCGTGCCGTCGCCTACCGTCAGGGTGCCCTCTCCGGTCTTCTTGTAGGTTACGCCCTTGTCGCCTCGAAGTTTGCCGTCGAACTCGGTGTCCTGTCCTTTCGGCTTGACCTGCCCGACAACGCCCTCCAACCACTTGTCATCCTCCATGGGATCGGTTTTAACCTCCGAGTTGTTGAGCTCCACGGTGCCTTCGCCGGTGGCGTTCACGGTGGATCCGCTCAGGCCGACCAGGTTGTTCACCGTCACGTCCGTGCCGGCTTTGCCCTCACCCAACTGCAGGGTGAGCGTTGTGTCCTCATCCAGCAGCGTGGCCTTCTTGTCTTTGAGTCTCTGCGCTTTTTCCTCGCTGTCAACCGTCTTGGGGTCGGATTGCTCGCCGCTCGGATCATTCTCCTCACTGAGCACGAGGTAGATGTCTGCCGAGGATCCGCGCAGGACGAAGTCGCCGCCCTCCACCGCCAGGGTGAACCCGACGCCGCCCAGGAGAGCGGAGTACTTGCCGGTGCGCATGAGCTGGTCAAGAGCGTCCTTCGCGTCGCCTTCAAAGGTGATCGTTCCTCCTCCGGACAGAGCGCGCAGGTAAGTTGCGATGTCCGCATTGCGATGATCCATGATGATTTTGAGAAGCGCCTCATTGCTGAAGTCGATCACGAAAGACGGAGACGGGTCTGACTCATCATAATACTGACCTTCTCCAAGCTCTCCGGCTGTGGGATTCACCGCCTTGATCACCAGGTCGCCGGTGGATTCAATGAGGTAGTCGTTCGGGTTTCCGGTGGCTTTGACGTTGCCGAGGCTGTCCTTCGAGAAGACGAGCGTCACCTTCGTGTTGTCGCTGCCGACGGTGATGTCGCCCTGCACGCCTTTCAGGTGTCCGCCCTCGTTGATGGCAATTTCGTCAAACAGGCTTCCCTGCGTTTGGTTGACATCCACGGTGGCTTTTCCGGTAGCGGTGTCCACTTTCAGAGCAACGTTGCCCTTGTCCGTCAAAGCGGTGTCGAGCGTGCCGTTCCTCAGGACGAAGGAGCCGCTGTCACCCGACAGGGTGTTGCCGGCCCAGTTGGCTTCTATGCCGTCGTCGCCCAGCCAGATTTCGTTGTCGCTGAAGACCAGCTTGCCTGTCGAGGTGTTCTTGTCTCCGGCAATCACGAGGGTGGTTCCCTCCATGGCGTTTTCCAGAACAACGCCATTGTTGCCCTCCTCCTTGCTGCCGATCACGCCTTTGAGATAGACCTTGCCGAGCTTGTCGTTTTCCAGACCGTAATCCACCTTCACGGAGCCTGTGCCGGCGATGTCGAATTCCAACTCCAGGTTCTCCTGCGTGAGGGATGCGCCCGAATCCGTCAGCGTCCAGGTCGAGGGATCGCCTTCGCTTTCGACCCCACTGTCTCCGGCGATGAGCGTGCCGTTGAAGTTGCTCATGTCGCCATCGATGGTGTGGTTGAAGCCGCCCTTCGCGCTGGCGAGAACGCCATCACCGGTGACGGGCGCTTTCAAGGTGATCTCCTTGTCGGCGTCTCCCTTCTCAGCCGTATCATAGCCGCCGAGGTAGTTCTTGGTGCCTTCCGCCACCTGGACTTCTTTCACCGTGATGATCGCATCCGTCACGTCCGAATCGAGCACGATGGCGCGTCCCGCAAGCCTGAGGGTGGAGTTCTCGTTGCCCAGGGTCGTGGTGTCGCCTTTCACGATCACATCGCTGATCGCGCTGTCGCCTCTCAGGTCGAGCGTGCCGGTGAAGCCCTCATTCTGAGCCGTGAGTTCGGCCCCCGTCGTAGCAAGGATGTACCTGCCGGCCACGTCAGGCTCCGCAGCCTCGCCGATGATGATGGTCCCGTTGCCGGTCATGCCGCGCGAGACTTGGACCTTGGCTCCGTTCCGGGCGATGAGCTGCAGTTCGGCTTTCTCGTCCTCCGCGCTCAACAGCAAGCGACGATCTCCCTTTGACGACGTTGATTCTTTATCGTTCGCCTTGATCTCTACCGTGCTGTCCTTCTCACTCGCGAACACCATCTCCAAGCGGCCCTCACGGGAACGCAGCGTGCCGTCAAACTTCCCGCTCTTGGAACCACTGTCGCCGCCGTTCTCCTCCTCGATCTTGCCGGTGTACTCGAACTCATAGACGCCGCGACCGGACTTGATGACGCCTCGGCGGATGCCCAGCTCAATGCCGGCGTTCTTTTCCATGTCGCCGCTGTCGGAGGCGCGGAGCTTTTCGTGCACCGCGTATTCGTCCTCACCACGGGCGACGGAGGGGTCAAAGGCCAAATCCGAGGCGCTCTTGCCCACCTGAATCCTCAGCACGGCGTTCTTGTTCGAGGTGTAATCCTCCACTTTTTGGATGTTCCGCAGTGCGTCGCCATCAAGAGCAAGCTGAGTCTCCGTCAGCTCCCCGTAGGCCAGAGTGCCGCCGTTCATGATGATTTTGGTGTCATCTCCCAGGGCCTCCACGTCGTTCAGGACGAGTTGACCGCCGATATTCAGCTCGATGCTGGGGATGTTTTCGCCGTCCAGACCTATTCCTGCTGACGCGGTGATCTTGTCGCGATCCGCTATCGTCACGCCTTCTCCGAGCGCATCCCCGGCCGTACCGACTTTGAGGGCGCCTTTCACGGTCAGCGTACCGCCCTCCTCATGCTCCACGAAGTTGAAACTTCCGCTCCGCACTTCGATGTTGTCAACCGTGATGTCGCCTTGGACGAATACGTCGCCCTCGGTGTAGGCGCCCTCGAAGAAGTACGCCGTATCTTCCTCCTCAATTGTTTCTACGCCAGTGCGGTAGAAGTTGCGGGTGGTACCGTCCCAGATGCGATCTTTCGTTTCGCCTGACCACACCCAGTCCTCTTCGCTCCACAGATAGACGCGCAGGACGAGATCCTCGCCGTCCGAGCCGCGCTCGAACTTGAACATTTTTTTGATGTTGTTGCCGAGTTTGGTCTTCGATCCATCCTTAAAGAAATCGGCAAGAGACTCATCCTCCTGATCCACCACGTTGAAGTACTTGAGCAGTTCGTTCGAGAATTTGTCGGCACCCGGTATGCTGCTGCCGAAGAGGGAGCTCCAATCCACGCCGGAGGCGAGACGGTAGATCCCTTCGGCAAGACCGTCCGTCTGATTGAAGCCGCTCAGCTTCAATTCCACCTGGTGACCGCCTCCCGCTTCCGTGGCTTCCGCCAGGCTGAACTTAAGCCCGCCCTGAGCCTGCAGATAAGCGTCCCCTTCGAGTCCGGTGGCAACGAGGTGGTCTTTGCCCATGTTGAAGCGCAGTCCGCCCAGCAGGCTCTGGCTACCCGTGCCGTTCAGGATCAGGTGCCCGTTCTCGATGACGATGCGCCCTTTATAGGCTTCTTCCGTGCCCACGCGTCCCGTGGCGCTGTTGTACTTCTGCGCGTTCCAGCTGCTCAGCCCCTTGAGGACGAGGTCGCCCTTACCCTGTTTGATGAAGACGTCGTGATTCTCCTCATCTCCGTCCACGCCCGCCACTTTGTGCATGACGCGCATGACGGAGCCGCTCAGGTCCACGCGCAGCCCTTTGTCCACCTCCACCGCATCGAAGTCCTGCAGGATCAGGTTCGTGCTGAACTGGGCGAGGTTGCCAAAGGAATCGTCATCCCCTTCGTCGCTGAAGTGCAGCAGAGCCGCTCCTTCCTTCCACGTGCCTCTCCCCTCGTCGTAGCCCACGGTCGAGTAATCCTTGATGTCGTGTGTGGCAAGGATGTTCTTCTGGTAGCCGCCGGAAAGGACGAACTGTGTGTAGTTGGTCGGCTTCCCGCTCACCGTCGTCCCGGTGTATTGGGTGAAGTCCATGTCGCCGGTGACGTGCACGGCGGTGCTCCTCGTGTGCACGTGCAGTTCCGCGTCCTCTCCGGTGTTGAGGTGGTTGCCCGCCGCATACACGCCGCCTGCCACGGATCCTCTCGTGAGGTTGATGGTGATGTCCCCCTGCTGCGGGTGATCAGCGGCGCCGCTCTGAGCCCGACGGAAGGAGCCGCCGAAGATGAGGCCGTGCACTTCGACTTCGCTGCCGTCCACGTTGATGTTCACGTTGCCCAGGGCGAGGTTGTCCGGATTCGTCGTATTCTCGGAGTAATGACCGCCGATGATGTTGCCGTCGATGATTCCGCCGTTCAGGTTGATGTTGACGGTCCCACCAAGCTTGATGTTGTTGGTCCCCAGCGAGTCGGAGGCGTAACTGCCGCCCACGACGAAGCCCTCGATGATCCCGCCGTTGATGGTGAGGTTCGTGCCTCCCGTAATCTCGATGGTGTGATCGCCGCTTTCTCCTTCCCCATCCAAGCTGTCAATGAGCATGCTGCCTGCCACCACGGCCACGCGTCCGTGCGCATGGTAGGTGTCGTCGTCCCCGTACACTTCCGCGCGGATGACTCCGTCGTTGATGACGACGTTCGTGCTGCCCTCGATTGTGGATTTGCCGTCCGTTCCTTCATCGGTCAGGTAGCTGCCGCCCACGACGACGCCGGTGATGTCCGGAGTCGTGGTGCCGTCCGGCGGCGCATCCTCCTCGTTCCCTTCTTCCTCCGACCACCCGATGACGACACGCGTGTCGCCGTTAATCGTCGATCCGGGACTCGCTGTCTTCGAATCTCCTGTGTAGGAGTTGACGTAGTCGCCGCCCACGAGGTGCACATCGTTGAATGTGCCCCCATAGATCTTGAGTGCGGTGAGAACCGTGTCCGTTACCCCCTCCCTTTTTGTGTGGTTGGGTTTGCCCTCGGGGCTGCGGTAGAAGCTGCCGCCCGCCACAAAGGGAACCTGCGTCTGCTTCTCCGCGTCTTCTCCATCGATCGTGCCGAATGTGCCGCCGTAGATGGTGACGCTGCTCTTGCCGGTAAAGCTGTCACTGCTGCCTTCATTGGACTCCAGCGATACGTTGCCGCCTACGATGCGGAAGAATGTTCCGTCATAGATTTTAACGTTCGAGTTGCCCGTGAAGCTGCCTTTATGCTCCGATGTTCCGTTCCACGGAGCCTCGAACCACATGCCGCCCGCCACGACGTTGGTGTAGGCGCCGCCGTACAGTTCCACCAGGGTGTTGCCCGTAAAGTTGGTCGTGCCCGCGCCCGAGGAGTCGCGCCTGCTCGCGCCGTTGATGCCCCCGGTGAAGGTGTGGTATTTCTCATCGGCGTAGATGGTGATGTGGGTGGCGTATTCTCCTTCCTCGGTCGTTCCGAAGAAGTTCGAGGTACGCGATGTATACTCCGATCCGAGCGTCTTCGGCACGGTGTAGTTGCCGCCCACGATGGCTTTGTCAAAAGTGCCTTCTCCATCGCGACCGTCGCCGTTATCGTAGTTCAGTTCCGGTGTCGCGCCGTCTGCGCTCGCTTTGCCATCCAGCAGTTTCACGAAGATGCTCGTGGTTCCGCTGAAGGTGGGAGAGATCGTGTCGGTCCTTTGACCAGCGGCCACGTCGATCCACACGTTGCCGCCAACCACGGCTGCAAAGCCGGTCGCTCCCCCCGCCGTCGTTCCGTCGGAGATTTTCGGCGGGTTCAGCACGTCCTTCTCCTCTTCCGTGTGCAGCAGGGTGTAGATGAAGATGTGCGTGTTGCCTTCGAAGTCGGAATGGTCGCGTTCCCCCTCATCATCCGACCAGGTGATGACGCTGCCGCCTGCAATGCCGCCGCGCACGTTGCTCTTGACACGGCCGCCGGTGCCATCGTCGTTGCTGTTGTCATCAAATACGGAGATGAAGGTGTCTCCCTTGAAGCCGAAGAAGGTGTTGGTGACGTGGTTGCCGCCGATGAGGTAGTCCACCGTGCCGCCTTGCACCTGCAAGTGCGTGTTGCCTCTGAACCCGACGAATGTTTCCGATCCGCCGGATTCCCTGGAGACGCAGGCGCTGCCTCCCACCAGCAGGTGGTAGGATGCATCATCCGCATTGTCATCATCCACTTTCAGGACAATGAAGCTGTTGCGTATTTCCTGCGTCGGCTTCCCGTCACGGAAGACGGAGCCGCCTACGACGCTCAACAGGGTGTCTTCCGTATCACCCTTGGTGAGGCGTATGGCGGTAATTCTTCCGTTGTTTTCGGTGAAGGGGTTGTTTTCCTTATTCACGTCCCCCGTGGAGCCTGTGCCGGCAAGGCTCAGGACCCTATCCGTGAAGAATTTAACGTCCCCCTCCGCATCCAACAGATCTTTCAGCACGCCGCTCTTGCCATCAGCGCCGACGTAGGCTGTCACATAACCGTCCATCGTCGTCTCGGACGGACCGTGACGGTTTTCTTTGCTCCGGGCGATTCCCCAGTTGGGGTCATATTCGGTGTCGCCTTCTGCGATGAATTCCATGCGAATGTAGAGCGTGTTCTCTGCTTCGCCCTTTTCTGTATCGCCCCAGTACAGGGTGAAGTCGCCTGTAGTCCCCTCATCCAACGCCTCGAAGAGGTCATGGTACAGATCATTCGCGTCGCCTTGACCATCGCCCGTGATGCCCAGGCAGAAGCCGTTGTTGCGGAGCTCCAGCTTCACGTCGCTTACGTCCAGACTTAATGTCTCTCCGTCACCCAACGCTTCCAGCGCGGTCTCTATCTGAGTGAGCTGCAGGTTGATCAGGTTGTTTGCACCCGGTTCGCCCTCGTACTTCAAGGTGGCCTCCGTGCCCAATGCCAATTCGGTGACGGTCAGGTTGCCCGGGCCTCCACGAACCATGTGCAGAGTCCCATCCAGTTGGAGTTTTGTGGCGGTGAAGCTGCCCTCGCCGGTCATGCTGAGCTGGTGTCTGAGGGCAACCCTCAGCTCGCTTGCGGTGCCGCCCGTCTTGCCCGCGGCCATGTCAATGGAGCCGTTGATGTTGAGCTTGCCCGTGATGGCGCCCGTGTAGTCCTTCAGGGTGGTGACCTCGACACGCCTGTTGGTGCCGTTCACCGCATCCTCGATGGTGAGACTGTGGTCACCCGTCAATTCCCGGATGGTGAGGACGCCGTTCCCTGTCCCGGTGGTGATTGTGCTGCTATTACCCGTTACGTTGACGCTGGCAAATTTGTTGCCGTTGGGGTCTTTCAGCGATCGACGGGTGAGAGTGCCGCCGTTCAGGTTGACGGTGCCTTGCACCATGTTGGTGTTCTCGTCTGCCACGCCCAGGGTGCCGTCGCTCGCGACCTCCACTTCCATATTCTCGTCCCAGCCTGCGCCGTTGATGAGGAGGAGGCCTCCCGATACTCTGACGCCGCCGTTTCCGGTGACGTTACTCAGGGTGAATGTGCCATTCCCGGTCTTGTCCAGGATGACGCCCGCGCCGAGGGTCAGGGTCTCGCCTTGTGCAGCTTTGCCTGGAGTCCGTGTGTTGATGTAGTTGAGGGTGAGGATTCGCGGCCCGTTGTCCTTGGCTTTGATGGTGCCGCTGACCTGGGTATCCAGGTCGCCCACTTCCAGATCCGTCTGCAGTTCGAGGACGCCGCCCGCCGCAGCCGCAAAGGAGAGGGTGCCGGTGAAGGTGCTCGTGGTGCCATTCCACTTGAGCGCGGGATTGGTGTCGCCATCTTTCCCCTGCACCTGCAGTGTTCCTCTGCCGCTGAGCTGTCCCGTGACGGTGTTGGCGTCGGTTCCGTTCGCCTTGAATGCCAGGACGCTGTCGGCCTGGTCAAGGACGATGTCCCCCGCCAGCGTGCTGCCGGTGAAGGTCTGTTTCGCCCCCGCCCCCAGTTTCAGGGTGACGCCATTTTCAATGGTGTAGCCGCTGCCGATGTGTTCTTCGGTCGTGCTTGTGAGGGTGAGTGTCTTGCTCTCGCCCGTGATGGTGCCGCCCACGTTGCTCCAGCCCTCTGTGAGGGACGCCGTGGCGTTTCCGCCCAGCCAGCCGATGCTCGCGTCTTCGGCCAGGGTGACGATGCTGTCGTTCGCCAGGTAGAGACCACCGGCAAAGCTCAGGTCAGTCCCGTCGTTGGCATTGCCCAGGGTCACCTTCACTGTACGATCTCTCCATCCCACGCGCAGACCATGCGTGCCGTTGCCGTCTCCGGCGGTGAATTTTTCCACGGTGATGCTGCCGGTCGCGCCGTCGGGACCAGTGCCCAGGGAGCCGCTGCTCGCCGTAAGGTCCAATTCTTTGATGATGAGGTTGTCGTCACCCCGAACACTTACCTCGCCGTTGGCGGTGACTTCCTTCCCGGCGTCTGCCGTACTCCCATAGAAGTGGACAGTCCCTACGGTGTAGGTGTTTTCTGCGACTACCGCATCGCCGACGCGGAAGTAGGCGGTCTGACTGCCGATGTCGCCTCCGGTGGCTCCTGTGTTGATGAAGACCTCTTTCGCAAGGTAGGTTTCTCCGCTGTTTTCCACGCCGCCGATGATCAGGCCGCCCCTTTCTACGCGCAGGATCCCTCCATCTTCAGCACCCGTCGTGCCTTTGTATTTGTTCAGGGTCAGGGTGCCTCCTCCCCTCTTGGTGAGCGTCTGTCCGGCTGCGTCAAAGGTCATCTTCAGCTCGTTGCTTCCGTCCACGTTAAAGGTCGCTCCATCTTCCGCCAGTTTTACAGTGGCTTCTTCGCCTTCATGGAGCGTGAAGCCGCTCACTTGCACGGTGCCTCCCACTGTCAGCTCCGAGTTTTCCCCCATGGTCACGCCACCCGAATACAAACCGTCCAGGATTTCCGCGTGCGCGCCGTTGGACAGCGTAATCGCGCCGCCCAGCGCCGTGCTGCCCGATTCGCCTTTATACGCTCCCTTCACGGTCAGCGAAGCATCCGTCCCATCGAGGGTTACGCCGCCCACCGACACCATATCTTTGTCCACACTGACAGCGCCCTGAATGGTGACGCCGTACCACCACGAGGGACTCAGGTTGCCGTGTACGGTCAATTTCCCGTTCTTGTACACGGTCAGCTGCTGCACCTGCAGCAAGGCATCCGCGTCATCTTCCGTCCCCACGGTCACCTCCGTGAGGTTGTCCCCTTTTTCAACGCCCTCATCGCCTATCACAAGCGCTCCGGCATGCCCATGTCCGAAGTAGGTGTCCGCATTGCCTGAGTTCACGTTGCCGGAGAAATTGCCATCGATCGTCACATCCGCCCCGCCTTTCACCGTGAACGTTCCGCTGTCGGCATTGATTTGCAGGTTGCCGTGGATGGTCAGGTTGCTGTTCGCTCCGGTAATCCAACCGTTCCCCGGCGCCTCCGATTGTCCCCCATTCAGCACGACGTTGCCGGTTACCGTCATGTGGTTATTATCCTCACTGAATGCGATACTCGAGGCTTGCAGGGCCGTCTCCCCTTCTCCAAGACTTTCGCCCAAGGTGACCGTTCCACCGTCCACCTCCATTCTCTTCCCGGACATGTTGAGAAGCTTTGTGACCGTGAGTGTGCTGCCATCTTCCACGGAAACATTGCCGCTCGTGATGACGACGTTTCCGTTAAATGTGGCCTCGCCACCACCCATAACAACCAGGGTGTAAGGCACTACCGTGTACAATGCAAGATTGCCGTTAAAATTCGTATTCCCGTTCACGGTCAGGGAAGAATCGGCGCCCTGCATCAAAAGGCTTTTCGCCTTGAAGACGTCCGTGTTGCCACTACCCTCCTCGAGATCCGACGAGCCGATTGTGAGCGTGCCCGATGAGTCGTCGTCGCCCACGTACACCACGCCGGTGTAACCTGCATCGGTACCTTGGATGGAATCGGCCTTGAGCGAGCCGCTCGTTACAGTGATGCTGGGAGAATCGTCATTATCTGCCACGTTGAGCTGCCCGTCTATAACCAACTGCCCCTGCGAATCGACTGTGATTGTGTGCGCTGTCACCGAACCACGCAAGGTCTGAATTGCCGCCCCCGTTTTCTTGAGATTCAGGTCGGAAGCATTGATATCGGAAACAAAAACATAGCCGTCCGTGGGACTGTAGTTATCATCCTCCTCCGGAGCATCACATGCAAGTGTCAACGTCACATCACCCGCAGACAGCGTACCTGTGCCGTACAGAGCCTTGAGTGTCGTGTTGGACTGCACTTGAAGCGTGGAACCTCCCTCGCCAAAATCTACAAAATAGCCGGAGAATGTATTGCCGGGGTCACTCTCGTTTCTTCCGAGGGAGGCAGCAAAAAGCAAGGTCGTACTCTCTCTTAAGGCAAGAGTCCCTGACCCAATCGCTACATAAGAAGCATTACCACCATCCTCACCTACGCGAAAAGTGCCTCCTCCGGCAAGTGTCAAAGTGTGCTCGTTTGCCTTGAGGGAGGCTCCGCCTGTGAACCAAAAATTTGAACCTGTGTTGGCATAAATGGTGGCATCGTCCTCCAGTTCGATATTCCACTTAGCCCAGCAATTAACGAGCACTTCGATAGCGCCTCGTGCTCCCGCTGCAGAGCCATTACCCGCCAGAGTGAGTTTACCCCCCGTAACGCTTCCGTAACCGGCAGCAACGGTATCAAAAATGTTATCGTTAAGCTTGATCGCACCGCCATCCTTCACACTCAAATTCCGTACAAGGCTCAAGGACTTGCCAATGCTTATATCACTGAAGTTCAGTGAGGTGCCGGAGGCCACCTCGACCACTCCTATGCCGAGGTGATCGGCATCTCGCAGCACATTGGAGTCCCCGCCGGCGAAGAGCGCGGCAAAGAGGTTGTTGCTCCCGTTCAGCGTGACCTCGCTGCCGAAGTCAAGCACGACCTTGCCCGTGTCCTCTTTCTCGCTCCAGAACGTCGTCCCGGAGTAGTGCGAAATATCGCGGTCCTTAATGGTGACGCTTCCTTTTGCCACACGGGCGTCGGTGAAGGTCTTGGCGTTTGTCCCATCCAACACGATGGAAGAGTCGTCCCCCTCCATCTCGATCCCGGCAACGTGCAGAGTTCCCGTGCCCTTGAAGGTGGCGGTGGCGCCGTTCTTCACGGTTAGCTTATCGGACACGGTGAGCGAATGGCTGCTCGTGTCGAAGCTCCAACTGTTATCGCTCACCTCCATGTCCCAAGCCTGCACGTCCCCGCCCAGAGTCACGTCGTTTTGATTATTCCCGGTGAAGGTGACGTTGTCGCCATCGTAGAATTGGTGGAACTTATCTTCCGTCTTACTTTCGTCGCTATTCTGCCAATCCTTCGTGGCTTCCTCCCCCCCGCCACTCTTCCAAGTGAGATCTCCGCTGCTCGCGTTCCAAGTGAGGTTCTGCCGCTCCGCATCGCTGGAGAGTACCAGATCACCGTTTGCCTGATCGTAGGTCAGTGTGCCGCGACCGATGGTCAATGATTCGCCGGACAAAGTCACGTTGAGACCCGCATACCCTTCTGTGGAGGTGTCCCAGATGTGGTATTTGGAATCCACAAACGTGCTCACATCCACATCGTCCTTCGTGATATTCAGGGTGAGGGAGCTCTCGCCCATACCTTCCACTCCGAGTGAGAACTTGGCGCCCCCCTTCTGGCTGAAGCTCACCGTCAAACTGCTCCCCAGCGCGGCAGTTCCCGTGCCCAGGCTCAGCACACCTCCCTCCAAGCGGAGCGTTGATGCGCTCACCGTCCCACCCAGCTCCAGCTTGCCGCCGCTCACCGTCACCGCTCCCTGTGTCAGCCCGCCGTTCAATGTCACCGTACCGCCGGTAACGCTCACCTCTTGCCCGACTGCCAGCGAGCCGTTCAATGTCACCGTGCCGTCGCTGACCGACATGTCATAGAGCACATTCGTCTCCCCGGTCACCGTCACCAAGCTGTCCGTCCCCTGGACGTTCAGTTTGAGTGTTCGGAGTGTATCACCACTCTCGCTACCGGTCAGTGTCAGGGAGCCGGAGCTTTCAGCGTTGCCCACATTAACTACTTCAGCGTGCCCTCCGTCATTGATATGACGAATGCGGCCGGCTGTCACAGATCCCCCATTGATGATGCTCAACGAACCGCCACTGTTCACCCCAAGGAGCTTGGTCACTGTCACCGTACCATTGTCCACGCTCAGATTCTGGAAAAGAGCAGAGTCTCCGTTGACTGTAAGGGATCCTTCGTTGTGCACGAACACGGTGCCTTGGGCTGCACCATCGCTAGCTCCGTAATACTTCCCTGTTACGGTAACCTGCCCGCCGTCCACCTCCAAAGCGTAGTTGTTGAGAGACTGCCAAATGGAGAGATCCCCTCCCAAGGTCGCGCTTGATCCTGAGCCATGGACAGCCATAGCCCACACTTTCGTGATGTTTGTTGTCACGGTTAGCGTACCTGAACTCTCCGTCTCACCAGAATCATCTCCCACGATGATGCGGCCCGCGTGCCCGCCTCGTTCAATGGCCTCCGCCGTCAGTGAACCGCCGTTGTAGATTCTCAGGAAGCCGTTGTCCCTCACGCTTGCCGAGCCATGCACGATCAAATGGACATTGTCCACGATGAGCGTACCATTTCTGGTGTTGTCCTGCGTCAGCCTCATGTTCACCTTCTGATCCTCCGATCCCACTTCGAGCGTGCCGCCCTCTCCTGCTACCTTAAAGCTCTGGCCGATGTTCCATTCGCCGGAGCCGGTCAGGGTGAGTTTTTTGTCCGCCCCGGCCCACACGCCGTAGCCCACCGTTTTTTCATCTTCTGTGTTATCGTCAGCATAGGTGATGCCGTTGGTCATCTTGCTCGTATATTCCGAGACTGTCAGACTCTCGTTGTCCCCGGCTGCTTTGAGCAGGAACACATGATCCGGCGCGTCGTCGGAGGCGAGACGTTGTACGGTGGTGGCACCACCGGCGTCAACTTCCAAATCTTTCACAACCAAATCACCGCCCAAAGTGAGTCCCGCGCCCCAGCCGTGACGCAATGTGGCATCAAGCTCTCCTCCTTTCTCCAGAATCAACTGGGTGTTAGCACCGTAGAGGGCAAGCTTGTCTCCTTTCCCGTAGAAGTTCCCTCTGACGCGAACGTGACGTCCACCGTCCAAGCAAATGCCATACTTGTTCTTTTTGCCAGCATCCTCCATAGTCAGATTACTGACCGTAAGATTCCCGTTGACCACCAACCAGCAATTGCCACTGCCCGGATCATAGAACCCGGTCCCGCTGATGGTGACATCGCCATCCACCTGAGTGAAGCCCGACGTACTAGCCCCTTGCTCCAGTGTGCCGCCGGTGACGGTGAGCGAATGCAGGTGGTTATGACCTCGCAGCTGCTGTTTTCCGCCTTCCTGCATGTTCACCGTCAGGTCCAGGGAGCCGGCGGTATCCCAGGGGTTGTTAGTCCAAATGCCGTCCGAGTTACCCGTCGGATTGCCATCTGTATCGTTGCTCGTGCCGAGGAATCCGTCGTACGTGTACTGAGCGCTCCCGGTGAGCTTCAGTTCGGCGTAACCCTCGCCCTCCCCGCCTCCAATGATGTAACCACCGGCAGAGGAGTTCAGACCGTACACGGTGAGGGTCTTCGTTTCCTCCGCCGTCGCTCCTTTTCCGAGAACCAGGTAGGGAGCTGACCCGCCATCGCCGTTACTGGTGAAGCCCAAGGTGCCGTTCAGCGTGCCCCCGCCCAGGAACTCCACGTGCGCGTCGCCCTTACTAACATTGTGGGAACCCAGCAGGAGATTGTGCGACCCTTCGGCGTCTCCGGTGGTCAGCTCTCCCTCCACCTTGAACACGGAACCGACCTGTACTGAAATGAGCGTATCGCTCTCAATCACGAGCGAACCGGACAGCGTCACGGTCGCATTGTTGAGGCGCAGA
>CANRET010000053.1 GCA_947629715.1 uncultured Akkermansia sp.
GAATTGCCCAAAAATCGCCAACTCCTGCCATCATCATGCTTCCCTCCCATGAATTACATTTTCTTGGGACGGATGTGTCCAAGTGGAGCAGCCGGTCTTTTTTTCTTGCTTCATGTCACGTGAGTAAGGTACAATGCAAAGAGATGGGCATACGCGGCATCTACAACTTTTATCGGGACGGATTTCAACGCATGACGCTGGGGCGAACACTTTGGTGTGTGATCCTGGTCAAGTTGGTGATTATCTTCGTGGTGCTGCGTGTGTTTTTCTTCGCTCCTCATTTACGGGGTACGGATGAGCAAAAAAGCCGCGCCGTGGCAGAGGAATTAACAAATCGACACTGATATGGAACCCATTGACACTTCTCTTATCGACTGGTCGCGCGCTCAATTTGCGCTCACGGCCATGTACCATTGGATTTTTGTGCCGCTCACGCTTGGGTTGGGACTGATCATGTGCATTATGGAAGCCATCTACGTGCGTACGGGCAAAGAGTTTTGGAAGTCGACCACGAGGTTTTGGATGAAGCTTTTCGGTATCAACTTTGCCATGGGCGTTGCTACCGGTATCATTCTGGAGTTTGAGTTCGGGACGAATTGGAGCAACTACAGCTGGTTCGTGGGTGATATTTTTGGAGCGCCGTTGGCCGTAGAGGGCATTGTGGCGTTTTTTCTGGAGGCCACGTTCATTGCGCTCATGTTTTTCGGGTGGGAGAAGCTGGGAAAAAAGACGCATTTGCTCGCCACGTGGATGACTGTGCTGGGGGCTACTTTTTCTGCGTGGTGGATTCTCGTGGCTAACTCATGGATGCAATACCCGGTGGGGATGGAGTTTAACCCTGAAACAGTACGCAGCGAAATGGTGAGTTTTGCCGCCGTGGCTCTCTCTCCTGTGGCGATTACCAAATTCCTGCACACGGTTACCTCATCATGGGTGCTGGGAGCGGTCTTTGTGGTGGGCGTGAGTGCGTGGTACCTGCTGCGCGGCAGACACACGGATTTTGCGCATGCCAGCATCCGCGTAGCTTCCATATTTGGCCTGTGTGCGGCGTTGTTGACGGCGGCAACCGGTCACCAGAGCGGCGTGGACATTGCTCGCCACCAGCCTATGAAACTTGCCGCAGCTGAGGGGCTTCACGAAGGCGGCACTCACGTTGGATTGGTGGGAGTAGGTCTTCTCAAGCCCGGTGTCAACTGGGCTCATCCTGCAGAGGATCCGTTTCTGTTCAAGGTTGAGATACCCTGCGGCCTCTCCCTTCTCGCCACTAACACGCCGGACGGCTACGTCCCCGGCATCAAGAACCTACTCGAGGGTGGGTATGTGGGCGACGATGGTTTGACGGCTCTCTCTGCCGAGCAGAAGATGATGCTGGGGCACAAAGCGATAGATGCCCTGCGCAATTGCAAACGCGGCACGGATGGCGAACAGGTGGAGATCTTGCGCGAGAACTTTCCCTACTTTGGCTACGGCTACCTCAAGACGCCGGAAGAGCTAGTGCCTCCCGTGGCTGTTACGTTCTACTCCTTCCGCGTGATGGTAATTCTCGGTGGATATTTCCTAGCCCTTTTCGCTGGCTTGCTGTTGGCTGGTAAGCGTATCGCGATGTGGAAGCCCGGGCTACTCATCATCCTGTTGAGCATTCCTTTGGCGTATGCAGCCAGCGAGGCCGGTTGGATTGTGGCGGAGGTCGGGCGTCAACCCTGGACTATTCAGGATTTGCTGCCCAACTGCGCAGCCGTGTCCAAGCTGCCGGTAGGTTCGGTGAAGACGACGTTTTGGATTTTTGCGGTCATGTTCACAACTCTTCTCATCGCGGAGCTCTGCATCATGCTTCGAGCCATTTCTGTCGGGCCAGAAAAGAATTGCGCTTCATAACTTCTCACTCTGTCTCAACCCATGACGTACACATTTCTCCAAGAATACTGGTGGTTCCTTGTTTCCCTGTTGGCAGCTCTTTTCGTGGTGCTGATGTTTGTGCAGGGCGGACAGACGCTGATCTGGGCACTCGGTCGCACGGAGCCGCAGAGGCGCATGCTCCTGCTCGCTACAGGTCGCAAGTGGGAACTCACTTTTACGACGCTTGTGACTTTCGGCGGTGCATTCTTCGCGTCTTTCCCGTTGTTTTATTCCACAAGCTTCGGCGGCGCGTACTGGGTGTGGATGCTCATCCTGCTCTGTTTCGTGATTCAGGCGGTGTCGTATGAATTTCAGCTTAAGAGGTCTAATCTGCTCGGCACCACCACTTACCGCCTGTTTCTCATGATCAATGGGCTTCTTGGGCCTTTGCTTGTGGGAACTGCTGTAGGCACTTTCTTCTTCGGCGCTAACTTTATCGTCGACAAGCAGGCTATCGTGCTGCCCGGCGAGTCTCCCGTCATCTCTCGCTGGGTTCATTCCTGGCATGGATTAGAGGCGGTATTGGACGTGCGTAATGTGCTGCTCGGGCTCGCTGTACTCATGCTTTCCCGTTGTCTTGCGCACTTGTATTTTCTCAACCGCATCGAGGATGAAGAGATTCGCACTCGTAGCCGCAGTATGCTGCCGTGGGAAATCGGTCTCTTTCTCATCTTTTTTCTGAGCTTCGCAGGATTCTGGCTCACGAGTACCGGATTGGCGGTAGCCTCTGTGTCGGAAGCAGGCGCGGGGGTACAGGAGGTGCCATGTCGCTATCTGCACGCGCTGCTGGATATGCCGGTGGTGTTGGCTTTGCTGCTGACGGGGGTGATTTTGGTACTCATCGGTCTGTTCACTCCGCTGGTGAAGCCGACAAGTCGTTGCGGCATCTGGAGCGCGGGTATCGGTACGACGTTCACGGTGCTCTCGCTTCTGCTCGCAGCGGGCTGGAACGGCGGCACCTACTATCCCTCGCTGGCAGATCCTTCGTCTTCGCTCACCTTGGCGAATAGCTGCTCCAGTCCGTACACGCTGCAGATTATGAGCGCAGTCTCCCTGCTGATTCCCTTCGTCCTCGCTTACATCATCTGGGCTTGGCACGCGTTGGAAAAGTCACCCATTCAACCCTCTGAGGTGGATGAGTCTCATTAATTTCTCGAGCCTTTTTGTTGCCGATGTGCGGGGAGACTAAACCTGCGGGAACAATTCGGCCAGTTCGTCTAATTCTCTCTCGTAGGCGGCGAGATCCGTGAGCTGCTGTTTGGTGATGCGCATGGCGCTGAGTAGGGAGAGTGCAAGAGAATCCCTGCGTTTTGCCGTTTCGATGTATTGATTTACAACCGGGGAATCTGAAAGAGGGAAACGCACGTGAGCTCTACGGGGCGCCGGGGCGTGAGGATCCTGCAAAAAAAGGATGCGCGAGGGAGATGTCTCCATCGCGCGAGGGTCCACAAATTTCCCGTTGTCGAGGAGTTGAATCTCGTAGGATTCAAACTCAAGCAGGGCATTCTCCCACTGCCACACAGTCCAACCCGTCAACTGCTCTGAGGTGGACGCCGGTTCAGGTGCGGCGTTCCCGATAGATTGTCTGCACATGCGCATGTAAAGGGGGACGGATTTGGGACACACCTGCTTGCAGCAGTGCAACACCCGAGCCGTGACGGAACGGGGAGGAGCGATGCGGATGCCGTTGCCCCCGGGAGCAATCTTTTTCTTGCAGTTCACTCTCTCCATAATTTTCTCCGCATCATGAGTTGCATTCGCAGCTTAAAACACGAAATCGTGAAGACGTACAGACGATATCTCAGATATCCGATCATAGACCGCGTAGCAAGGTTGAGTTCTTCTCCGGTTTCTGAGCGTCGTCCGAGGAGGTTCGCATCAATGCAGCTGTAGTTGTTGAGTTCGGAGAGACCGACAGGACTTGGCGCTACGCCGATCGTAGGTATCTTGTGGCGCAGGAGGATGTCTCCGATTTGCGCATCCGCCGGACGCCAGAAGCTGTCAAGCGCATCATAGACTTTCTTTGCTCCCTCGTGCGTGTACATGTACGCAATCGACATCCACATGATTTTTTTGGGAAATACCGCATGGACGGGCAGATCATCCTTCTTCGACCAACGTCGAATCGAGCGGAGCTTCCCCTCAGCGGTGTACAGTTTTGCAACTTCCCAACCGTGCAGATGCTGCGTAAGCTCTTGGACAGTTGCCGAGAAATGGGGCATCAGAAGAGCATCATCCTCCAAAATGATTCCATACGTTGCTCCGCTTTCCACAAAAGCTTCCAGGGCGGCGCGGTGGCTGATGACGCATGCTACCTCATTGCGCGACATGATGCGCGGCATATAGAGGGAGCGCTTTTTTGAATCGTACCGTGCCAAATCTTCGTCGGTGAGTTCTTTTCCGGATCTCGCCGGGATGATTTCAAACTCTACCCCGAGTGATTCCGCCTGCTTCTTCATAAACTCCCGCCTTTCATTTGCCCACGGCAAATTAATGACGTAGTATTTCACTGCTTGTTCGTCCATACGATAGCCTTGGCTCTTCTGCCACTTCAGTCTATCGTATTCGGAATACGCAGTTCTTTGTGTGTATATTATTTACTATGAGATGTCAACAAATATGAAACGTCCCCCGTTTTCTGTGTAGGACGAAACGTTGCAGTGGAATTTTCCTATTGAAATTCCGTATCGCAGCTCCCAAATTACGGACTTGACATACGTATTCCGAATACGCAAGCCATCGGCAATGACGAAACACATAACGACATGAAAGACGAATTAAAAGCAAGGGCAGCGATTGAAGTGCTGCGAAGGACCGGACTGGATGTGCTCGAGGCAGCGCTTGTGGCCAGAGCGGCAATTGAGGCCGGTCGCGGGCGGGCAAAACGAGCGTACGCGTGCATCGCGGCGGGGGCGAAGGAGTTGCAAAGGAGGGAGAAGACAGTGACCTTTGAACGTGCGGTAACGGTGGCGTTGGAGGATCGCACGGAACGACGGAAGAGGACCTTGAGTGATTTGCGCTATGTGGCGCAACGCTTCATGAGGAAATGTCCCGGATTGGCGAAGCGTCGGGTGCGCACAATACACACCGAGGAGTGTATCGCATGGATCAACGAAGCGTTCGATACGCCGAGCCAGCGAAAGAAGGCGAGGGCAGCGCTCTCCGGCATATTCGGAACAGCGATGCGTCACGGGTGGTGTTCGGAAAACCCGGTGCGGAATGTACCGACGCCGATGGTAAGGGAGCAGCGCATTCGCATTCTCACGCGGGAGGAGGAAGAAAGACTGCTGGAAACATCACGAACATACAAAGGAGGGATATGCTTGCCGGCGGTGGCGACGATGCTCTATGCCGGCGTACGACCGCACGAGGTGGCCCGTCTCACGTGGGAGCAAATCCACGTGCGGGAGCGTGTCATCTGCATACAACCCGAGCATAGCAAGACCGGGGGTGCGCGACATGTGACCATTCAGCCCCGACTTGCCCGTGTGCTGCGCCGTGTGGGCGGGAAGGAAAAGACGCGGAAGCTCTGCCCGCCGAATTGGGTGAAGCATTGGACGCGCCTGCACCACGCCGCCGGATGGGGAGAAAGGCAGGGGGAGCCATGGCAGCAGGACGTGCTGAGACATACTTTTGCTACTCGTTTCCTGAAAGTGCATCGCAGTTACCACCTGCTCCAAGTAGAGATGGGGCACCGCAGCAGCGATTTGCTGCGCACCCGCTATGTGGCCATGTAGGGCCGATGCGGGGCTTATTCGTATATCACGAAAATGCGGGCGATGGGGGGAAGGGCGGCAGACAGTTCCTCCGTGAGGCGCGTGAGATAATCATGACTTTGCGCGATGGAGAGAGAGAGATCGGCCGGGATGCAAATAAAGCAGACGCGCTGTGGACCGCGAGTGAAGAGGTGGATGGCGGAGGGAGCAGGAGCGGTCAGCCTCGCCATAGTGTGGCGCACGAGTTGTTCCCAATCGCCGGGAACGGGCAGCTTGTACTCCGGAAGCGTGCGTACGTTGGGTTCAATATGCACAAAAACGGAGACGGCATGCAAACGTCGTGCGACTTCAGAGCGAAAAGCTTGCACGGGTACAGCCCAAGATTCCAGCGTGGCCTGCGGAGGCAGTTCCAGATCGGTGAAGACAAGTAATCCCTGATCAGCTTCAAGAAGCCGCAGGGAGTGCACTCCCATGCGGTTGGTGAGGGCAATCTGGCGCACAAGTTGTTCCGGAGAATCCGGCTCAGTGTCTTCCGGTTGCATATGCACCATTGTTTCAGCTCCCGGGAGGGATCGCTCCACAAGCGCCTCGATAGCGTCCGCAATATCGTGCGCTGTGTCGATGTGCAGCTCGTGGGGCATGCCGACGACCATTTCAATGTAGATGGCATTGCCCACGGAACGGGCACGCAGACGTCGGAGCGGGTATGCGGGCATCTGGTCGGACATGAGCTTGCTGATCTGCTCGTACAGTGCGGCATCCGTGCGATCCATGAGGTTATTGACGGCTTGCGTGCCGAGCGTTTTGCAGATATGCAGGATGATGACGGCTACCGCCAGGGAGGAGAAGACGTCGGCGCGCATGAGTAGCCAGTGCAGTGGTGACTCCGGCGTGACTTGGTTTGCGAGCGCCGCCCCGGTGATGCCCACCAGCACGGCCGCGCTGCTCCAGATGTCGCTGGAGAAGTGCGCGGCGTCAGCTTCCAGCGCGGCGCTGTTGGTTTCGCGCGCGGCGCGTCGCAACATAGCCGAGCGATTAATATCCACCGTCAGCGATACAATAATCACTAGGAAAGCCCAGAGCGAAATATCCACGTGCAAAGCTCCGGGATCATCGCTCATGAGACGGTGAATGGCCTCTCGGATCACCCAGACGGATGTGCCAAGCAGCAGGAGCGTTTCGGCTAGCGCCATCAGATTTTCCACCTTGCCGTGACCATAAGGATGGTCTTCATCCGCCGGACGCGCCGCTACGTTCACGGCGAAAAGTGTGCCGAGCGCGGCGAGCAGGTCCAACGTGCTGTGCAGAGCTTCGGACAGGATGCCAAGCGACCCAGTGATGATGCCGACTACAAGCTTGAGCACAGTGAGCAAAGCGCTCCACAGGACAGATGACCAGGCAGCTCGTGTTTTTATGGCATGTCGCTCCATGGTGTGCAGCAGGAGGGAAAAGTCAATGAAGCGTCATACTCCCAGAGCCGACATAATGCGACCAAGTGCTTCGCGAAGCTCCGGTTGTTCCGTCAAACGTTGCTCAATTGTTTTGGTGGCGTGAATGACCGTGCCGTGGTCTCTCCCGCCGAAAGCGGCCCCGATATCTTGCAGCGAACAGGCAGTGTGGTGGCGAGCCAGGAACATGGCGATTTGCCTCGGCTGAGCGATATTTGCCGTGCGTCGTCGTCCATTCAGATCCGATACCCGCAAGTGGAACTCATCCGCCACGCACTGCTGGATATCTTTGATGGCTAATCGAGCAGTCGGTTCTTCATACATGAACTCACGCAGTTGGGCACGCGCCTCTTGCACGGTGGGACGCCGATGGGAAAAGGAGGCGTAAGTAGCCAAGCGCGTGAGAGCGCCCTCCAGACGGCGCACGGAGCGAGTGATGCTCTTGGCCAGAAAATCCAAGACTTCGTCGCTGAGCAATTCGCTGCGCTTCCGCCAACGCTTGGCGCGCAGGATGGCCATGCGGGTTTCATACGACGGTGCATGCAGCGCCACGGAAAGTCCCTGAACGAAGCGAGATTTGAGTCTCTCGTCAAAGTCGATGATATCTGCAGCCGGACAGTCGGCCGTGAGCACAATCTGTTTTCCGCTTTCAAAGAGTGCGTTGAAGGTGTAAAAGAATTCCTCCTTGGTCTTGCCTTTACCTGCGAGGAACTGTACATCATCAATGAGCAGGACATCTGCCTTACGGAACTTACGACGAAAATTGCGCGGAGCATCTCCCTTGGTTGCCATGGCCTCAATGTAACTGTTCGTGAAGGTTTCGCCTGTCACATAGAGCACGCGGGCCTCGTCGTTCACTTTGCGCATGGCGTTGCCGATGGCCTGCAGGAGGTGAGTTTTTCCCAAGCCGGAACTGCCGTGGATAAAGAGAGGATTGTATTTGCCCGGCTGTTGTGCCGTGGCTTGCGCGGCAGCGTAAGCGAATTCGCTGTTGTCACCCACTACGAAAGAATCAAAGTCGTATTCCTCATTTAACCCGCTATTGAAGGAGTCCGTTTTTCGCAGCGGTTTTCTTTTGACGACCGGGGCGTTTTCCCGTTCACCTGTCTGGTTCGGAGTTGGGGAATCTTCCTCAAAGCCAAGCGGAAGGAGACCTTCTTCTCCCGGCTTACTGCATGCTGGTGTCGCGTCCCCCTCTCCTCCGTCTCGCTGCACGAACTCAATCTCGCGTGCCGCTTTCATGACGCTCGCCGTCGAGCACGCGATGCTTTCCTTGTAGTTCAACTCAAGCCACATGATCGGCAAGTCCGCAGGATATTCCAGAATCAGCCGTGTCCCCGTGTCTTCCAGAAGGCTTAGCTTGCCTATGTAATTCGTAAGTCCGTACTCCCCCACGTCCCCACGTCGACGGATATCGCTCACGATGTCCGCCCACAGCGCCTTCTCTTTTTGTCCGGATTTCATCCCGTTTCACTCTCTTATTAATTTCCCGTGTCTCGCTGCCTCGCCTGCCTCGCTCTCTCATCGGGAGCGCTCCGGTCTTGGTGCGCTGTCGGGGGCGACTATGCCATGTCCTCCCTCCTCTGGAAAGTTTTTTTACAGACACCAAGCTCCATTTTTCTGTTATTTTTCCTTTCCATGCATGTTCCACGGTCTAAAAAAAATTTATGCTTTCTTCAGGCATAATTAACTTTTCTTGACATTTGATTCCTCTGTTGATTTTTCATATATTTTGACATACATAATATCACATTATCAATGATATGCATAACTTATTCACATTGTGAATAAGTTGAGATAAATCCCTGCTGAGCAACAGGTGCAGACGCTTCCATTTGGTCATGTAAACTCGTGAATAAAACAAATGTTAACTCGTCGGTATTCTCCGGCCCTTTGTTGTGATTCGATCGAATCGTAATCGCAACCGAGTTTGCCATGGATCGTCCGGGGTTAGGCTTGCTAAAACACAGGTAGCGTGATAAAGTAAAAACATGAAAGCACGAGAATTCAAGGAGATTGAAGGAGGAGTGACATCGGCAAAAGGTTATGTGAGCAACGCAGTGAGTTGCGGCATTAAGAAACCGACGGCTACCCGTCTGGACTTGGCGCTCGTGTATTCTACGGAGCCTGCGACGAGTGCCGGGGTTTTTACGACGAATCGGGTTCGCGCGGCTTGTGTACGTGTGAGCAGCGATCATATCCGGCGTGGGGACGTGCGAGCTGTCATTGCTAATAGCGGCAATGCAAACGCGTGCACGGGCAAGGTCGGATTGGAAGATGTACGCACGGAATGTCGCATCGTAGCTCAAGAACTCGGCCTTTCGCCGAAAGAAGTCGCTGTGTGTTCTACGGGGGTGATCGGTCTTCCGTTGCCTATGATGCGAATTGAGCCGCGCATTCCTGAACTTTGCCATGGGCTGGACGTCGGTAAGGGGCACAAGGTGGCATCAGCTATTATCACCAGTGATACTCGAGAAAAAGAAATCGCCGTGAGCTTTCGCGTAGGCGGCAAAGAAGTGCGCATCGGTTCCTGCTGCAAGGGAGCAGGCATGATTTCTCCGAACATGGCCACCATGATTTGTCTGGTGTGCACGGATGCCGCAGTTGAGCGTGCTGCGTTGCGTAAGCTTCTGCGAGCAGGAGTGGAGCAATCTTTCAACTGCATTACGATCGACGGTGACATGAGTACAAATGACACGTGCCTGCTGCTTGCCAACGGAGCCAGTGGCGTGAAACTTGCTCCCGGCCGCCCGGGATGGAACACGTTCTGCGAGGCGTTGCAATATGTCTTGCTGGAGCAGGCCCGCCGCGTTGTGCGAGATGGCGAACGGGTTACCAAATTTGTGACCGTGCGTGTGAAAGGTGCGCCGGATCGTGCAGAGGCCAAACGTGTGGCCGAGGGCGTGGCCAAGTCATCGCTCGTGAAGAGTTCGTGGAATGGCGGAGATCCTAACTGGGGACGCATCATTCACGCCGTAGGCTACGCCGGACGGCGTGTGCGCGAGGAGAAAGTGGATATTGATATCGCCGGACTCCCAGCATGCCGTGCCGGGGTGCAGGCCGACACCCCCAGCGATGACCTGCGTGCTCGCGTGCAGGCTCCGGAGTTTGAGGTACTCATCAATCTCCATCTTGGCCGAGCTCAGTACACCGTGTACACCACGGATCTCTCCCCGGAATATGTGGACTTCAATCGATCCGAGTACGCTTATTGGAATCAGGCAAAACAGGATGGACTAACGCGATGAGAAGGTCCCGATTTATCCGAATCGCCGCCGTGTCGATTGTGTATTTATTCATTGTACCGACGCTGTGGGCCGGAGATCCTGTGAAAATGGCAGCTGATGGCTCGCTTTGGAATAAATCTGTTGCGGAGATAGGAGGCACACTTTTCTCTGAACAGTTTTTCACTCGAGTAGATGATTTTCATGTGCGCTTCCGTAAAAGCGGAAAGCTCTCCATGGGGAGAGTTGAGCTGGGAGATGTCACCATGGAATTCAGCGAGGACAAAAAACGTTTTGTAGCGCTCAGCACTACCATTTTCAACAAAGGGGATGACGGAGAAGAGGATAAAGAGCAGTTTGAACGTCTGCTCAAGAATAGCGTGAATGCACTTAATGACTGCTTGGGTTCGGAAGGTAAACCGCGTCAGCAAAGTCGCAAGGAAACAGGTCTCAAAACACGCGCGTGGGAGTGGGAAAACGAGCACTGTGCGGCGCTTCTTGAGGCGGCTTCCACCGGGAAAGGGAAAAAGTACACGGCTGAGTTCATTCGATTGAGTGTCGCTCCCTCCAAAAGCGCTTTGGAGAAGGGAGGGGCAAAGGATGTGGTGCGTAAAGCCGACCTGAGGGGAAATGTGATCATTGAAGAAAACGGCGATGTCTGGATCAAGGGCGTGCCCATGGTGGACCAGGGAGAGAAGGGCTACTGCGTACCGGCTGCGGTGTCCCGCGTCTTCGCCTACTACGGCATGGACGGTGTGGATCAGCATGCTCTGGCTGCACTCTGCAAGAGTTCTGACCGAGGGACTGCTCTGGATGATATGGAGAAGGCGCTCAGGAGCATCTGCGGACCTTTCCACATGACGGTCAAATCTTGGGATTGGGTGGGCATAAAATCTTTCGCTAAAAAGGCTCGTAAAATGGTACGAAAAACCGGGACTCTTCCTGACGATCACGAGATTGTTCAGATGATTTTGGAGGATGTCGAAAGACACCCGGGCAACATGAACAAAGGGCTTGTCGGTATCAAGCAACAAATTGACGCCGGAGTACCCGTGGTCTGGGCGGTCTTGCTTGGAATTTTCCCCGAGCAAGGTTTGCCGCAGAGCTTTGGGGGGCATATGCGCCTCATCATTGGCTACAATGACGAGGAAAAAACGATCATCTACACCGATACTTGGGGGGCAGGACATGCAAAAAAATCGATGACTATGAAGAAGGCATGCGCTATAACCAATCGATTGTGGGTGCTTCGCCCCTCAATCTGATAATTTTTCCGTGGACTTGGCTTTTCAATTTGCAATTTACTTGACAAAGGAAAAAGTTCGTGTAAACTTCCTCCACCGAGACGAAATCTATACTGCTATGGCACACACACTGTCCGCTAAAAAGCGCATTCGCCAGACTGAGACCCGTACCGCAGCCAACCGTGCAGCCCTTTCGCGTGTTCGAACCCTTCGCAAGAAGGTGGCCGCCGCTGTGGCGCAGAAGGATAAGGAAGCTGCTGTTGGCGCTTACAATCGCTTTGCTTCTGCCGTGGATAAGGCCGCCAAAAAGGGTACTGTACATCCCAATCGCGCGGCTAACTACAAGAGTAAAGCCGCGAAGGCTATTTCTTCGCTCTCCTGAGCTGTTTTTTCATTTATTTTTCAGTGGCAAGCGACTGTGCTTTTGACAGTCGCTTGCCTTTTTAGTATGTCAGGCATGACATGTAACTGGGGTGAAAGTCCCCCAAGAGCCGCTGGCAGGGCGGAATCAAATACCAAAGGCAGCTGCGTCACGGTAAATGTGGGGTAGGGAGGAAGCCGGAGGCGAACCACAGACAGGATGAACAAGAACCGGATAGAAGGCCAAAGCGCACGAGGTGAGGCAGCATGGATGCTTATGCCCAATACTCTGTCAAGAGAGCGCATGGTAGATTTGGCCTGCACTGTGAGAAAGCTGCATGTCTTATCCTGAAAGAGTCGACCAAGGCGTGAAAGGGGGCAACCCAATTTTACCAAGATCTTGCTTCGTGAAATGTTGAGAGGGTTGCTCGCCGAATTTTACAAATCGTGAATCACACGCTGGCCTGCCCTTGCCACACCGGCTCTTGACTGAGGGCAAATACGAGTCCTCGCCCGACAGAAATATCCAGTAGGAAACGACCAAAACACATGCAAGGCTATATAATTTCACCTTGCCAGAGTGGGAGTTCGCATAGATATAATAGACAAACGCATCTTCCAAACGTGTTTGCCTTGGTCTTATTGTCCTCGGCTCGCACCACCGCAGACTTTGCAGTCATTTCCGGACGGAGTGTCGGATCCATGACCTTTGCTTTTCTTGTAGTAGCGGCAAGAGCTATTGTGAGTTTTGCCGGAAGATTCGGTGATCCAGTATTTCGGATTCTCAGCAGAGGCTGCGTTCATATCGATACGCAAGGAATCCGGGGCGGAGTTCGCCACCGGAGCAATAATTACCAGCGCAGCGTAAAGCAGGAAGGGGAGACGTTTCATACAGGGGATTTGAGTTTGATAGTGTGTAAGCAACTGTGCATCTATATCACATTTTTGCCGCCTTAGCAACAGTGAATTCAACGGAAGCTTTCGCATGTGGATTGCAAAATTAAATGCAACAGGTTCTTGGCACAAAAAAGGGTGCCAAGAAGTTCAAAGTATGCTAGAGTCA
>CANRET010000054.1 GCA_947629715.1 uncultured Akkermansia sp.
TGATTCTTCTGCTGATCCTGATTCTTCTGCTGATCCTGATTCTTCTGCTGATCCTGATTCTTCTGCTGATCCTGATTTTTCTGCTGTTTCAAGCGTTCGATTTCCTCCTCAAGTTTTTTAATCAAGGCGTGAACTTTGTTGGAATTAAGCTTCGCCTGCGGGTGGTCGCGTACAAGTTTCAGAGCGTCCCGGTAAGAAACGAGGACAGATTTGAGCTGATCCACAATTTTTTGCAGCTTTTCGGGCGATGGCGATTGACCCGATTCGCCCTTCTCGTAGAGCGAACGCAACTGATCGAAGATGGTGCGGGCTTGTTGGTTGCCGAGGGCCAAATGAACCGCTGCCTGCAATTCTTCATCATTCGAGAGAAGAGCGGTGGAAAGTTGCGTGCGAGCGTCATCTTTCTTTCCCTCGTGCAGAGCTTGTATGCCCAAGGCGTAAGACTTCTCAGGAAAGAGGTCGGCGTACGCATGCTGTCCGTACAGCGTCAGCATGATGACGAGGACAATGAAGTTCCGCTTCGGAACACGCCATCCCGTAGCGATGACGATGGACGCTATCACGAGCAGCAAAGCAGGCAGGACAAACCACGCAAAGAGATCGCGCGGCACGCGCCCGGAATCAAAGCTTTCCTCATGTTCGGTCAGTTTCGAGGCTGTTTCTCGGGCAAAGGCGGTGAGATCCGAACCGGATCCCATGATGAAAAAATCGCCGCCGGAGGCTTGGGCAAACCTGTGCAGCGATTCAGTGTTCAATTTGCTGATGACATGCTTCCCGGAGGCGTCCTGCCAGAGTCCGTTCTCTCCGGCGGAGTCCGGTATGGGAGCGCCTGTGGGGGTCCCGACGCCGACAGTGATCACCAGCATATTGCGCCGCCTCGCTTCCTGAGCGAGGTCGAGAGGAGTGTCCACAGTGTCTTCGCCATCGCTGAGAATAACGAGAGCGTTTGCGCTGTCAGGTGCGGTGCGCGAGAAGGTGGAGAGGGCGCAGCGCAGGAGCTGATCAAAGTTTGTGCCGCCGCTGCCGGCCCAATCGCGATTGACCTGCTCCAAAGCATCGCGTAAGGCAGTGTGATCGTGGGTGAGTGGCACTACCAAGTCGGCTTCGCCGGAAAAGACGATGAGCCCTATCTTGTCACCGGGCAGGGCGTCGATAAGTTCATAGGCAGCGGCGCGAGCTTCTTCCAATCGAGAGGGAGCGACATCTTGAGTCTCCATGGAGCGCGATATGTCGAGCGCGATGATGAGGTTGCGACCGGATGCGCTGGCGCTGCCGGCCTTGTAGCCGTTGATGGGCCGTGCTAGCGCAATGATAATGCACAGCAGGGCGAGAAGCGTCAGCAGGGGGGGAAGGAGAGTGCGCCAAGCCGACGGTGCGATCACCAGTTGGGGGTGTTCCGGAGAAACGAGCTGCTGCCATGTGCGCGAAGAGCGTCGCCACAGCACTGCCGCTGCCACCCCCAGAATCGGAAGAAGCAAAAGGAGAAGAAGGTTGTACGGGTGCAGAAAACTCATGGCGCGTAACGGGGACGAACTTCGGTGATGACAAATCCGGCGAGAAGAAGCAGGAACGCTGCAGTCAAGGGGTAGAGAAAGAGCGATTCGAAGCTGACCAGTTTGCGGCGGACGGCATCCGTCTTTTCCAGAGAGTCAATGCTGTGAAAAGCTTGCTGGAGTTGGGAGCCGCTGCCGGCGCGATAGAATCTTCCATCGGTAATGGCGGCTATTTCTCGCAGAGTCTTTTCGTCGAAGCTGTCCACATCGGCTGTGTATCGGGAAAGACGCTCATCCCTGCCGATGGCTATGGTGAAGATTTTGACGCCGAGCTTGGCAGCTTGCTTTGCTGCGTCAATAGGGGAGAGAGAGCCGCTGTTGTTGACCCCGTCAGTTACCAGGATAACGACCTTGGACTTGGTGTCCGGGCGTTCGTGCAGGCGTGTGGCGGCGCCGGCAATGGCCGTGCCAATCGCCGTTCCGTCAGGCTCCACATACCCGGCGCGTTCCGGACGTCCAAACCCGCCGGGTTCCGGCAGGTAAAACTGCTCCATGATGTAGCGAAGTATCGCGTGATCAAGCGTAAGCGGACTGCACAATTTAGCGCGTCCGGCAAAGGCCAGCAGCCCGATACGGTCATTCGGGCGATCCGCCATGAAGTTGGAAATGACATGCTTGGCAGCAGTGAGACGATCTACTGTGGCGCGACCCGTTTTTCCCCTTTCGTCGCGCACGTTGAAAACCATGTCGCGCAGACTCATGGAGCCGGAGAGGTCACAGGCGATCATAATATCGATCCCGCTCACTTTCTGCTCCTCGTGTTCAAGTCGCCAACAAGGTTGAGCGAGGACGAGGACGAGAGACGCGGCAGACAACGCGTAACACAGAGGTCCCAGGCGCCCGGCAAGTAAAGAAGGTGGGCGCAGCTTTTCCCTGATCAGAGAGAGCGTAGGCAAGCAAATGTACCCCTCGGCGCCCCGCCGACGCCGAAGGAAGAAGAGAGGGATGAGAAGGAGAAGTACCCAGAACCAGGAAGGATTGTTCCACGTGAGTTCACGCGTGCTGCTTGCCAATGCCATCGGAAAGAACGCATGGAGAGGAAGCGAGGCGACGGAGGACTGTGCTTTTTGAGCGGTCAGAATGCCGTTGAGCAAGTCGCGCGCGCGGGTCATCAGCTCATCCGCTATGGCTGCATCCTGAGCATCGCTTGCCGTGTATTTGAACTCAGCCAGCTTTTCGAGGAGGTCGAGCATCGGCATGCGCAGATGTTCCGGCACAGCAGCAAGAGAATCAATGCGTCTGCTGAACTCTTCGTGCGTTTCAAAGAGAGCCGGATCACTGAGTTCTCCCTCTAAAAAACGGCGCAGGATGAGAGAGAGACGCAGACAGAATTCGCGCAAGAGAGCGGGCCGCGTTGAGTCCAGCTCTTTCAGCGCCTCCAGCGCTTGTTCTGCCGGGGTCACCGGCGGGAGAGTCGCAGATTTGCGGCGGAGACGCAGCGCGACATACATCGTCACGCTGCCCAGTATCACGACTGTGAGTACTATCCACCACCCCCACCAGAGGGTCGTAAACTGATCCGCTGGAATCTCTTTCTCAAGTTCCGGGATAGCATCGAGAATGGGGTTGGAATCGGGCATACGTCAACGCATGGAGAGACGCTTTCGGCGTTTGAAAAGAGAGCGCAGGCTCGGCATGAAATCAGTGTTGGAAAGCAAACTGATGTGATCGATGGACAGTTGGTCAAACAGGCGATCCCACTCGGAGAAATGAGCGTGCACGCGCTTCGCGTGCTCAGCGCGGAGTGGGGCGTCTGAGAGGTTTACGGAGAACTGCTCGCTTGATTCGAGGTCGATGGCATGAAGCTTCCCGGCGTCGGGCAAAGAGAGTTCTATGGGATCGTTCACCCGCATGGGAATGAGCTCGTGGCGGAAGTTCAGCTTGCCGATGGATGACTTGTTCGGAGGGAAGAGAAAATCGCTGAGCATGACGAGCAGTGTCTTTTTGCGCTGTGTTTTCATGATCTCGTCAACCACGGATTCTACCGTTTCATTTTCGCCGGCGGGGGAAGAGCTGAGGATGGAGCCGAGAATGCGCAGGTATTGCCTCGCTCCCTTTGCCGGGGGAAGATAAAAATGCGGAGAACAGCCGAAGATGAGCAAGCCGGTCTTGTCGCCGTTAAGAGCTGCGCTGTAGGCGAGCGTTGTGGCGATGAGGGCGGCGTATTCCAACTTTGAGTCGCGGCTTTGTCCGCCGGCATAGTACATGGAGGCGCTGGCATCCACCGCCAAGAGCAAGGCTTGCTCGCGCTCCTCGTGGAATTTGCGCACGTAGGGCGTACCGGTGCGAGCCGTGACTTTCCAGTCGATAAATCGCGGTTCGTCTCCCGGAGTGTATTCGCGGAATTCGTCAAAGTCCAACCCCTGTCCGCGGAAGCCGGAGCGATAAAGCCCGGCAAAGGTGGCTGTAACCAAACGGCGCGCCTGCATTTCAATGCGACGCACCCGCTGCATGATGTCGCGCGACTTTTCCATGAAGCGTAGGGGATGCGAAGCAAACGAATCAGGGTACCGGCACTTTAGAAAGAATACGATCAATCACATCATCCGTCGTTACATTGGCCGCTTCCGCTTCGTAGGAGAGCAGGATGCGATGGCGCAGGATGTCATGCGCAAGATCTTTTACATCCTGCGGAGTGACGTAACTTCGTTGGTGGGTGAAAGCAAGCGCTTTGGATGCGAGAGCGATATTGATCGTGGCCCGTGGGGAGGCGCCTGCGCGCACCATGCCGGACAAAGATCGGTCGATCTTCTCGGGAGAACGGGTAGTTCGCACCAGATCGACGATGTAGTGCTGCACGGCCGGGTCGATGAATATCTTGTCCACTACGGCGCGCGACGCTTCAATGTCCTGCGCATCCACCACGGGTTTCGTGACCGGAGCCGGACCCGTGTTGCCCATGAGCATGAGGACTTGCAGCTCCTCATCCCGCGACGGGTAATTCACGATGACCTTGAAGAGGAAGCGGTCCAACTGGGCCTCCGGAAGTTGGTAGGTGCCCTCCTGCTCAATGGGGTTCTGCGTGGCGAGCACGAGGAAAGGGTTGGGGAGGGAGTGAGTCGTTTCTCCCAAGGTGACTTGGCGTTCCTGCATGGCTTCCAGCAAGGCGCTCTGAACTTTTGCCGGCGCGCGGTTAATTTCGTCGGCTAAAATCAGATTGGCAAAGATCGGACCTTTTTTAGGGGAGAATTGTCGCAGATCCGGGTTGTAAATCATGGTGCCTATGAGATCGGCAGGCAGTAAGTCCGGCGTGAATTGCACGCGTGAGAACTGCGCGTGAAGTGTGCCGGCCAATGCTTTTACGGACAGCGTTTTGGCAAGACCGGGAACGCCCTCCAGCAGGACGTGTCCCTTGCAGAGCAAGCTCAAAATGAGCCGCGAAATGAGTTGCTGCTGCCCCACGACAACTTTGCTGATTTCCATTTTGACCGTGCTGATCCAAGCGGAGCGCCGTACGATCTCGTCAGTCAGTTCCTTAGTGTTCGTTTCCATACGCTCCCCCTAGCATAGCACGTTGCGACAGCAATTCAAGCGCGAAGTTTTCCCCGCTGCGTTCGCGAGCGCGGAAACTCGTCAATGTCGTTCAGAGACCGATGCGGTCGCTGATGACGTCCGTGATGGGACGGTTGCGAATCTTCTCACTCAGTTTGCCGTCGCCGAGTATATCGGGTGAGCAATATCGAATGAGCTTGCCGAGTCTTTCCGCCCAGTTGCGCAGGTTGGCATCAGCATTGCCGGACTTCTTGTAGGCGTCCGCAGAGATAAGGCGAACTTTTTTGCGGTTGCTGTCCTTACAGGCGAGTAAAAGCTGGCCGGTTTTCACGTCTCGTATGGTGATTTCGATGCAGACATCCCCCTCCGCAAACTTGCCGACGACGTCCGTCACACCGGGAACCTTGACGAAGGGATTGGCAACTTTGGAGAGAATGCGCAGGACCGGTCTCTGCGGACGAAAATGCACGAGCGCCATATCTACGCGTATGTCAGCCTTTTGGGGATCATCGGTGAGAGACCAATGGTTCTTGTTGGCGGCGTTTCCTTCCTGCAGAGCTTTGCCGATGAAATCCACCATGTAGTCGTGCATTTGAGGAACCATGAGAGGAGCCAATTTCGGCTGATCCTTCTCAACTTTGGAAATATCCAGCGGTGCGATGTAAATGGCTCCCGTCTTTTGATGGAGATAGGGATTGCCGCCTCCCCAGGTCCATCCTCCATCCACCGAAGCTTTCAGGGAGCGAGTGAGTTCCACATCGTACAGGCCACTCTCTGAGGTCAGCGTATGCTGCTGAGCGCACGAGACGAAGAGCAGGAAAACGAGTGAGAGGAGAACCGGACGAGAACAGTGTGGCATGACGCAAGGGTAGCATAATGCGCGGGGAGATGCAATTGGGATTTGCGACTTGCAGTTCATAAAATTCCGGCATCGCCGGCGCATTGACTACTTAACATCGCGCTTGAAATCACTCGAGGTTTTCAAAGCGTTCCGGCGCACCGGCAAAGGTGATGCGACCGCCGTCGTCTCCGGAGCCGGGACCGAGCTGCACCAAGTAGTCAGCGCGGGAGAGCATGCCGGAGTGGTGTTCGATGCAAAGGATGGTATGTCCGGCATCACGCAGACGGTAAATAGCTTGCAGGAGCATATCCACCTCGACAAAATGAAGTCCGGAGGCAGGTTCGTCCAAGATGAAAAGCAGCTTCTTGTCGTGAGGAGTTCGACGGGTTTTAGCGGGAGAAGCTTTGGCGAGGTAGGTGGCGATTTTCACTCGCTGAGCTTCGCCGCCGGATAGGGAATCGGCCGGTCGATCCAGGGAGAGGTAGCCCAATCCCACGTCCTTCATCGCTTGCAGTATGGCCACGGCGGTCGGTATGTTCGCAAAAAACGCAAGGGCTTCATCCACCGTGAGGGCGAGCGCCTGGGCTATGGATTTGCCGCGCCAGGTGCATTCGAGCGTTTCGCGGTTGTAACGGGCGCCGTGGCATGCATCGCATGGGGCGTAGAGATCCGCCAAAAAGTTCATGTCCACTTGCAGACGGCCGACACCGCCGCATTTTTCGCAGCGTCCGCCGCGCATGTTGAGCGAGAAGCGCGCCGGGGTGTACCCACGCGCACGCGAGAGCGGCAGTCGCGCGTAGAGCGAGCGCAGAATGTCCAACAAGCCGGTAGCTGTGGCCGGAGTGGAATGCAGGGATGCACTGATGGGACTTTGATCCACGATCACGGCCCGCTCGATGTGGGCTGCTCCTTCCAAGCGGCCGTTTTTGAGAGCGGGCAGCAGGCATTCGTGGACCAGTGTACTCTTGCCGGATCCTCCGGGACCGGCCAAACAAGTGAAGGCTGAGGCCGGAAAAGTGAAATCAATGTTTTTAAGGTTGCGAGCTTTGGCGCCCCGCAGTGTGAGCCATCCATGAGCGCCCGGCTCGATCGGGGTAGGGCGGGAGTATCGGCACCGTCCCGCCAGCCATGCGCCGGTGGGAGATTCCGGGTTGCTCATCAACTCTTCACAGGTCCCGACGGTCATGATGCGTCCACCGTTCGGTCCGCTGCCCGGTCCCATTTCGACCAGCCAATCTGCCGCTCGCAACATGTCCGGATCATGCTCTACGACCAAGACGGTATTCCCTTTGTCGCGCAGACGCCTCAGAGCTGTGATAAGACGCTGCGTTTCCGTCGGGTGAAGACCAATGGTAGGTTCATCCAAGATGTAGAGTACGCCTGAGAGACCGCCGCCGATCTGCCCGGCGAGGCGGGCGCGTTGGAGTTCGCCGCCCGAGAGTGTGGAAGCTCGGCGGTCCAGAGTCAGGTAGTCCAAGCCCAACTCTTGCAGACAGCTCAGGCGAGTGTGCAGGGCATCCAGAGCCGCCTGCAACGCTTCGCGACAGACGGCGGGCAAGGCCATTTGGGGAAGCAGAGAGAGATTTTCGCGCACCGTGAGGCGGCAGAAGTCCGCCAGCCCGATGTCTCGATCGGCAAAGCGCAAGGTGACGGCAAGGGCAATCGGGTTGAGGCGCATGCCGCCGCAAGCCGGGCAGGTGTCCCAGTTCTTTCCTTTTTTTTGTACTGCGCCGCGTCCTCCGCACGTCTGGCAGGCTCCGCGCGCCGAGTGGGGAGAAAAGAATTCCGGACTGAGGTCCGGCAGGGTGAAGCCGGTTTGTTCACTGCGGTAGCGCGTGTGGAAACTCTGAAGGTGCGCGGGCGCGGCGGCGTCTTCTTGCACAAGCACGCGCACCTCATCCGGCCAGAGCCGCAGCGCGCTTTGCAGCGAATCTGCCAAGCGAGCCGAGTTTTGAGGCTTCACAATGAGGCGGTCCACCACCAACTCGAGTTCGTCATCGCTCGCGGGCGGATGTTCTTCCAACTCGTCAAGTTCGTGCATCGTGCCGTTGACGCGTAAGCGAAGGTAGCCGGACTTGCGCAATTGAAGCGTGCTCAAATCCCCCTCTCCGTTTCCCACATGATCCTTCAACGGCGACAGCAGGGTCAATCGGGTCCCCTCCGGTAAAGAAGTCAGCTTCTTGGCTATCTCATCGCTGCTCAACCGCGTGAGTTCCTCTCCCGTGACAGGATCATGCGGCGTCCCGGCGGTGGCGTACAGGATGCGCAGGTAGTCCAGCGTCTCTGTGATGCTGCCGAGAACTGAACGCGAGGTCGAACTGGGGAGCCCTTGCTCCAAGCACAGCGCCGACGGTAACCCATCGATGCTCTCCACGCTCGGCTTCGGTGGTCGGGCCATCATACGCCGTGCGCTCGGTGAGAGACATTCCAAAAACCGACGTCGGGATTCGGCAAAAAGCGTATCGTAGGCCAAGGTGCTTTTGCCGGAGCCGCTGGGACCCGCCAAAGCTATGATTTTTCCGGTTGGCAGCGAGAGGTTCACGTGCCGGAGCGTATTCTGCGTGGCGCCACTGATGCGAATGTCCATGACAGGGAGTGACAGGGTTAACTTGTGGCGGATTCCCACGTGCCCTCATGTGCAGCGCCGTGGGCGAGCTGCAGCGAGGCGGCTTTGCAGTGACCGATGAGTTTGCCATGGGTGTGGATACGGACTTCGCGTTTTGCGTGCAGGCGTCCGGTGAGGCAGCCCGACAACTCCGCTTCATCAACGGATATGCCGGGTGACACTTTGGCGTGCGCCCCGCCGAGTACCACGAGTTTGCTCGCGGAAAGCTGTCCCTCCATCTCTGCATGCCCCTGCATTGTCAATGTCCCCATGGCGCGCAGACTCCCCTTGACGCATCCTGCAACGGCGAGATTGTGGCACACGACATGAAGCTGAGAGAGTTCGACGCTCGCCGGTATTTTCACGTCCCCCAAGGTGCGGACCTGCAGATGGTGTGTACCGGGTCTGACGGTGATGTTGACCGCATTTAAATGCGCGAAGCAATGGGGGCAGACAGCTGACAGAGCCGCTTTAGGTATTTGACAACTTCTCCCGCATTCGTAGCACAGCACTTCCCTCATGGGAACCTCCGGCAGCGGTTCCCGGACGTATTCACGGGCGAATGGAAGACGTCGCCTACGCTCGTTCTGCGGCAGGTACCCGGACGCGCCGGGCGCCTCCAGCGGTCGGACGCTATAGCCCGGATCCGCAGAGGCTTGCTGCAGATCACTCATACGAGCAGGTTGGCCGTCGCATCATCCAGCGAGTCGCTCGCACTGCGCTTCGCGCTGCGCTTGGGAGCGGCAGAGGATGATTTCACGGGCGTGCTGATGCCCAAGCTGGCGCCGATTTGGACGCGACCGACGATTTTTGCCCCCTCCTGGATGGCGATACTGTTGGCGGTGACGTCCCCCTGCAACTCAGCGGAGGAAGCAAGTTCAACGCGATCGGTCACTACGACATTGCCATAGACCTTTCCATGAATAATTGCGCTCTTCGTGCGAATGGCAGGCTGGTTTTTATCGGTGCCGGAGATTTTCGCATTGGATCCCACGGTGAGGACGCCGTCTGACTCGATGACGCCCTCGACAATGCCGTCCACGAGCAAATCGTCCGTGAAGCGGAGAGTGCCGATGATGGTGACATCGGAGTTGAGCACATTGCTGTTGGAGGATGAAGGTACGTTGGGGGCGGATTCTCCGAAAGGATCCGTGTGGTCATCCGGAGAGGGGTAGTAGCTACCGATTCCTTCGGCAGACTCTTCCGCTGGGGAAGCCCATGAGGAACTGATGCGACTATTTGAACGATCAGCGGGTGAAGCAAAATCAGTTTCGGAAGAAGTTCTGTTGTTGTTTTTGAAGAATTCCATAGACGTAATAGCCGGGTTGAGACTTGCATACGGAGCCCGCAGAGGCGCTCCGCTTTGACGCAGCCCATCCTACCCGAAAGCGTGTTCTTTGTCCATCCGAAAGTGCGTTTTCGTGCATTTTTTCTTATGCTCCTGCTGTGTAAATAGAGGCGATGCCTCCACAGAGCGGCAGATGCGTGGGACAGGTGAACCCGGCCTGGCGAAGCAGGTTCAGCATGGCTTCCCCACGTGGAAACAGCTCAATGCTCTGTCCCAAATAGGAGTAAGCCGAGCGTTTACCGGTAACCAGGGACGCCAGAAGCGGCAGGATGTGGTGCAGGTACACGCGATAGGGGACTCTGGCCATGCCGTCGGGAAGGGAAAAATCCAGCACGAGCAGGCGCCCACCCGGTCTCAAAACTCTCCGGAATTCTCCCAGAGCGGCTGCGTAGTCCGGCAAGTTGCGCAGACCAAAGGCGATCGTGAGTGCGTCATACGAGGCGTCTGCCAGCGGCATGTGCATGGCGTCCGCCTGCAGGACGTTGGTGAGCCCGCGTCGCCGAGCCAGGGCAAGCATCGGCTCGCAAAAGTCAAGACCCAGTACGTCAATTTCCGGTAGTTCGCGCTTAATATCCAGCGCCAGATCGCCCGATCCCGTCGCCACATCCAGCAACTTTGCAGGACTCCAGTCCGCCACGATTTCCACAGCGCGCGCGCGCCAGAGAATATCCGCCCCGAGCGAAAGTAAGTGATTGGCAACTACGTAGCGCGTGGCAATGGCGCTGAACGTGTCGTGAACAAAGTTCGGATCGGCCATGGCGGCTCAGGAGAGGATGTGGGCAATCAGCGCATCCGCATAGTCCGAGGAACTCAGCGTCTTGGCGCCGGGGATGAGGGAGGCGAGATCGGCGGTGAACTGGTGCGCTGCGAGAGCCGCCTGCACGCCGCGAAGCAGAGCGTCCGCCGCCTCGTGCCAGCCGATGTAGCTGAGCATCATCTGTGCGGAGAGAAGGAAGGAGCTTGGGTTCACTTTGTCCTGATTCGCCAAGGCAGGGGCTGTGCCGTGAGTGGCTTCGAAGACAGCGTGTCCTGTCACGTAGTTGATATTGGCTCCCGGGGAGATGCCGATGCCGCCCACTTGCGCCGCGAGGGCATCCGAGCAATAATCGCCGTTCAGATTGAGCGTGGCAATCACGGAGTGTTCCGCCGGGTGAAGCAAAATCTCCTGCAGAAAAGCGTCGCAGATGCAATCTTTGATGATGATGCCGCAGGGGAGCTTTCGCCACGGACCCTTGCCACAGGGGGTGGCATTGAACTCGCGCTCTGCCAATGCGTAGCCCCAGTCGCGGAAGGCTCCTTCGGTGAACTTCATGATGTTTCCCTTGTGTACCAAGGTAACGCTCGAGCGTTGGTTGTTAATGGCATATTGAATGGCGGCGCGTACAAGGCGTTCCGTCCCTTCGCGCGAGACGGGTTTGATGCCGAAGCCGGAACTTTCCGGGAAGCGCACCTTAGCCGCTCGATCCGGGAAGGTGCTGCGCAGCCAGTCGCGCAGAGTTTGCGCTTCTTCCGATTCCGCAGCAAATTCAATTCCGGCATAGATGTCCTCCGTGTTTTCTCGGAAGATGACCATATCCACCAACTCAGGGTGTTTTACGGGTGTTTCCAAGCCGGGAAAATAGCGTACCGGCCGCACGCAGCAGTAGAGGTCCAAACCTTGGCGCAGCGCAACGTTCAGTGATCGGATGCCGCCGCCCACGGGGGTGGTGAGAGGCCCCTTGATGCCCACCAAATAATCGCGGAAGGCTTGCACCGTCTCCTCCGGCAGCCATGTTCCCAAGGAGTCAAAAGCTTTCTGTCCCGCCAAAACTTCGCGCCACTCAATTCTGCGAGCATCTCCATAAGCCGCCTGCACGGCGGAATCAATGACTCGACGAGAGGCACGCCAAATGTCAGGACCGGAACCGTCTCCGATGATATGCGGGATAATCGGGCAAGGCGGCGCAACGAGGCCGCCGCGGGTCATGCTGACGGGAGCAGGGGAAAGCATGGGGCTATTCATCAGAACCATCGTTGGCATCCTCGCTTTGATCTTCGTCCTCCTCATCCTCCACGTACTGCGCCGTGGTGGAATACGTCGGTTTGGCCTTGACCTGCTTTGCCGCAGCTGGTTTCGATGGCACGGGAGCTTCGCTGTTCAGATGACAATACATGAACACAGCGGCTATCACGAGCGGAGGAAGGACATAAAACAGGATGCCCTGCCCCTTCTTTTCGACTTCGGCTGTCTCAATCTTGAAATCGAAAGATGGTTGATTGTTCACAGAAAGAGCCATAACGTGCGCGCATTGTAGCACCTTTGCATTCGTTTGGCAAACGCATTTTTCAAAGCTTCACAGCAATTCCATTCGAGTGAAAAGACAGGAGAGAGCAAAAGAGGGAAAGGCTCACTCTGCTCCATGAGCGTCAGGAAAGGTTGTTGGTGCACTTCTCTTTTTAAAGGAGATGTCCAGGGAAATTTTAACACATGAAAAAAAATCTTCTGCCCTTTCTCCTGCGAGAAAAATATGAGAATTTTATTCTACGAGGCGATTATAAATTAATAATTTCCAATATATAATGACGTTTTAAGCCTTTTGTCTCTTTTTAAAGGAGATGTCCACTTTTTTCTGTCTTTCCCCGAGTTTTTTCAATGCGAAAATAGTTGCTCAGAGTTCTGAATTTGAAGGAGTGCATTTAAAAGTCAGTTGAAACT
>CANRET010000055.1 GCA_947629715.1 uncultured Akkermansia sp.
TGTACTGGATGATATATTGTTTGGTAACGAATTAGAGCATAAATGAACCTCTTGTCTCTTTCCTTAAAATGAATCCAGTTTTCAAATGCGTTTGCCCTGATTTGTTATATTCTGCGCTTGACACGAGAAATAACTTTTTCTACAATGCTGAGCAGACTGGGGAGGTCCCGGAAATCAATTTATGAAAACAAATGTTATATTGCTTGCGTTGATGGCCGTGGGTATGCTGACGCCGTGCGCGTGTTGTGGCGCAGAAGAGGACGGAGCTGAAAAAACGCCTGCAACGAAGGTTAGCAAGGCTGATGCTCTCAGTCCGGTAGCCAAGGCGCTCAAGAAACTGTCTTGCTTCAACGGCAAGCCCAATATGCAAGCTGAGTATTACATCTATCTTCAGTCTGCGAGCTGGTGTCCCCCTTGCCGCGCGGAGATGCCCGAGATTGCTTCTCTGTACAAGCAGATGAAGGAAAATGGGGTGGAGATTCTTCTTGTTTCGTCGGACAGTTCCAAGAAAATGGCAAAAAAATACCTGAAGGAATTTGATGCGGATTTCCCCGCTACGATGCCTAAAAAGGATGGCGGTGTGGATCTTCCGGGATTCAAAGACTCTTCAACGATTCCTCACGCTACCATCGTGACTAAGGATGGAAAAATCGTGAAGGATGGACACGGCTCGATTGTGTTGAGTTACAGCAGAGAGATTGAACGCTACGAGAAGGAACATCCCTCTCCATCAGACGATGGAGTCAAGTCTGACTCTGCAAAAGAAGCCTCCTCGAAGAGTGCGCAAAATTGACCGGGCTGATCGTTTGGCAGCTTGTCCCAAAACCGCCGGTTTCGGCGGTTTTTTTGTTCAAAAAACGAAAGTCTTGAAAGAGAAAGAACGGTGGTGTAAACTCCCTCGGCATGGAATTTTTTCTGAACTCTCCGACCTTGGTACTTTTCGCCGTCCTTTTCATAGGGTTAGCCTTCGGCAATATCAGCATCAAGGGTGTCAGTCTGGGGAGTTCCGGGGTGCTTTTTGCGGCTCTCGCCGCCGGCCATTTCGGTCTGCACGTGCCGGAGGGTATCTCGGACGTGGGAACGGCTCTCTTTGTGTACTGCGTAGGGTTGGGTGTGGGCAACCGTTTCTTTGATTCGTTGAGGAGCCGCGGGAAATACCTCATCCTCCTCGCTGTGCTCGTGGTGGGTGTAGCTTGGCTGACGGCGTGGGGACTGGGAAGCCTGCTCGGTATGGATTCCGGCACGGTTGCGGGGCTCTTCGCCGGCGCGTGCACAAGTACGCCGGCGCTCGCCGCCGCCATGGAATCGCAGGGGGTGCAAACCACCGGGGTGAACATAGGTTACGCCGTCGCCTACCCGTTCGGGGTGGTGGGTGTGGTGCTTTTTGTGCAGCTTCTGCCGCGTCTGTTGGGGCAAAGTCTGGACACAAATTCTGCCCGGACGGCTCAGGCCGAGGACAAACACACCATCATCTCCCGCGTGGTGCAGGTGACCAATCCGGAGCTTATCGGATGTCCCATTGACACCTTCTGCGGAGAGAAAAAGCTGCGTTGCCGCATCACTCGCGTCTTGCGAAGCGAAACTTTCATGCCTTTGCAGCGGGAAGACGCCTTTTCGGAAGGGTGCGAAGTGCTGCTGGTAGGTGAGCGCGAGGATTTGGAGCGCGAGGTGTCGTGTTTCGGACATGTGCATGCCAACGGACGTCGCCCGCGTTTCTTTACGGATGAGCGCGCAGAACTCATTGTGCTTTCACGCGCCATGTGCAACAAAACTCTGCGTGAGCTCGACACGCTCGGTCAATACGGCATTGTTGTCTCGCGTGTCACTCGCCTTGGTCTGACCTTAATCCCGACGGCTGATACCGAAATCCAGCGCAACGACGTGCTGCGTGTGGTGGGTTCGCCTGAGGCCATTGAAACTTTCCGTCGCGAGTGCGGGCACCGCAGTACGGCAATCAACGCCGCCGATTTTCTCTCGCTGGTGGGAGGCTTGATGCTTGGAGTGTTGCTCGGCAAAATGCAGTTCAGCTTCGGCGGGGAGGGAGGCTTCTCGCTGGGCATTGCGGGCGGTCCTCTTGTGGTGGCGCTCATTCTCGGACATTTTGGAAGAATCGGCCCGTTGATCGGCTACATTCCGCGTCCCACTCGCGTCCTGCTCATGGAATTCGGTTTGGTGCTGTTTTTGGCAGGCGCGGGGGTCAAGGGAGGCTCCTCTCTTGTAGAAACCTTGAGCTCCAACGGACTTTCGATGTTTCTTGTCGGTTTTGCGGTCACTCTGATTCCTATGGTGATTTCCTACGTCGTGGCTCGTCGCGTGATGCGCATGAGTTTGGAGGAAACGCTCGGCGGCATTTGCGGGAGCATGACTTCTACGCCTGCACTGGGTGCCATTACGGCGAAGACCGATCGGCAGGAACCTGTCATAGCCTACTCAACAGCTTACCCTGCGGCGCTTATTCTCATGACTGTGCTGGCAAAGTTGCTTTGCGATTTGATGTAGTGTCCTGCCAGTGTGAAAATGAGACACGAGTGCAAGTAAAACTTGCAAAGACGGGGAAAATGTAGTAGTCTCTGCGCGGGCGGGGTGCGCGGCAGTTCGGGCATCGTGATACAGAAAAACGAGTGAACCGAGCCGTTCTATTTCCTGTCAGTTAACTGCTACCGATATCTATGACCACAAATCAGAAAAGTCTCCTCAAGATAGCCATTGTGCTCATCATCAGTTTGTCGATGTTGTTTGTTCCGTTTGAAGCGCTTGGGGCGCCGATCAATCCGGTGCAGGCGCGTGTGGTGGCGCTCTTTCTCTTTGCCGCATTGATGTGGATTTTGGAGCCGATTCCGATTTGGACTACATCCACGCTCGTCATTGCCATAGCTTTGCTCGGCATCTCCAACCAGTCCCTTACTTTCTTACGCCCGGATCGCTACGACAAGGCCGAGGTGAGCGCCATTGTTCAGGACGCCATTGGCGTCGGTGGCGCGGTGAGTCCCGAACTCGTACGCCAGATCCAGGATTCCGTGAATGCGCGCCTCACAAAAAAGCCCACCGTCAATGAGCAGGAAGTGCGCATGACCCTCGGCTTCCAGATCATGGATTCCAGCGAAAAGGCTGAAAAGAGCAACGACTTGGCGGCTGCTCAGCAGCTTCGGGACGCCCACCACCGTCTTTATTCTCCGGAAATTTCCTCACGTATCCACGGTCTCAAGTTTGTGAACTTGATGCAGCAGAAAACGACGATGGCGACCTTTGCGGACCCGATCATCATCCTGTTTTTGGGAGGCTTCTTCCTGGCGGCGGCAGCGACGAAGTATCGCTTGGACATCAACTTGGCGCGGGTAATGCTGCGGCCGTTTGGCACGAACCCGAAATACGTCATGCTGGGGCTGATGGTCGTGACGGCGCTCTTTTCGATGTTCATGAGCAACACGGCGACGGCGGCGATGATGCTCGCCATCCTCACGCCGGTGCTCTCTCTCTTCGGCCCCAATGATCGCGGGCGTGCGGCGTTTGCGCTGTGCATTCCCGTAGCGGCGAACATCGGAGGCATCGGCACTCCCATCGGCACGCCGCCCAATGCCATTGCTTTGAAAGCCATGCAGGATATGGGGCTCTCCATCACCTTCGGTAAGTGGATGCTTTTCGGCGTGCCGTTTGTCATCGTGATGCTGCTGGTAGGGTGGTTGATCTTGGTCAAAATGTTCCCCATTCAGCAGAAGGAACTCAAACTCGAGGTGGGAGGCAGCTTTCTCAAGACGCCGAAAGCCATCGTGGTTTATGTCACTTTTGCGGTCACCATCGCCCTGTGGTGCTTCAGCGAGAACTTCAAGCTGGGACTGGATTCCAACACGATAGCCATCATTCCCATTGCCATATTCGCTGCGACTAAAGTCATCACCAAAGATGACCTTAAATCCATGAGCTGGGATGTGCTTTGGCTCGTGGCCGGCGGTTTTGCTCTGGGGGTTGCGCTGCAGGAAACCGGTTTGGCGAAGGATATGATCGACGCCATTCCCTTCGGTACGTGGAATCCCACGGTGCTTATGGTCGGAGCGGGCTTCATTTGCCTTTTCATGGCCACTTTCATGAGCCACACGGCCACGGCTTCCCTGCTCATGCCGATATTGGCCGGGGTGGCCGGGGCTATGGTGCAGTCTCACAGCATGGATGGAGCCGGCGCTATCGGTCTGCTCTGTTCCATCGCGTTTGCTTCATCGCTGGGCATGGCTCTGCCGATTTCCACGCCGCCCAATGCGCTGGCCTACGCCACCGGGCTGGTGGAGCAAAAGGGTATGGCTATTTCCGGCACCATTCTCTGCCTGCTCGGTTTGTTCCTTACCTTTCTGCTCATGTACTTCCTGCAGAGCATCGGTTTCTTTGCCATGTAACTCCGCTTCATGATTACCCTGCCGGACCACATCATGCGCCCGCTCAAGCGGGTCAACCGGGTCTATTTTACAGACCCGGATCGCATCCTTGCCATTCCGGCGGGCGGAGAACTGGTGAGGCAGAATGAGGAGTGCCACCGTCTTTTCCTGGTTCTCAGGGGAAACTTCGTAGCTTACAGGCATCCCGAGACCTTTGAGGGGTCGGAGTTGCCGGAGGAGACGCAGGTGCGAGGACAGGAAGTTTTCCGTGCTGAGCCTCGTTCTTACGTGTGCGTGCAGTCCTTTTTCTCGCGTTCTTACCACAGCAGTTATCATATCGTCGCTCTCGAGGACGCGGAAGTGGCGTACATTGACGACAAGACGGCTGCGGTGGAGCCGGAAATTTACGGCTCGTTGGAACAGCAGTTCATCCCCGTGCTTGTGCATGAGCTGGCCGCGCGCAACTTTCGCATTTTCACGCATGTGTCGGCGAAGGAGGAGGCTCTGCGCCTGCTTCAACGCGCGGAGATGGCGTCCACTCTCGGCCAGCTCTCCGCCGGCATTGCGCATGAACTCAACAACGCCGTGGGCGTCATCTCGAGACGTACTGACTTCGTGGCCGATAACCTCTCTTCCTTTCTCGGTGAAGATGAACCTTTGAACGCTCGCCTTTTCCGGCTCGGCTACGAGGACGATTCTTTCGTGGTAGCAGCGGACATCCGTTCTCGTGCACGCGAGTATGAGAGGGAGTTCGATCTGCCGCAGGAAGCTGCCAAGGTCCTTGCCCACATCGCCCGGAGTCAGGACGAGCTTGCGAAATTGGGGCCCGGGTTCATCAAACACCTCAAGAAAAACTACCGCTTTTGGGAGCTCGGGCATGACATGCGTGACTTGCGCATGGCTTCCCGCCACGCCTCCGGCATCGTACGCGCCGTGAAACTGTTGGGCGGCGGAACGAGTTCCCGCGAGCCCGGAGTGGACGTGAATCAATCTGTCCGAGATGCGCTGAACCTGCTCACCAACAAAATTAAGACCGTTCGCATCTGCACGGAGCTTCATGAGCAACTCCCGACCATCACGGCGGATCCCACGGAACTCGTGCAAATATGGACCAACATCGTCAATAATGCCTGCGACGCCATGCTGCAGAGCGACACTTCGGAACCGGTCATCACCATTTGTTCCACGGCTTTGCACGCCGATGGGTTGGAGGTGTTGCCAACCGATTATGTGGCCGTGACCATTTCCAACAACGGTCCCGAAATTCCCGAGGAGATACGTGACAGAATTTTCCAGCCCAATTTCACCACCAAGAAAAAAGGACTCGATTTCGGGCTGGGGCTCGGACTCTCCATTGTCCGTCGTCTCGTGGACAGCTACGGCGGCACCATCGCTCTTCACAGCAACAACAACCTAACTTCATTCACTATTAACCTACCTACCACACAAATTCATGGATAAAATTCATATCATCTGCGTTGATGACCAGCCCGAGGTGCTGGATTCCGTCCTGCGCGACCTTCGCCCGCTCACTCCGCTTGTGCGTTTGGAAGATGCCTCCGGCACGGCGGATTGCTTGCGCCTGCTCGACCAGATCGACTCCGAAGGCGGTCACATCGCCGTGGTTATCTCTGATCAGGTGATGCCGGGAGAGACCGGAACGGATCTACTCGCCAAGATCGCGAACGATCGCCGTTTTAAACACACGAAAAAAGCGTTGCTCACCGGCCAGGCGACTCATGCCGACACCATCAACGCCATCAACGAGGGGCAGCTGGACAACTACGTGGACAAACCCTGGGAGCCGGAGAAGCTGCTCAGCGTGGTGAAGCGCCTGCTCACGCTCTACATCATGGAGTCCGGCATTGAGTACCAGCCTTACATGAGCATCCTGGATCAGAAGACTCTGCTTTCCAAATTACACTGAGTTTCTTTCCCTCGCAAATCCGATTGACCCATTGATATGAAAAAGTCTGCTCTGCTTGCCGCCGTCATCCCCTTACTTTCCTCGCAGGCCTTCTCTGCCACGCTTGCGGAAAAGGCGGATGATTGGATCTCCGATGTGAAGAAAGCGTCTGTGCTCTATGACAACAAGGACAGCTTCGTGCGCAAGGTCAAGTTCTCCTGGTTGGAGCAGTTTCAGGCAGCTGCCGTTCAACCCAACGGCAGCAACGGACTTCACCTCAAGAAAGGAGCTTCTCCGGTGAATCAGGAGTTCCGCCGCTCCTGGCTCGGCGTTACCGCAGACTTCAAGGGCGATTTCACCTTCCGTACATGGGTGCGCGTCGGCGGCCTCCCGGAGAGAGAAACCTTTGCCAACGGACACACCAAGCGCAACTTCACCTACACGAGTCTCTTCGAACTCTGGGTGAAGAAAAGCTTCTCCTCTGTGAAGGGGCTCAGTGTGCAAGCAGGTAAGATTAAGTCGCTCTTCACGCTGGATTACTCCATTCCCAGCTCCGCGATTTACTGCATCGAGCGTTCGTTGATCTCCAATCAATTTGCCCAGGATTCCAATTGGGGCGTCGATGTGACGTATGCACCGAGTAAGCAGGATAAAGTCTATCTGCAGCTCATGGCTAACGATCGCGCCAGCGCTACAAAAAATACCGGCAATACGGACATCTACCGAGACGGACGAGGCTTCAAGGGTGAGTTTGGTTGGGAGGATCGCTGCTTTGCCATCCTCGGCGCTGCTCACAAATTCCACGTCACAGACTCCGGGTACCATGAGTTCTCCGCTCAATATCTGCACGACTTCGATAATGCCTACCACGGCAAACACAAGCCCGGCGCCAACTACTTCGGTCTCGGCTTTCAGGATGCCGTCTCGCTGGGCTACGAGTTCAAGCATGGGCGCTTCCTCTTCCAGTCTAACCTCGTCTCAGCTTTTGAGCAGGAGACCGGCAAAGGAACCAATAACATCGGCATTCAGCTCCAGCCTGTGTACTCCGTTACCCCGCATGTGGACCTCATCTTCCGCTACACGGGCATGACGGGGCACGAGGCGTGCAAGCTCGCATCCGACCGTTTTATTTGCACTCAAACCCTTGCGCCGCAGTGGGTGGACAGCATCAACGCTTTCTATTTCGGAGCTGATTTTTACGCCTCAGCCAAGGATAAGAACGCTCTCAAACTCATGCTCGGGGCAGAGTACACCACGGCTCGCTCCGGAGGCGCCGATTGCTACAACGGCTGGACCTTCAGCTCCGCCGTGCGTTGGAGCTTCTGAGAAATTGGGAGGTTGATTCATTCAGCATCCGAAGTCCCTGCGTTCATGCAGCGCGAGGGTGCAAGCGGGGCAATCTTTCGGAGAGGTTGCCCTGTTGCGTTTAACGATTCATTTGACTAATCGTTCGAGATTGAGTATCATCAGCGCTATGCAACACTCCAGAAAAATGCTTTTCATTTTGGCGCCGGGATTTGAGGAGATTGAACTTACCGCCCCGGTGGATATCCTCCGTCGCCTCGGTGTGGAGGTATGCCTGGCGAGCGTGGGAGAGTCTCCCGTGCGGGGAGCGCACGGGTTGAGCATCCTGCCGGATGCGACGCTCCGCGATGTGTCTGCAAAGGACTACGACGGTGTCGTGTTGCCCGGGGGACCTGCATCCTGGGATCTTTGCCGCAATGAGGACGTGCTGCAGCTTCTGCGTGATATGGAGGCCGCACGACCGAAAAAGCTGATTGCCGCTATATGCGCTGCGCCTATGGTATTGGCAAAAGCCGGAGTGTTGCACGCTGGACAGAGGGTGACGTGTTACCCTGCCAAAGATGTGGTGGAGGACGTTTCGTCGGTGGCGACTTCAGTACAAAATCCCGTGGTGGTCGAACCGCATCTCGTCACCGCTATGGGACCTGCGTGCGCTCTGGAATTCGGGTATGCCCTCGGAACAGTCCTGGTCGGGGAGGAACAAGTCAGAGTCCTGCGGCGCGAGATGTGCGCCGTTCCCCGCGAAAATGAGAATTATTAGGTTGCATGTTGCGTGACGTTCGCCTATTTACCTGTGACAATGGCTTGACTCTGCTTGTCTGGGAGCGCAGAGACGCTCCGCTCGTTGCGATGCGTATGGGAGTCGGCACAGGTTCCGCCTTGGAGGGGATTTACGGCGGAAGCGGAATCTCACATCTCACCGAGCACATGGTGTTCAAAGGGACCGCCGAAATGAACGCTACGCAACTCAGTGAGTACGTGGCTGCTCGCGGCGGGGTGTGGAACGCCTGCACCGGTACGCGCGACACGGTTTTCCAGATTGATGGTCCGGCTTGTCATTGGCAGGATTTTATGCACTGCCTCGTGCAAATCACACTGCATCCTGTTTTCCCGGAAGAGGAGTGGGAAAAAGAGCGCGATGTCATCCGCCGCGAGATGGATATGTACGCCGATGATCCCGAGGAAGCCCTGCAGCGCGCGCTCATGGAAACTCTCTTTTGCGTGTATCCTGTTCGCTTTCCGGTCATCGGGCTGCGGGGCCTTTTTGACGGTCTGACTCGTGAGGACTTGCTCAATTACCATGCTGAGCGTTACGTGCCGGGAAACATGTTTCTGTGCATCGTGGGAGACGTGGATGCCGAAGCAGTGTTCGCCGCAATGCAGCAGGAGATGCGGCCAATCCGTCCGCGCGCTTGTGTCCTTCCGGCGTGTTTGCCCGAGCCTTTGCGCCGGGGAAGCCGTCTCTGCCGTCGCGAGTTTGCCCAGAGTGTCAGCTCGCTTTGTCTGGCGTGGAATATCCCTTCCCGCGATCATCCGGATATGCCTGCCCTGAGCTTGCTCGCTGCTATTCTCGGCAGTGGACGATCGGCTCTTTTGCAACACGAATTCCACGACGTTCGGGCATTGGCTCACGATACGGCGTCATACTTAATTCCCTCGCTGTCCGAGCAGGGCGCCTTTGTCATTCGTGCGGATGCGGAGCGCAAACTTCGAGATGGACTGCGCGACGCCCTGCTGCGTTACGTGAGCGAGCTGCCGGACAAGGATCTGCAGGCTGACATGGAGAGGGTCAGGAAGCGTTATTCTGTTGGGCGACTCAAAGATTTGTCCACCATCACATCCGCAGCAGAGACGCTCACCGCCACGTGGTCCGCTTCGCGCTGCGTCACCGCTTACGATGAATGGGGGGAGGCGTTGGAGCGCGTTTCAGCCGATGACCTGCGGCGTGTTGCCCGCGAGTACTTGACGCCTCATTCCATTATTGAGGTGAGCGTGGATCCCATCGGCAGCAATAAGCCCGCCGCGCGACACAACGGATCAGCTAAGCGTTCTGCCGCTCGCACACACACACTTGCCAATGGTTTGCGCTGCGTTGTACAGAGGGATGCCTCCTGTCCGCTCGTTTATATGGCGCTCGCTGTGGGAGCCGGTTGTCGTGCGGAATCCGCTTCCACTTCCGGAGCATCAGCCTTGATTGCCGAGCTGTTGCCACAGGGAACCACTACGAAGAGTAGCTCTCAGATTGCCGCCGCCGTGGAGGGAGTCGGGGCTTCTCTTCATTCATCTTCCGGCAACAACAGCATCGTGCTTTCCCTGCGCTGTCTGCCGAATGATGCTCCTCAAATGTTGCAGCTCTTGGCCGACGTGGCTCTTCGCCCTGCCTTGGAGTCTCGTGATGTCGCTACTGCCCGCGCGGACATGCTCGCCTGTCTGCGCGAGGATATGCAATCCCCCGTTTGCGTGGCGCGGCGCGAGTTGCGTAAGCTTTGTTTTGGTCCTGTTTCTTACGGTCTGTCTCCCACAGGGTCTGAGGAAAGTGTCCAGCGTCTTGATTCCGCTGCTCTGAAACGTGAACACGCCCGCCTCTTCTGCGGGGGCAATTGCGTATTATCTTTGGTTGGATGCGTGGATGAATCTTCCATCGTGCAGGCCGTGAGCAACGCTTTTGCATGCATGCCATCCGGTCAAGTCGCGCCGCTGAGTACAACCCCGCCAATGCGCTCGCGCAGAAAAAAATGCACCTTGCGCGAGCCTGTCTGCCAAGCAGCGTACGCTCTGGCGATTTCGGGCTTGCCCCTGCGGCATAAAGACCAAGCCTTGCTCACACTGCTGGATGAGTGGTGTTCGGATATGTCCGGACCACTTTACTCGGAATTACGGGAGAAGCGAGGGCTCGTCTATCATGTCGGTACCTCTCTTTTGCAGGGGGTGGATGCAGGATGCATCTTTTTTGAACTCGAAACCGCTCCGGAGCTTCTTGCCACCGCTCGTTCCGCCATGCAGCGTACGCTTGCCTCCCTTGCTTCCCGCACAATCAGTCGTGATGAATTGCAACGCGCGAAAGCCACCGCCATTTCCGCCGGTCTGATAGCTTTACAGTCTCCGGCTCGTCGCGCCGTCGGCATTGCCTTGGACGTTCTGCTGGGATTGGGAGCTGATTATGCGGAGAAGTCGGTAAAAGAGCTTGGCGATGTTTCGCTTCGGCGCATGCGTCGCTTCATCAGGGACCTTTTAGCCCCCGGACGCTCTCGCTCATCGGTGCATGTGGCATCGCGATGACACGCCAAACGAACAACGCAGAATCGACTGTGCGACTCTGCGTTGCTCTTCAAAAGGACTCAATGAAAACCGTTTTTCTCAGGAGTTCGGCTCCTGTTGGTTGTTTTTCTGAGCCGTGGGGCGCTGAAACTTCAAACGATACTCTTCGAGTACTTGCTTTGCCGGGCGAACAGCTATGGCTGCCAGAACTTCATCGCGAAGCGCCAACGCTGCGGCTTTTGACTCCGCTTCGCTGCCGTATGCGCGGTCCGGTATGTACCGTGTGAACATTGTCCCTTGCCGACTTATGCATACTCGCCATCCCTGGAAAGAGGTTTTGTCCCTGGTGTAGCGCGTAAGATTCTTATCAAGAGATCGTCGTGAGGATTTTCTAGGCATATGATGGTGTGGTTGTATTATCGCAGTAAGCGCCCCCGTTGTACTCAATCTCTTCCCTTTTGTCAATACTTTTCAACTGTTGCCCTTGAGTTTTTCATTATTTCTGTCTGTATATACAAAAACTGTTAAATGTTAAATGTTTTTAGCGATCTCTTGCTTCTTTCTCTCCTCTCTCCTTTTCTGCCTGGCTGACACAGTTCCCCGTTTGGACTTGACTTACGAATGTTGCTGCGGTAGTCTGAGTGCGCATCGTTTCTAACGATGCAAAACAACATCATCTACACGACCATGTCACGTACACCGATTATTGCCGCTAACTGGAAGATGAACATCGGGCCTGCTGAGGCTCGTGCATTTTTGGCTGCCTTCAAGGAGGAAAAACTTTGCGAATGCAAGGGAGTGGAAAAAGTGGTAGTGCCGCCTTTTGTCACGATCCCGGCGGTTGTGGAGACGCTGAATGGATGCAGCTGCCTGGGCGTCGGCGCGCAGGATGTGAGCGATCACGATAACGGCGCTTTCACCGGGGAAGTTTCTACGGCGATGCTCACGGAGCTCGGTTGCCGCTACGTGGTGCTCGGTCACAGTGAGCGACGTCAGTACCACGGCGAGACCAATGCCTACATCAATAAAAAGATTCACAAGGCTCTCTCTGCCGGACTCATCCCGATCTACTGCATCGGCGAAACGTTGGAGCAGCGTGAGGGAGGCCAGCTGGAGCAGGTGCTGCGCACTCAGGTGACGGACGGTCTCGCGGGACTCACACCGGAGCAGGTGGCCGGACTGGTGATCGCGTACGAACCGGTATGGGCGATCGGCACGGGCAAGACGGCGTCCGCCGCTGATGCGCAGTCAGCCCACGCTTTCATCCGCAGTGTGGTGGCGGAGATCTTCGGTGAAGATGCCGCATCGAAGGTGCGCATTCAGTACGGCGGCTCCGTGAAACCGGCCAACGCTGCCGAGCTGATGAGCCAGCCGGACATCGATGGTGCGCTGGTGGGTGGCGCCGCGCTGAAGGCGGATTCCTTCGCTGCCATCATTCGCGCGGCTGCTGTGTAACGCGCCTTTTCGAGTCTGATTCGACCTTTTATCGGGGGCAAACGCGTTGGAATCATGCGTTTGCCCCCTTTTGCTTGTACGTCAGGCATGACATGTAGCTGGGGTGAAAGTCCCCAAGAGCCGCTGACAGGGCGGAATCAAATAGCCAA
>CANRET010000056.1 GCA_947629715.1 uncultured Akkermansia sp.
TGAAGGATGACAATAAGCGAAACTTGCTCTGCCAAGCGCTCGCCCAAGAGCTGTATCGCCAGTTCCGCAGCGAATATTCCACAAAAGATGACAAAGTCCTCTTGGCAGCAGATGGAGGAAAGTAGCAGAACCTCATCAATTCAGGTACGTATCAAAAAGCATGAAAACAGGCGCCCATCGTGATCATGGCGCCAAGGATTCCTCCACGGCAAACGCATTTTCTAATGCGTTTGCCGTGGGAACAGCTACGACTTTTTTGAAGTCCGATGTGTGAGTTGCAGCAACTCGCGCGCGTGGGCTTCAGCTGTGCTGCCGGAAGAACCGAGCATGCGCACAATCTCAGCGATGCGTGCACGACCTTCGACCTCGGTGATGCGCGAAACGCTGCGACCATCCGCCAGCTCCTTCGTAATCAGGAAATGGTGAGCAGCGAGCGAGGCTACCTGCGGGAAATGGGTAATGGCAATCACCTGGTGATCCTTGCCCAGCTCAAGCATCTTCATGCCGACGGCGCGAGCAATCTCCCCCCCCACATTAGCATCGATTTCATCAAAGAGCAGGAGCGGGGTGTCGTCCTGCCTCGCCAACGCGCTTTTGAGGGCGAGCATGACGCGAGCCAATTCGCCGCCGGATGCAATTTGGCGAAGAGGCTTGAGCGGTTCACCGGGGTTGGGACCGAAGAGGAACTCGACCTCCTCCCCCCCGCGAGGACCGGGCTCACTCAGCGGTTCCACATGCACTCGGAAAAGGGAGCGACGAAAACCGAGATGGGCGGCGTGCTGCAGGAAGCTTTTTTCAAGGACAGGCAGGGCCCTCGTGCGCAGAGAGCTGAGTTCTTTCGCTGTTTGTAAAAGCTTGGCATAAGCGGCTTGTTCAGCCTTTTGCAGCTCTGCAAGATGCTCTTCACGATTTTCAAGAGCGTTGAGCTTCTCCCGACAGAGCTCCAAATGAGCGGAGATGGCTGCAAAATCAGCACCGTACTTGCGACGCAGCGTATCGAGCAGAGAAATACGAGATTCCAGCTGTGAGAAGGTCGCCGGGTCGCTGTCGAGCTCCTCTATGTATGCCTCAGCCGCACGGCACACGTCATCCAAATTTTCCACCGCCTCTTCCATAGGCTTAAGCCAAGCGGCGCAGGTGGGGTCCAGACGTTCCAGCTCCCTTGCACGGCGCACTGCCTGCCTCAGTCGGGGCAACGCCGCTTGCTCATTTTCATCCAGCAGCAGGTGAACAGGAACAGCCGCCTCCCGCAAACGTGATGAGTTGCGAGCGCGTTGCCAACGTTCTTCCAGCGCGGCAACCTCCTCCTGAGAAAAATCAGCTTGCTCGATTTCATGGATTTGGTGACGCAAAAAATCCAACTCGCGCTCATTCGCAGCCTCACTCTGCTCAAGTTGCTCTCGTTCATGGCGGGCTTGCAGCCAGGCTCTGTAATCGGCTTCATAGGCAGAAACAACAGATGCGGCGCCGGCGAAAGCGTCCAAGAGAGCAAGCTGGCGCTCACGAGAGGTCAACGAACGCGGGGAATCCGGATGATGCATATCCACGAGACCACTGCTCACGCGACGAAGCAAATTGAGCGTGACCGGAGTGTTGTTGATAAATTGACGATTGGAAGAAGCCGTGATGACGCGGCGAATAATCAGCTCGCCCTGCTCGCAGGGCGGTACGCCGGCTTCCTCCAATCGACGGTTTATTTCTGTGGGATCAGGCAACGTGAACAGAGCCTCAAGGCAACAAGAATCAGCGCCAGAACGGATGATGGACTTATCGGCTCTTTCCCCAAGGACAAGGGAAATGCCGCCGATAATAACTGACTTGCCGGCGCCCGTTTCGCCGGTAACGCTCAAGAATCCGGGTGTGGGCTCCCACACGAGATCATCCACTAACGCAAGATTACGTATCTTGAGAAGAGCCAGCATGATTTTGCTTTCCGTCGCTCGGACATTATGGCATAATGTCGCGGAAAATCAATTCTTAATCTGAGTAATGAAGGCGCTTTTTCTCGGCAGTGGCACTTCGGTCGGAGTGCCGGTTATAGGATGCGGTTGCGAGGTGTGTCGCTCCACCGATCCCCACAACCGACGTCTCCGATCCTCTGTTCTCATTACCACTGATTCCACCTCCCTGCTCATCGACTTCGGACCGGATTTGCGCGCCCAAGCGCTTCGTCATAATATAACTGCCGTAGATGCTGTCCTCTGCACTCATGAACACCTCGACCACGTTGCCGGGTTTGATGATCTTCGCGCTTTCTGCTGGGCCCGTGAAGAACTCCTGCCCATCTACGCCGGCGGACAATGTGTCGAACGTCTCAAGACGATGTACCCGTGGGCCTTTGAACCGGGAGGGTACCGGGGCTATGTGCGAGCGCACGGCATTTGCCACCATGGCCGGGAATTTCGTGTGGGCGATATCATGGTGCAGCCCGTACCGGTGATGCACTCTTCAGTGGAAACCTATGGATACGCCCTGCGTGCAGGTTCATCGAGCTTTGGATATGTGCCGGATGTGAAGGAGATGCCTCCTGCGTCCCGAGAGCTTTTGAGCGGTTTGGATGCCCTGGCTCTTGATGGCCTCTGCTTCCCGCAGCACCGCACGCACCTTTGCATTGACGAGAACATCGCCCTCATGCATGAGCTGGCCCCCAAGCGCGGCATTGTGACCCACATCGGTCACCGCGTAGAGCATCATGCATTGGAAGACTACTTGCCCGACTTTATGCAGCCTGCCTTCGACGGATTGGAGCTGGAATTGTAAAACGACACCCCTTTCGACTCAGGCACGAAAACTCTGCACAAGCGAACGCGTGCGCTCGCGCACCCGAGCCACCCGCTCCTGGAGTTCGTTCTTGTAGGTGTCCAAGTCGGGCAGTTCACGCTGCGCCACGCCGGATATGACAGCCGCTTGAGCAATAGCCGGGCAGAGGCAAGTAATCATACGCGGGTCAAATGGCTTGGGAATCACGTAGTCCTGCCCGAACTCCAAGGGGACGCCGCCGTTAGCCTCCACCACCTCTGCCGGCACCGGACAACGCGCAAGGTCTGCCAATGCCCGCGAAGCGGCAATTTTCATCGCTTCGCTGATGCTGGTGGCCTGCATATCCAACGCGGCGCGGAAAATGTAGGGGAAGCAGCTCACATTGTTCACCTGGTTAGGCCAATCGCTGCGGCCGGACCCCATGATGCAGTCCGGGCGCACTGACTTGGCCTCCCGGTACGTAATTTCCGGATCCGGGTTCGCGCAGGCAAAAATGATGGGGTTAGGCGCCATGCTGGCCACCATTTCGGGCTTCAAAAGACCCTTGCGGGACAACCCAAGAAATATATCCGCTCCCTGCAATGCTACCTCCAATGTACAATCATCGCTTTGTGCAAACATCGCTTTTGTGGGATGCAGATCCAACCGTCCCGTATGAATGAGTCCTTTGGAATCGAACATATAGATGTTCTCGCGGCGAATGCCCAGCGCCATGTAAAACTTCGCACAGGCAATGCCCGCAGCCCCGGCTCCGCACACCACACATTTCATGTCTTGCAACAGACGTCCCGTAAGATGCGCCGCATTCAGCAGAGCTGCGCCGGAGATGACGGCCGTACCATGCTGGTCGTCGTGAAACACGGGGATGTTCATTTCCTCGCGCAGGCGCTGCTCCACATAGAAGCATTCCGGCGCCTTAATGTCCTCCAAATTGATGGCTCCGAAGGTCGGCTCCATCGTTTTAATAACCTCAATGAGAGTCTCAGGTTTGGTAACATCCAACTCGATGTCAAACACATCGACATCCGCGTATATTTTGAAGAGAAGTCCCTTCCCCTCCATAACCGGTTTGGCGGCACGCGCACCAATATTCCCCAAACCGAGTACCGCCGTGCCGTTGGAGATGACGCCCACCAAATTGCTGCGCCCCGTGTAGAGAGCAGCGGCAGAGGGATCGGCAGCGATAGCGCGGCAAGGCGCAGCCACCCCCGGAGAATACGCCAACGTCAAATCTTCTGTGGAAAAGCAAGACTTGCAGGGGAGCGTCTCAAGCTTTCCCGGGCGGGGCAGCTCGTGATAAAGGAGAGCCTGTTGTTCGATAGGGTCGTTCATAGGATCAGCGCCTCATTATATCCATAACGGCTCAACTTGCAAGGGAAAAGAGCGAGACGGGGCAATTGCATTTGTCAAATGCGATTGCCCTGCGGATTAGGCTTGAAACCGAGAGCGGGTGCGAGTAAGATTGGGGTGTGGCGCAATTCATGCGCCGATACACTCGTTTTTTCCCTGCTATGAAGACACTAATCACGAACGCGCACATCATTTCTCCTGGGGTCGATATTGCGGGCGGGAGCGTATTGATTGAAGATGACAAGGTGACGGCTGTGCTGCAGCCGGGCGAAACGGCGCAGGCCGATGCCACGCACGATGCCGGCGGACACCTGCTGATGCCCGGCTTCATCGACATCCACTCGCACGGCGCGGGCGGCTGCGACACCTGCGATTGCAAAGTGGAGAGTATCCGCACCATTGCAGACTGCAAGACGAAAGAAGGCGTGACTACTTGGCTGCCCACCACGCTGACGCTTGGCACCAACACGCTGGCGGATGTGTGTCGTTGCGTGAAAGAATACTCCGCCTCGCCGAACGGCTCTAAAACTCCCGGCGTACACTTGGAGGGGCCCTACATCAACCCTAAGCAGTGCGGTGCGCAGAACCCCGCTTTCGTGCGTCCGGCCGACATTGAGGAATTGATGATGCTGCATGCCATTTACCCGGTTCTTAACATTACATTGGCTCCGGAAATGCCCGGGGCGATTGACTTCATCGCGCAGGCCACGGCAGCGGGTATCACCTGCTCGGCCGGACACTCCGCAGCCACGCATGCCGACTTCGTGAAGGCAAAGGCTGCCGGGTTGCGACGTCTCACGCACTTCTGCAACCAGATGAGTCCGCAGCACCACCGAGAAATCGGCCTCGTGGGATCCGGCATGTTGGATTCCGACATCCGCATCGAAATCATTTGCGACACAATTCACCTGTGCGCGGACATGCTCAACCTGACCTTTACCAACAAGTCCATCGACCAAATGATCATGATTACGGATTCGCTGGCTTGTTCTTGGATGCCCGACGGCCCCGGACAACTGGGCGGACTGCCCATCATCGTAAAGAACGGCGTGGCTCGTCTGGAGAGCGGAAACTTGGCCGGCTCCACCCTGCGCTATGCCAAAGGGTTGTACAATGTGTGGAAGATCACCGGACAACCGCTCAGTCAGCTTGTGAAGGCAACATCACTCAACCAGGCAGAAAGCCTCGGCCTGCGTGGGCTGGGCAAGATCAGCCCCGGCTACACGGCAGATCTCGTGTTGCTGGATGACGAGTTCAATGTGCTCAAGACCTACATCAACGGTGAACTGCGCTACGAAGCTTGACACAAACGTAACGCGATCATGCTGATCTCGCCACTAGCGCGCAAGATCTGCGCAGCACAGGGAAAGAATCCCGACGAGCTGCACGGCAGCGGACCTCGCGGGCGGATTATGGCGTCGGACGTGGTGCGCGGGGCAGTGAGCCGCACTCTCCGCCCCGAATCGGGCGCCCGCAACGGCGCCCAGCTGGCCACCCCTGCCGCGCACCCTACACGGGAAGTAAAGGACGGTTACTACGTGTACGACGCTGAGACGGACATGAGTGCGTTGGCGAGCATCAGCTTTCCCATCGCCGTGCAGTGCGAGAAGCTGCTTGAAAAGCGTTACTCGCTTTTCGACTACATCGTACGCGCAGTGGTGAAGGCCTGCACGAGCGAGAAGGAATGGACGCCGGGGAAGGTGGATGTCCTGCTGTTTGAGCAGCAGGGCGAACAAACGACCGCCCTTCAGGATGTCGCTGACATGAGCATCTATCGCATTGCCCGAGAGAGCGAAGGGAATCCCCCTGCACCGAGAAATTTCCGCCCCGACATCGTCATCTGCGATGCCCAAACCACACGTGCCCAGGTGGCAGAGAAGCTGAGCGGAAACGCACGTCCCTCTTTCGCAATGGTAGTACGAGGAAATACGCCGAAAGTGGGAATCCGAGCCGGACGCACACCTCTGCAAAGTCCCATGCTTTCCTACACTTTTTACGCGTCGGCAACGGTCGTGAGCGCCGAAGCGGCCAACCGCATCGCCGCCGAATTACAGGCTCTTCTCTTCAATCCTGTACGTCTGCTGTTGTTACGCTGACATGAGTGCGCTCACACCGGAAGATCCCGCGCCGAAAGCACCATTCCCTCAGCCACAGAGGCGCACACGGCGCTGGTTCTTGCGCTCTTTGCTGGGTCTGGGGACGCTGGCAGTGGCGGGCAAGGGAATAGACTGCCTGCTGCCACGCACCATCTGCCGACCGGGAGAATGGCATGGTCCGCGTACCGACCACTTCGATGGCATGTATTTCCACAACATTGCGGAACCCACGCCATCCGCCGACTACGGCTCCGCTCCCATCCTGCGCTGGTTGAAAGATCGCCTGCACCGCAGCGTGTACCCTGACGTGAAGCGCAATGTACACGTCCCGCAACTCGCCGAGCGCGTGACCGGACGCGATTGGGAGGTCACTATGATCAACCACTCCACCATGCTGGTGCGACTCGCGGATTACACCATCCTCACCGACCCCGTGTGGAGCGACTACACCAGCCCCATCCAAGGCATTGGCCCGCGCCGCACACGACCGCCCGGCATCGCATGGGAAAATCTGCCGCATATCGACATCTGCCTGCTCTCACACGATCACTACGACCACTTTGACGCAGATACGTTGCGCCTGCTGGAGCAGCGCGACCATCCCCTTTTCATCCTTCCGCTCGGTTTGCGCAGTCTGCTGGAATACCACACGAGCAGCAGCGTACGCGTGGCAGAGAAAGATTGGTGGGAGAGTGTGCAGCTGCCTCGCCTCACCGTGCATCTCACCCCGGCGCGTCATTGGAGCAAGCGCTACCGCACTGCAGAAACAGCCAATCGCTCGCTCTGGTGCGGGTTTTACCTGACGGCTCACAACGGACCACGCCTCTACTTCGCCGGCGACAGCGCTCGCACGAAGTGGTTTGCTCGCATTCGGGAGCGTCTGGGCGCGCCGGATATCGCTCTGCTGCCCATCGGAGCCTACAAACCGGATTGGATCCGCGCTCACCATACCGGTCCGGCAGATGCGGTGGACGCGCTTCTGGATCTGCGAGCGAAACAAGGCATCGCCTGCCATTTCGGCACTTGGCAACTCGCGAATGATGGGTACGAAGAAACGCTTGCGGATCTGAAGTCGGCGCTGGAACAGCGTAATGTTCCGCCCCAACGCTTCATTGCCCCGGACAATGGTCAAACGCTGAGCAATCGCATTCCCGCCTCAGCTCCCCACGCGTAGCCAATCCGAAGAGCTGCGCACCAGCGGTGATAAACTTCTCGTGCCACCGAATTTCAGCTATTGCCGAACAGAAAAATTCGTAGTCTTTTTCGCCCATATCCAACCAATATTGCCAGTAGTTGCCCACGTACACGCCGTGCTCTCAGTCGTGGGGCTGGTAAACGAGCGGCATGGTGATGGCGCGGCGTCCGATGATAAGGAAGGCGGTGATAAGGATACCCTCGTTGTTGTAATACCCCGGATTTCACCTAAACAAAATTCTTGGGACATCACCCTACAAAAATATAGGCGCTGTCCTACCATAGTGTTACTTTTTGAAGATAAATAATAGGATAATATTTAATGTGTTATGGTTGTTAAGATGCGGTGTGAAGACCACGCTTTCTACACCTTGGGCAAGGTGTAACATCGGGGGATTCTTGTTGGTGTTCTTATGAAAAAAGCTAGGCTCTGTCCTACCACAGTGTTGATTTTTGATAAAACTATGGTATAATACTTCTAAATATAAGCGAATGCAAGAAGAGGCAATCAGAGTGGAAACACACCAGATAAAAGAAGGATCACCCTTCTACAACTGGGCTATGCAGGAATGCTCTCTGAACACATCTCTTTACAACAGGGCGATATATATTCTCCGTCAGGCATTCACAGGTAAGCACGAAAACATTCCTGAATACGTAGATTTAATCAAGAAAGAGAAGTTCATAGGCAAACAGGCATTGGCGAACAGAATGAGAACACTTAAGGAAGGTGTTTACAATGCGATGTTAAAGGACAACGAAGCCATGCTCACAGTGCAAAGGTGTGCTGAGCTGTTCTCTAATTGGTTTAAGGCTCTTAATTCCTATAAGAAGAATCCTAAGAAATTTTCTGGTAAACCTAAAATACCACATTATAAGAAGGAAGTGAATTGTGATAAGTTATTTTCCGTTGCTTTCACTTATAATGATGCGAAAATCCAGAAAGATGGGACGATAAACATTCGTAAAGACTTTAAGCTTCCAATAAAAACGAAGCTCACTTCTTTACAAGAACTTCACCTAGTACCCAAGCAAGGTTGTATTGAAATACAAATCTTCTACAAGAAACAATTTTCTCAGGCGGACTTAGATTACAACAAAGCAGTAGGCATAGACATTGGCATTGATAATCTCATGGCTGTAACTTCAAACGAGGGCACCATATCGCACCTTGTTAATGGCAGACCATTGAAGAGTATCAACCAATACTATAACAAAACCAAAGCCGAAATTCTGTCTAAGTTGGCCGAGAGAGGCCTTAAATCATCAAAGAAACTCAGGAGACTTACCTTGAAACGTAATAACAAGATTAAAGATTACATGCACAAGGCTAGTAAAGCTGTTGTCAATTTGATGATACAAAACAAAATCGGGAACTGCTACATCGGTCATAATACTGGATGGAAGCAGGAAGTAAACATTGGTAAACGAAACAACCAGAACTTTGTCAGTATTCCACATTCTCAGCTAATCTGGATGTTGACTTACAAAGCAAAGGAAGTAGGAATTAACGTGGAAACTCACAACGAATCCCATACTTCCAAGTGTTCTTTCCTTGATAATGAGGATATTTGTCACCATGATGAATATATGGGTAAAAGGAAGAAGCGTGGGATGTTTGTAAGTTCTGAGGGAAAGATGTTAAACGCTGATATAAATGGAGCAGCTAACATTCTTCGTAGAGGTCTTGGTAACACATTCTCACCAATTAAATCAATGTTTAATCCGATTAAAATCGATATAGAAAAGAAGCACCTGATGTTCTTAAAAGACCAAGGTGTAGAGGGTGTCATTGGCACATCCAATGTCTTAGTAACAACTAACATATTAAGCCTGCCGCATGAATGATTCTTCAAAAATCAACACTGTGGTAGGACAGAGCCAAAAGCTATTATCGATAATCTTACTCGAACATCATGATTTAGTGATTGTTTATATTTGTGTTTTTCAACACTTAATAGCGAAAAAATTACGATGTGAATCCATTTTTAAGCTGGTGTGAGGAGTCTTTGTATGATATAATCCCCTTTGAAAAGTATGCCGCGTAAAAACAGTTCGACAAATTCCTCAATAACAAAATGGGGGGGGTACAAGCCGTTAAGGATGAACGACTTGAAGATATTTTATTAAGCTGTCGCAATCATTTGCGCGGGCGTGCGCCCATGACGGATAAGCGCGATCTGTTGCTCACGCTTATCTTTTTGAAATTTATCGGCGACCGTTTTCTTGCACGTAGAGCGGCGATTTTGGAGGAATTTTCTGATAATCCCGACTTTGCAAAGCTTGCGGTGGGAAAAGCCTCCTTTTACGAACAGGAGGGCGTCTTCTTTCTGCCGGAGGCATGTCTGTGGTCGGAGCTGGTGAAGAGAGAAGCAGGAGGAATGGCCATAGCTTTTGATACGGCTATTGCCCAGCTGGAGCAGAACGAAGAAAGTCTGCGAAATGCGCTGCCGCAACAGATTTTTACGAAAACGGCATTAGAACCGGCTGTGCTCAAATCCGTCGTGGATGATATCAGCCGCATCGATCCCGTCAAGTTTGCGGGAAAGGACCTTTTCGGTCGGGTCTATGAATACTTTCTGCAGGCATTCTCCATCAACGCTGACAAAGAGGAAGGAGAGTTTTACACGCCTCATAGCATCGTAGAGCTTATTGCCTCGCTTATCGAACCGTTTGGCGGCACGATCTATGACCCATGCTGCGGTTCCGGTGGTATGTTCGTGCAGAGCACGAAGTTCATCGAAGCTCACGGTAGAGACCCCCTGAATGTCACCGTGTACGGACAGGAGTCCGAACCCAGTACATTCCGCTTGGCTAAGATGAATCTCGCCGTACGTGGCATCTCGTACCATTTGGGGGATAAAGCCGCTTCGACATTCACCAGCGATCACCATAAGGGCAGGCAGATGGATTACATCATGGCGAATCCGCCCTTCAATCTTAAAAAGTACTGGAGTCCCCAGCTAAATGATGATCCACGGTGGGCGAATTACGGCATACCGCCCGAAAGCAACGCCAATTACGCGTGGATTCTACATATTCTTTCCAAGATGAATACCCGCCAGGGCGTCGCAGGGTTCCTTCTCGCCAACGGTGCTCTGGATGACAGCGATACACTGGAGATCCGGCGTAAATTGCTGGAAAATGATAAGGTGGAAGCTATCATCGTTCTCCCAAGAAACATGTTCTATTCCACAGATATCAGCGTAACGCTGTGGATTTTGAATAATAACAAGAAAGGCGGGGAGTGGCACGGTCGTCAGCTCCGCAATCGTGAACATGAATTCCTCTTCATTGACCTGCGCACGTGGAATTCCCACGTTTATGAAAAGAAATATGTCGAGTTCCTCCCGGAGCAAATCGCTGAAGTTTGCCGCATCTACCACGAATGGCAAACGCTCCGGACGCCGGAACGCCCGGTTTCTTTCGCTAAACCCGAACTCTATTACTCTGCCGGTCTCCAAGAGGTGGCTGAAAAAAATTGGTGCCTCGCCCCCAGTCGCTACATCGAGTTTGTCGACAGGGATCAATCCCTGGATTTCGAGGCTGCGCTGCAGGAAATAGGTTCTCAAACGTCCGATCTCCTCAAACGTCAGTCGGACAATCAACAGAAGTTAATCGCCGCATTCAAAACCTTGGGGTATGACATCTAATGATACAGACATGAGGCTGAGAGATTCTTCCAATATTTCAATTCGAGAGTTGATACGTGAGGTTGATGTAAGAAATACGAAAGGCAAAAAACTTTCTGTCCTAGGAATAAATATCGCAAAGGAGTTTATTCCCACTGTGGCAAATACAGATGGTGTGGATCTTAGAAAGTATAAGATTATCCACAAGGGTGATTTTGTCTTTAGCGGCATGCAAACCGGACGGGATATGTGTATCAGGTTGGGATTATACGTGGATTCTATGCCGGCTTTGGTTTCTCCGGCATATTCTACTTTTACTGTCACCAACCCTGTTGTTTTATCTGAGTATCTCTATCTGTATTTTGTGAGAAAAGAGATGGATCGATATGGTGCATTTATAAGCGATTCTAGTGTGCGTGCGAATTTAGATTGGTCTCGCTTCTTGGATATCAAGATCCCCGTGCCGGATATTGAAACGCAGCGACATCTGGTTGATGTATGGAAGGGATTGGATGCGATCAAGATGGATAATGAGGTTCTTGCTTCACCCCTCATGAACCTTTGCATGAGCTATTTAGACAAAGTGAGAAAAGAATACCCTTCTTCTTCTTTAAACCCGTATATTCAAACTTGTGATGAAAGAAACCCAGCAAATAATTACAGCGAGAGAAGTGTGAGAGGAATAGCAACAAACAAGCAATTTATAGATACAAAGGCGAATCTGAATGGCGTCAATCTTATGTCATACAAACAGGTTAAACCAAAGCAATTTGCTTTCGTTGCCGACACTTCACGGAGAGGGGAAAAAATGAGTCTTGCTTACAACGATTCCCAAGAAACTTACATTGTTTCCTCTATTTCATCTGTTTTTAAAGTGTACAAATCAGATGACCTTCTGCCTGAGTACCTCTATCTATGGTTTTTGAGACCGGAGTTCGACAGATATGCAAGATATCATTCATGGGGGAGTGCGAGGGAAACATTCAATATAGAAGACATGGCACGTGTAACAATCCCCGTGCCACCCCTATCCATTCAGCAAGCTATCGTGGACATCTACACGTGTGCGAGGGAGAGTAGAGAGATCGCAGTGAAGGCTGGGGAGTTGAGCAAGCAGGCGTGTCCGGCATTGATACGGAGGGGAACTAGTAGCATCGCATCATGAAGGAGGGAGCATGAAAGGGAAGTACTACGAGAGCGAGTACGAGGAATCCGTTGTGGAACTCCTGCAACAGGCGGGATGGGAGTACACCTACGGTGGGGAGTTATCCAATCGAAGAAT
>CANRET010000057.1 GCA_947629715.1 uncultured Akkermansia sp.
TTTGGCTATTTGATTCCGCCCTGTCAGCGGCTCTTGGGGACTTTCACCCCAGCTACATGTCATGCCTGACGTACAAATGCGACGAACGGCGCAAGGGCTTGCGCCTTTCGGACGGAGCCTCTTTCGTCACTCCGCGCATCGGCGCGCCTCCTTCCCCAATGGCGACCCGACGCCGGAGGCTCACGAAGTTCCGTTTTTCATGAAAAAAATCTTTTTTTTTGCTCCGAGGCGAACTTTTAGAGTGACTTTGGCGCATAAATCTGCTAGCATGAGTTCGCTTGCGATGGTAAGGCGCTTATCAGTCGGCTTGTTGACGATCGTTTTGACCGTCGGCTTTTTTGCGCCCTTAAATGACGCACAGGAGGCGGACGCCGGGAATATCGCCGCACAGGAGGCGGCCCACCGCCACATGGCTATTCGCGATGCGCTCCAGCAGGTTCAGAAGGCCCGCACTGCCTACTCCGACGGGAAATACACGGATGCGGTGGAGCATTACCGTAACGCTCTCTCCGTTCTGCCTGACGCCCCCGCAACGAAAAAGCAGCGAGAGTTCATCCGCGTCAGCCTGGCAGACGCTCTCATTGCGCGCGCCATAGACTACCGTAGCGTCGGTCGTACGGAAGAGGCTATTACCTTCTTGAAGGAGGCCGTGCAGCTGGACCCCTCCGGCAAACGCGCGCAGCAAGAACTGGTGTACACGGAGGATACCGTCCGCAACAACCCGTCCCTTACCCCGCGCCACGTGGGCGATGTAGAGGAAGTCAGCCGCTTACTCAAACTGGGTCACGGTTATCTGGATCTCGGCAAGTATGATGATGCAACGCATGCGTTCCAAGCCGTCCTGCGGATCGATTCGTACAATGAAGCAGCTCGCCGAGGCCTCGAAACCGCAAGGAAAAAGATCAGCGAGTACGCCCGCACTGCATACGATGCAGCTCGCGCCAAAAGACTGTCCGAGGTAGATGCCGCTTGGGATAGCGCATACCGCGTCGATATAGAGGAGCCGCCCCCGGTGCCGGGCATCCAGGAAGCCGCCGTCTCCCACGATGAGCAACAGGAGAAGGACGTCGAGCTTGCTCATGCCGAAACCTTGGAGCAACTCATTGTTCCGAGCATTAATGTAGAGGATGCCGATGTGATGGAAGTCATCGATATCCTGCGCGGCTACATACGCCGTTTTCAAGACGAACAGCCAAACGCCAACCGCCGCCCCATCAATATTGTCGCCGCCTTCGGCACCCCTGAAACGCCCGGTTACAAGCAGCTCATGCAGCAACGCCGCTCCTTCCGTCTGGACAACATCTCCATGAAGGATCTGCTCGTCGAAATTTCCCAACTCTATGGGATCGACTTTTATTACGTGCCGATGGGAATTGAAATTACCTATGCCGGGCAGGATTACGGACGTCTGGTAGATCGCGTCTTCTACGTACCGCCCCACTTCTTTGACGACGGCGATGGAGCCGCAGAATCCGGGGACGACGATGAAAATTTCTCATCCGGCGGACGCATCAAAGTCTCGCGTATTGACCCTGTGGCAACGCTTAAGAGAATGAACATCTCTTTCCCGAAAGGCGCCAGCGCTGTGTACCGTTCCTCTTCCCGTCGGCTGACCGTGCGCAACACGCAGCGCAACATAGCCCAGCTCGAGGAGTTGCTTGCCGATGTCTCTCAAGTGGATGAGAAACTCATCATGATGAGCATTAAGGTGGTTGAAACCACCCAGGAGGATTTGGAGGATCTCGGCTTTGAGTGGTTGCTCGATGTTGATATGAGCAGCAAACTCATAGGAGGGGGCGGTGTAACGCAGGCGTTAAGCAATGCCTCCGGCATGTCCCTCTCAGATATAGACAATGACATCACGGATGGCAACGGATCGGTCGTAACGAACGGTCAGCGCTCCATCGGCCAGATTGCCACTCAAAACAACAACATGGACCGCCTTATCAGACGGGGCAATGTCAGGAACTACGCTCACGAAACGTCGAAAGATCAGCTCTCCCCCACGATCTTCGGACTGCGTGGCGTCTGGGCTTCCGCAGACGTCACCATGATAATGCGCGGACTCGCACAGAAAAAGGGAGTGGATTTTCTGAGCAATCCCAAACTGATTTTCGCTGCCGGCTCCGAACAACAGGCCTCAATCGTGGATGTGCGTGAGATGTACTACCCATCCAGCTACGAGAAGCCGCGTATTTTCGAAAGCATGCCGCTACCCATTGAGAACGCCAATATCCCGACGCCGGACTACAACGGTGACGGCATCGTTGAGTGGCCTCCGCGTCCGGTGTATGCGGGAGCCGTGGCAGTTGCGGTGGGCGCGAATCCGACCGACTTTGTGCGTTACGGAGTGATCGACGACAATGTGGGAGGCATCGGTACCATCGTGCAGGTGCATAACGCTGAAGTCTCGCCGGATAACAGCAGGGTGAAGCTTGCCATCACGACAATCGTCAATGACTTCGAGGGCTTTGTGGACTGGGGGTCTCCCATCTACGCCGCTCTTCCTACAGCATACACGGTAGAGAGTATCAAGCTGTCCGACAACTACATCTATCAGCCGATCTTCAAACGATACATGTCCAACACGGTTATCACCGTTGAAGACGGCGCGGTCATCGTCATGGGAGGCATGAAAGAGGCGAAAGTCGTGCATTATGAAGACAAGGTTCCGGTGCTGGGAGATCTGCCGTTGGTGGGGCGTCTGTTCCGCAATGCCGGTTCCAACAAACGGCAGAGAGCCATACTGATATTCGCAAAGGTGAACATCGTGGACCCCTCCGGGAAGAATGTGCACACCGCAGACAGCACGGCAACGGCTCAATCGCCTATCTGAATGTGACGGGCAAATATTTGCTTCATGAGTGGTGATTCTGAAATACGACAGGAATGGTGGTCCGAACCGCTGGGACACCTCGTTTGGCTGCTTGTCACTGCCGTCTGTTTCACCCTTCGAAAACGCGTTGTCGGTCACGTGGAAAAGTTGTTCGAGGGTCAATGTATCGTGGCCATCTGGCACAACCGTATTTTTACGCCGTGTTTTTTTTACCGCTACGTAATCAAGGGTCGTGTGACCATGAGCATGCTCACGAGCGCAAGCAAAGACGGCGCCATGCTCGCCACCGTGGCGCATGACTATGGAATGCGCACTGTTCGTGGCTCAAGCAGGCGGCGGGGAACTGAGGGCTTCATTGACATGATTCGCGAGCTTGAAGCCGGTGTGAACATGTGCATCACTCCGGACGGACCGAAGGGACCTATATACCGCTGTCATCCGGGAGTGATCAAACTGTCCTCCATGAGCGGCATTCCCGTCCTTCCTGTCCGCATCCATTACACAAGCTGTTTCCGTGTACGCTCCTGGGACCGCTTCATTATCCCTCTGCCCTTCTCACGCGTCACGCTCGAAATCTGCGAACCGATGCCCGTGCCGCCGAATCTGACAGGCGATGATTTGGCGCTTTACTGCCGACGCCTGGAAGACGCCCTGCGTGAGGACGATACCGTCCTTCCTTTACAAGAGAAACAACCCGATAATCATTAACCTCCATGCTTTCTACTACGATCATCGACGGCAAAGAAACTTCCCGAAAAACGCTGCAAAGTTTGGCGGAAGACATTGAGCAACTCAAGCGGCAGGGTCACACGCCAGGTCTGGCCGTGGTGCTGGTGGGCGAGGACCCTGCCTCGCGCGTGTACGTCAATTCAAAAGTTAAAGCGTGCGAAGAACTGGGGATCTACTCCCAAAAATGGACTCTGCCAACCGAAACCACTCAGGAAGACTTGGTGAAACTCATCCGCCAACTCAATGCCGATGAACGCATCCACGGCATTCTGGTCCAGAGTCCTCCGCCGAGGCACATTGATGAGCAGGCTGTCATTCTCAACATCGATCCGCGCAAAGATGTGGATGGCTTTCATCCTGTCAATGTCGCCAAGCTCGTCCTGGAGGATCCGACCGGCTTTGTCCCCTGCACGCCGCTCGGCTGCATGGAACTGCTGCGCTCTTACGGCATCTCTCCGCAGGGCAAACACGCCGTCGTCATCGGCCGCAGTATGATTGTAGGCAAACCCATGGCGCACCTGCTGATGTCCAGGCAAGCCAACGCCACCGTCACCATCGCTCACTCGCGCACGGCAGACCTTCCTGCTCTCTGCCGCACGGCCGACATTCTTGTGGCGGCTGTGGGTCGCCCGGGTCTGGTGACGGCCGATTTCATCAAACCCGGCGCCGTCGTGCTGGATGTGGGCATCAACCGCGTGGAGGATCCCACACGACCACGCGGCTACCGTATTGTGGGCGATGTGGATTACGGCTCCGTGCAGCCGCTCTGTTCGGCCATCACTCCCGTACCCGGCGGCGTAGGTCCCATGACCATCGCCATGCTTATGAGCAACACGGTGAAAGCCTGCAAACTCGCATGCGGCATGTGAGATGCAGCCGTGCCCGACTTCTGCGCATTGGGGCGCTTACCTGGCGACGAAACAGTGGTCCTCGCCGTAGCCGAAATGCTCGGCCACATAGTCCACGTCCTTGTCTCCCCTGCCGGAACAGTTGACGAGAATGGCGCCGCTGCCCAACTCGCGGGCCTTGCGCATGGCAAAGGCGATGGCATGCGAACTCTCCAGCGCGGGAATGATACCCTCGTAACGCGAAAGTTTGAAGAAAGCGTCCACGGCTTCCTCATCTCCGGCGCTCACATACTTCACGCGTCCTAAATCGCGCAAGTAGGCATGTTCCGGTCCTACGGAGGGATAATCCAAGCCCGAGGCGATGGAATACACCGGCGCGGGATTGCCCTCGGCATCCTTGAGCATCACGCTGTTGAAACCGTGCATCACCCCCTCGCTGCCAAAAGACATGGAAGCAGCGTGATCGCCAAGTTTTTCGCCTCGCCCGAGCGGTTCCACGCCAAAAATCTCCACTGGATCATCCAAAAAGGCGGGGAACATGCCCATAGCATTGGAGCCGCCTCCTACGCAAGCGCATACAATGTCCGGCAGAATCCCGGTCATCTCCAAAAACTGCTCGCGCGCCTCGTGCCCCACCACCATCTGAAAATCACGCACCATCATCGGAAAGGGATGAGGTCCCACCACCGAACCGATACAGTAGATCGCCGTCTTGTAGTCGCGCAGGTAAGCCTCAAAAGCGGAATCCACCGCCTCCTTGAGCGTGCGCAGACCGTGCTTCACGCATACGACGTTGGCCCCGAGCATCTTCATACGCGTCACATTCGGCGCCTGCTTGGCAATATCCACTTCGCCCATGTGCACCTCGCACTCCAGACCGAAATAAGCCGCCGCCGTAGCGAGCGCAACGCCATGCTGCCCCGCACCCGTTTCCGCGATGATCTTGGTCTTGCCCATGAACTTGGCCAACAGTCCCTCCCCCATGCAGTGGTTGAGCTTGTGAGCTCCGGTGTGGTTCAAATCTTCGCGCTTCAGATAAATCTGGGCGCCCCCGTTGAGACGCGACAGACGTTCACAATGGTACACCGGCGTGGGGCGCCCCTGAAATTGCTTGCGAATGCGGCGCAGCTCGTTGATGAACTGCGCCGAGTGACAGATACTCCGGTAGGCTTCAGTGATCTCCTTGAAGGCGGGTTCCAATTCCGGCGGCAGATAGGCCCCGCCGTACTTTCCGAAGTATCCCCGCGCATCGGGGTTGCGGCGTAGATAGGTGCGATAATCCATACGCTGCGCATTCTATCAAATCTCATCCGGGTTGACAAGATGACATTCCTGTTCCGGTTCGGAAATCGCAGCCAACTGCATTGGGCCATGCCGTTGACCGGGGCTGTTCAGGGCAATGGCTCTGACCGGAGACAGGTCGTAAAGCGAAGGGCGCAAGGGCTTGTACGCCGCATTCACCGCCGTTGACCCATAAAGGGGAAAATGCTATACTGTGCGTGAGCATGGATCTATTTGAATACGCAGACCGGAAAGAGACGGACGAACGAGAACGCTACGAGGAGCTGTGCCGCGTGGTGCGCCGCAATAATGAGCTTTATTACGCCAAAGCCACACCCGAAATAACGGATGCTGAATATGATCGCCTGTACCGAGAAATAGAGGAAATAGAAGCTCGACATCCGGAATACAAGACGGCGGAGTCGCCCACACAGCGAGTGGGAAATGATTTAACGGAAGGGTTCGCCAAGATTAAACACCCGACGCCGATGCTGAGTATCGATGACGTGTTTGAACATAAGCCTGCTCCCGGTCATGAGACGGACGAGGAGCTGACGGATTTCTACGAAAGACTCTGCCAGGCTTTGGGAGATGACGAACCTCATGTGGTCGTGGAACCGAAAATTGACGGCTGTGCGGTGACGCTTATGTATCGCGAGGGAAAACTCGCCTACGCCGCCACGCGCGGAGACGGGAGCGTGGGGGATGACATCACGGCCAATGTGCGCACAATAAAAAGCGTGCCTCAGCAACTCCCTCCCGGAGCCCCGAATACATTGGAAGTGCGAGGAGAAATTTATATGCCCTCTGCAGAGTTTGACGCACTGAATGCGCAACGTGATGCGGAAGGTTTGCCGGCTTTCGCCAACCCGCGCAATGCCACCGCCGGCTCCATCAAGCTGCTCGATACGGCCGAGGTCGCTCGGCGTCCGCTGCGTTTTTTGGCGCATGGCATGGGGGCGTACAATGGCGAGCCGCTGCACAACATGGATGACTACGAGCGTCTGCTCACGGACATGCAGATTCCCTACAACAAACCCATCCTGCACGCGCGGGGGGCGGACGAAGTGCGAGCGGTGGTGAAGGAGATGGATCGCATACGCCACGATCTGGGATTCGGCACAGATGGCGCGGTGATCAAGCTGAATGACTTTGCCCGTCGCGACGAGTTGGGCGCTACAGCCCGCGCGCCGAGATGGGCTGCCGCTTTCAAGTACCTGCCTGAACAAAAAGAAACAAAGCTGCTGGGCATCACGGTGCAGGTTGGAAGGACCGGCGTGCTCACGCCTGTGGCGGAGCTGCAACCCACCCTCATTTCAGGCTCCACCGTTTCGCGCGCCACACTGCATAATCAGGATGAAATCGCGCGTAAGGACATCCGCATCGGCGACACCGTCCTCATTGAAAAGGCGGGAGAAATCATCCCGTCGGTCGTCAAGGTGATAGAAGCGAAGAGGACAGCGGAAGCGCAACCTTACAGCCTGCCGGACGCGGTCGGCGGAGTGTGTCCGAGTTGCGGAGCTCCGATCTCGCAAGAGGAGGGACAAGTGGCGTGGCGATGCACAAACTTTGCCTGCCCTGCACAAGCCGTCACGCGCACGAGCTACTTTTGCTCGCGCACAGCTCTCGACATTGAGAATCTCGGCGGCGTCGTAGCGGAAGCCCTCGTGAACACGGGACTCATACACACCCCGTTGGAACTCTTCCGCCTCACTCGCGAAGAACTGGGGACGCTCAACCTCGGCACGTCGGAGGAGCCGCGCCGCTTCGGAGAAAAAAACGCCGCAAAAGCCGTCGATTCCCTGGAAAAAGCGCGCATGCTGCCGCTTGAGAGGTGGATCACCGCCTTCGGCATTTCCTCCATCGGCAGCGTCACGGCGCGCGAAGTTGCAAAATACCATCGTGATCTCCTTGAGTTGGCCGACTCGGACTACCTGCGCACCCTCGTGAAGCTGGAAAACGACATCAGCGACTACAACAGACTCAACCCGGAGTCTCGCGCCAACAAGGGGAAAGAGAAAGCCGATCTTGAAAGCCGACGCGCTGAACTCCTCGATGGAATCCGGCAGACCGCAGCCCCGTACACTGCGCGCGGCTACCTGTCCACGGAACCGGATGGACGGAACAAGCTGCGCCTCGTCAACCCCATCGGATCCGTATCCTGCCGTAAGCTTCTGGCCTATTGGGAATCGGCGGCAGGGCAGCATGTCCTCACTGCCCTGCGAGAATTGGGCATCAACCCTGTCTCAGACTGCTACGTTGAGAACATGTCAAGCGAAACTCAGGGGACTTTGACCGGACTTACCTTTGTGTTGACGGGCAGTCTGAGCATCCCGCGCGATGAAATGGAACGACGCATAGCGGCAGCGGGGGGAAAAGCGGCTGGCTCCGTCACCAAAAAAACCAATTACCTGGTGGCGGGAGAGGGTGGCGGCAGCAAGCGCGATAAGGCCGTCAAACTCAACATTCCCATCATCGATGAAGCGACCTTGCTGCGCATGATGCAACCAACCGATGAACCATGACATCCGCCCCGCTCATCATCTATGGCACAATCGCCATCGACACGCTGATCACCCCGGCCGGGTCGGCTGACAGAACGGCCGGCGGATCCGGCATTTACGCCGCGCTGGCCGCCCGCCTCGTTTGCCCGCGCCACGAACTCATCGGCGTGACAGGCGATGATTACCCGCGTGATTGGCAGGAAAAGTTTGAACGATGCGGCGTGAACTTCCGCCACGTCGTCCACGCTCCGGGTCCCACCTTCGCCTGGACCGGACGATATGAACAGGACATGAATCTTCGCACATCCCTGCGCACGGTCGAAGGGGTGCAGGCCCGCTGGAAGCCGACTCTTCCGGACGCGTTGCGGCGCAGCTCCGGCATCGTCGTTGCTGCCAATGTGACCCCGCCCCTGCAAGTCGCCATGCTCAGACAGTGCAATCCGGCTGCCTTCAAACTGGCGGACTTTATGAAGAGCTGGATCATCCGCGAACCGGCCTACACTCGAGAACTGTTGCGAATCGTGGATATGGCTCTCATGAATGATGAAGAAGCCCTTGAGTTCGCCCGGACGACGGATCTGACTGAGGCCGGAATCGCCCTGCTGCAAGCCGGACCAGCCTGGGCCGTCGTAAAACACGGCAGCGCAGGTTCCACGCTCTACCACCGAAGATCAGACGGGGAGACGGACATGTTCCGCTGCCCCGCGCTTCCTGTTGCTCACGCCGTGGATCCCACCGGAGCGGGCGACAGCTATCTGGGCGCGCTCGCAGGGTACCTGAGCTGCCGAGAACTGAAAGGAAATCCGACGTGGGAAGAAATGCAAAATGCGACAGTTTGTGCAAGCGCCGTAGCGGCGTGCACTTGCGAAGCGTTCGGGACGGACAGCTTGACGAAACTCACCAGGGAAGAAGTGAAACAGCGCGTATCCGAACTGGAGAAACAGGCGGGGATCAATCGGCGGATTTTTCCGAATTGAGTTGCTGCTTGCGAAGCGCTTGCCGCCGGGCAGCCAGGCGCGATTTCCTGAGTTTGCCAAGACGGCAGGCAAACACAAGCATAGACGCCCCCGCCGCAAGGATGACCAAGCCGCCGAGAGCCGGGGTCAAGCTGTAGCAAAAAGGGATGCTGAGTACGGCGGCGAGCGTCAATGCGCAAGCCGCCAGCATGTGGGGCAAGCTGTTGTAAAAGGCCCCGTACCAGAGCAAGCTGAACCCGTACCCCAATGCAAGAAACGGACCGATGAGCTTCAACCAAAGCGAGGGCAGGTAGAAAATAAAGGGCAAGGCCAGCGCATTCACCGCCAGGAAGACCGCGACGCAGGGAGAAACCATCGGCTGACGCAGTTTGCGAACACGCCGCACGTGCATCGTCAGCGCCAGCAGCGGCGCCGCAATGAGCAGGGCGAAGCAGACCCAACGAGCACGCCCCTCGTTATCCCAAGCGTACAGCTCGTACACGCCTCCGACAGCCAACAGCAATATCCCGGTGCCCCACAAAGAGCCGAGCAAGCTGCGGGGAATCCCCTGCACGCCGTCCTCACTCGCCCCGGACATCTCATCCGGCGCACGCCTCTCTACCTCTTCAAGGGACGGCGCCCCGCTTAAATTGTCGTCCATGCCTCAATTTGATGCAACTGTGCACTTTAACGCCGACGATCGGTACGACGACGCACAGCGAGCGCGTTTCGGCTTACGCTGCCGGAGCGTGCACGTGCCACCCGCACTTTGGCCTTCGTGCGCTTTTTACCCCGAGATGCAATACGCCGCGTATTCCCCGGGCGATAATCCGAGGCCCGCACGGGCGTGCGAGCCGTCTGAGCGGCCGCTACGTACGCGCGTCTTTGATCGCTGAGCGAATAATTTGCTGCGTTTTGCCCCTGAAAATACGCGCGATACGCCGGATCCACCTGCCCGATATGCACCACGGCATCGGAATAATTGCGCACCCCCACACTGCCCCCCGGCGGCGGTCCTTGCTGACATGACGCCACGACCATAACCATCGGGATCACAATTAATTTTCGGATATTCTTCATCTCTTTCATGGAGCTACAGCGTTAAAGACGTTCCCGGGTAAACTGAACATATAGCGCAGCATATTCTCTGCCGTCGCACATCCGCTCATGCAGAGAACAACACCTAAAACAGTAAGCGTTAAAAGAATACGTCTGGTGATAATAACCATGACAGTTAAGAAAGGTTAGATATCTTGTCCTCATACTACCATATTCAAAACGGTTTGCCAACCCCAAACATCAGGCTTTTCGAAGATATTTCCCTTCTGAGCTTCTTCACGGAAAAGTCTCTCCACGTACTCCTCTCCGAGCTCTCTGCCGTCGAATAGGAATCAGATCCCCTTGACTTGCATTTTTTTTGCCTGGATTTTTTTCTTTACGCTTGACAAGGAACAAGGGGTATGCTACGTTACTCCCCCGCCGCGCCCGCCAATGCCGGGAAATGCGGGAATTTCAACCTCATCTTTATCATGGTATCTATTCGTCTGAACCGTCAGGGAGCCAAAAATCGCCCGTACTACAAGATCGTTGTTGTGGATAGCCACAAACGACGCGACGGCGCTTTTATTGAGCAAGTCGGCGCCTATGACCCGCTCGTGGGAGGAGTGAATTACAATCTGGATCTGGAGAAAGTGGACAAGTGGCTCAAAACCGGCGCCAAGCCGTCTGAGACAGTGGCATCCATCATCCGGAAGGTTCGCGCAGCAACCCAGGGCGCGTGACGTCGGTCGCTGCCGGTTGCAAGGCAGCTTCACGTAAAACATTTTTGAAGCGCCTTCCACAGTTCACCGCTGTGGGAGGCGTTCTCGTTGACTCTGAGGATGCAAAAACTTCCCTGGCTCAGTCGTTTCAGTCTCTATCTGGCGCCCATGGCCGGCGTGTCGGATGTGGTGTTCCGCACCCTGTGCAGGGAAGAAGGGGCGGATGTCACGGAGACGGAGTTTGTGTCAGCCGAGGGTGTATTGCAAGCTTGGGAGCGTACGAAACGCTACGTGCAGTTGTCCGGAAAAGACAGACCGGTGGGGGTGCAGCTTTTCGGAGCGCATCCTGAGCACATGGCGCAAGCTGCACGTCTCATCGCGGACGCCGTGCAGCCGGACTTTCTGGACATCAATTTCGGCTGCCCGGTACCCAAAGTCGTGGGCAAAAACGGCGGATCGTCTCTCCTCAAAAACCTGCCCTTGCTCGGGGAAATTGCACGAGCCGTCGTGTCGGAATTGGGAGAGGATTGTCCCGTGACAGCCAAGATGCGCCTGGGATGGGACGCGCAGAGCATCTGTGCTCCGGAAGCTTGCCAGCGTTTGGAGGACGCCGGCGTACGCGCCATTGCCATCCACGGTCGAACGCGCTCCCAGCAATATGGCGGAACGGCGGATTGGGACGCCATTCACGATTGCGCTTCTCGCATTGCCATCCCCATCATCGGCAACGGAGATATCCGCTCCCCGCAGGATGTGCAACGCGAACGCGATGCCGGAGTCGTAGCGGGAGTGATGATAGGACGCGCCGCCATGCAGTCTCCCTGGATTTTCCGCCGAGCAAGGCAACTGCTCTCCACCGGACAGCTCCCGCCGGAACCCGACGCGGCAGAACGGGTGCATTTCATGCTTCGTCACGTTCGCCTCACGATCGAACAAGGCTTGTACGGCGACGAGACCGGCGCCATGCGCACGATGCGTGCGCGTCTCCTGGCCTACGCCAAAGGCATACCCGGCAGCAAAGCCCTGCGTCCCGAACTCGCGCGCGTCAGTTCCATGGCACAGCTTGAGGCGCTGGCAGAGCAAATGTTGGGACGATAGCTTTTTCGCCTTCCTCCGGCCGAAGGCGTTTCTTTATCCCGAAGCGCCGGATTTTTCCAGGATACGCATAAAATCGCACATCCGTCCCAAGAAAAAGCACCCCCAATGGCAGTTAACGGCACATTATGAAGCATAAGTTGTTGGTTATTTACGATGTACGACGGAGGCAGACGGGGCCTGCCCATGTACGATTTACGATGGACGAAGTCAACTATAATAATTAGGTGGGAGAATTTTTATTTTACGCTAAGGAAGATCAGCGTAGCTCCGCTTATGGG
>CANRET010000058.1 GCA_947629715.1 uncultured Akkermansia sp.
GGGGGAGGATGAGGTGAGGGTGCTGAGCGAGGATATAGGGAAGTGGATGGATATGCTGCACGAGTACGATGTGTGGCTGGGGGATGAGGAGTGGATTGGTGTGTTTGAGGCGTTGGCGGATTTGGATGAGGTGACGGAGGAGAGTGTGCGGGAGGCGATTATGGGGGCGACGGATGCGGATGGGCGCGCGGATTTGAGCGCGTTGCAAAACTCTGATGCGATGGAGGAGGGGAGTAGGTTTATCAAGGAGACGGTGAGGATTATGAAGGGGCTGAGGGCGGAGAAGACGGATTATTTGGAGGCGGTGCCGCGGCGGGCGGTGAGGATGGATGAGTGGGCGTATGCGCTGTTTAGCGATAAGGTGGGGAATAAGGAGTCGGTGCGGCGTGTGTGTTTGGAGAATGGGATAACACCGGTGGAGTATAAGGCTGGGGAGAGGGATAAGGCGCTAAAGGATTTGATTGATGATGGGGAGGTGTCGTTTAGTGTGATAGGGGAGCATGCGCGGACGTGGGGGAGGTATAAGGAGAGGGCTTTTGCGGGGCGGGATGATGGGAGGATGCGGGCGGAGATAGATGCGAGTAAGGCGAGGCTGACGCGGCGCGCGCCGGTGCTTCGGAAGTCAGTGGCGGATGAGGCTGTGGAGGCGATTTATGGGAGGCAGGATGTTTTTTATGGGCGTTATGAGGCGGCGCGGGGGTTGGAGGGTGAGGAGCGTGAGGCGGCGCTGGAGGAGCTTGGCGGCGATATGGCGGCGGCGGCGGGGATTGAGGGGCTGAGGAGGGAGGAGCTGGTGCGGCTGACGGGTTTGTTTGCGGGGGATTCGAGGGTGTGGAGTGAGGCGAAGGGGCTGGTGAGGGAGAGGGTGCGGGATGAGCAGATGGAGGTTGGGCGTGGCGCAGTGCTGGAGGATGTGCTGGATTACCCGGAGTTGTATGAGGCGTATCCGGAGTTGAGGGGTTATTATGTGGTTGTGACGGATAGGCTGCCGGATGGTGTTTATGGAGGTTTTGATTCTGTGTTTAAGCATGTTCTTGTTTCTGCCCGGGTGAGGGATGCGGCGCGTTTCAGGAGGGCGCTTTTGCACGAGGTGCAGCATGCGATTCAGTATATTGAGGGGTTTAAGACGGGGGCTGATGGGCGGCGTGTGAGCGGGGAGGCGTATTGGAATAATGCGGGGGAGCGGGAGGCGAGGAATGTGGAGTGGCGTGCGGATATGAGCGCGCAGGAGAGGCTGGAGCGTGCGTTTAATGAGACGCTGGAGGGCGCGGATTTCAGTGCGAGTGTGAGGGATGGGGGTAAGAGGTATCGTGTGGTGGATGACAGGGTGGGACTGAGTGAGCATTTGAATGATGTGGTGGAGCCGGTGGAGCTGGATGTGAAGCTGACGGGCGAGAGGAAGGATTGGATGGGCGAGGCGCGTAAGTTTTTTGTGAAGTATTTGGCGAAGAGGGTTTTGCCGATTGGGGAGACTGGGTTCACGCTGCATACGGATGGGGCAAAGACGCGGCATAGTGTGGCTTCTAAAATAACGACGGAGAAGGGGGCGAGGATTTTTGAGAAGTTAGAGGACGTTATAGCAAGGGCAATTCATCTGGGAAGCGAAGAAGCAAAACATCGCGAGAAGGAGGGAAAGGCGAGGGCGCAGATTATTGACGGGACAAACACGTTTGAGTTTTTTGGGTATCCTCTGCGCGTGAATGGGAAGTTGTACCTTGCGTGGTTTAACGGGACAACGAAGAAGAGGGGGAAGAATGATAAGGAGGAGCCCGACCAGAAACACGTAAGACTTTACGAGGCAGGTTTTCAACCAATGAAGGAAGGGGCGTTCCCGGAGCTCGCGCCTTCAAGAGGCCATGCCCACGGGAACACCCCCTCTGCGGTGACTATGGCAGAGGTGCTGAGCAATGTCAATGAAAAAAGTGAGTGGATGCCGGAGGTTGTGGAGGAAGATGGATTTTCGGCGGCGATGAGGGAGGGGAGTATGGAGGGGCGTGTGCTGGAGATTTTGAGGGGGGATGTGGCAGAGGCGGAGGGGATGGCGGTAGCGGAGGAGTGGGAGAAGTTTTTGAAGATGTTTTCGCTGGCGAGTGTTGGGGAAGATGAGAGGGAGGCAGGGAGGATGCTGGGGAAGATGTTGGCGCTGGTGGCGGCGACGCGGCGGGTGCTGCCGGAGAATTTTAAGGGCGGGCTGCATGGGCTTGCGTTGCAGGCGGCGTGGCTGAGGTGGTATGCGCAGATGGCGGAGACGGGGCAGGTGACGAGGAGTACGGAGCTGAGCGGGAAGGTGTATGAGCGGGTGCGCGAGAGGTTGCTGATGCAGCATGAGCGCGAGCAGTTGAGTTATACGGAGGAGGAGGCGATGGAGTTGCTGCGCAGGTATGCGGGGCAGAAGATGGGGACGGTGGTGGAGAGTATGGCGCGGGGTTGCAGGAGGCAGGTGGAGGTGTATTTGCGCGAGAAGATGAGGCAGGATATGCTGGCGACGATTGAGAGGCTCTACCCGAAGCGGGAGCCTGGGGAGCACTGGAAGCGCGGGAGGGCGACGGGGGAGACGTATCGGTATGCGGAGGTGGTGAGGGAGTTACTGATGCACGGGTACAGGGCGCTTTTGCCGAGTGAGGAGCATGAGGCGGAGGTGCGCAAGTGCGAGAGGATATTGGCGAAGGGGAACATCAGTAAGCATACGAGGGAGACGTATGAGAGGAAGTTGGAGAATTTGCGGAGGAAGGAGGAGAATGCGCTCTACCAGGAGGTTGAGAAGCTGGAGGGTGTGCTGGAGGATGCGGAGGCGAGTGAGGAGGAGCGCGAGGCGGCGCGCGAGCGGCTGTTTTTCCTGACGACGTTCGGAGGGTGGAGCAGTAAGGATTATAAGGAGGCGGCGAGTGTGAAGGCGCAGTTTGACCGTGTGATTAAGGATGGGCGGAAGGTATGGGCGGAGCGGATGAAGGAGAGGAAGGCGCAGGTGGATTTGTACAAGAGCCGGGTGCGGGCGACGAAGGGATGGCGACGCGTGGGTGTGCTGGGCGAGGCGATTATCGAGCGGCGGTGACGCCGCAAGAGGCGAGAAAATTCTGGGTAATACGACCGAGGGGGATGATTGCCCGAATTACGATTTACGATTTGGAAGAGAGCGCGCTGCGCGCGCGGGGGTGGGGGAAGGTTGTTGCGTTGTTTATGGGGATATGGTAGGATGATTGTGTATGCTGAAGGACTGTGTTATTTATTTTTTGATTGCGCTGCCGTTTGTGCTGTTCTTTTTGCATTATATTTACAGCAGTGGGTATAAAAGCAGGGATGGGGAGGTTGATTCGTTGAAGGAGGCGGTAAACAAGGGAAAAAAGAAGATTAAGGAGCTGGAAGTTGAACGCGATGTTCTTGTGGAAAAGACGAAAGAAAATTACGGGGTAATTATAGATGGATTGAAGAGTAAAAATAAGGAGGAAGTGAAGGAGCGCGAGAGGGCGGAAGAGAAGATTGGCGCGCTTGAGAGGGAGTGTGATTTGATAAGGGGTGAATGCGGTAGGGCGAAGGCGATTATCGATGCGTTGAAGAAGGAGGCAATCAAGGATTTTCCTACTATTGCGCAGATGTTGGATGAGTTGGAAAGGAACGAAGAGAGAAACATTTTTTTCTCTATGATGATGAGGGCGCCGAAGAGTGCGGAGAAGGTGCAGATAGCGCAGGAGGAGGCTAGGAAGTGGAAGAGTGAGTATTTGTTTGTGAAGAGGAGGATGGATGTGTACGCCGCTTTTGCTCCGTGGCTTGATGAGTATATGGAATGTTCGGTGGAGGAGGTGATTGAGGCGAAGAGGGAGGAGGATAGAAGAAAGATGGAGCAAAAAGATGAAGATGATCCGGTGAAAAGATTTTTAACAGCGCAGGATTATGCGCGGCTTTCAGAGGTGGAAAGGAATCAACTGGCTCTTGATAGGTATTGGGATAACCGCGTGAAAAAGAATCTGTGGCTGGTGGGGATTCAATATGAGCGTTATGTGGGGTGGCTTTATGAGAGTAAGGGGTACAGGGTGGTGTACCACGGGGCTGTGAAGGGGCGCGAGGATTTGGGGATAGATTTGATTGCTACGAAGGGGAAGGTGACTTACGTGGTGCAGTGTAAGAGGTACTCCGAGATAAAGAGGATACCGGTAAGGGAGAATGCTGTTGCGCAGATATTCGGCGCGGCGAAGGTTTATCAGTATGAGCAGGGAGGCGGAAGGGTTATACCTGTGTTGTACACTTCATTTGAGTTATCGGATGAAGCGCGGAGGTTTGCTGAGGCGTTGGGCGTGGAGATTCATGAGAGGGTGGCTTTAGAATATTATCCGTGCATTAAATGCAATTACAGCAGGAGGAATGGCGAGAAGATTTATCATTTGCCTTTCGATCAGCAATATGACAATGTTGTTGTGGAAAAGGATAAGGGAGAATGTTACGTAGAAACGGTGCAGGAGGCACATTTACGCGGCTTTCGCAGGGCGTATAGGTGGAGAGGGAACGGGTGAGTTGAATGTGCCGGACAAGGGGCACAAGGATGTGAGCTTGGCGGCGCTGCTGCACTATCCGGAGCTTTTCCAGGCGTACCCGGAGCTGGGGAGGATGCGTGTGCGGCTGTACAAGGAGAAAGGCACGAGCGTGGGAGGGTTCTATGCACCGAATGGGACGAAGCCGAAGGAGGGATCCTATATCGCACTGAACATGGCGCACGGGACGGAGCCGGAGCGGGTGCTGAACACGCTGCTGCACGAGAGCCAGCACGCTATCCAACACCGTGAGGGATGGGCGCGAGGAGCTGGAGACATGGACAGGAAAGGCGCGTTGAAGTATGTGCGCAAGGCGATGGCGGAGCGCAAGAAGCAGGGGCTGGACAGCGCTTGGGCAAAGGCGAACACGAGCTTTTTGACGAGCCTGCACAACATTCTGATGAAGGGCAAGGGTAAGAAGGGCAAGGGTAAGGATTTGGAGACGGTGATTGAGGGGGCATACTGGATGAGCCACGGGGAGCAGGAGGCGAGGTATGCGGGGGATAGGAGGACGGATGTGAATGAGGAGGGAGCGACGCGGGTGAGCGGGGTGGCAGATGGGTATGATATTATCGCGGTGCTGCCAGACAAGGTAACGGAGCTGGGCGGGATAACGTTTGGCAACGCGGGGATTTATGCGAGGCTGATGGAGAGCAGGCTGGAGCCGGTAGGGGATTTTCACACGGACAGGAGGCTGTACCAGATAAGGGAGTCTGCGGTGCGGTATGCACGGCTGCTGAATGGCTTTACGAGGGAGAAGGAGAAGACTGGGGAGAGTTTGCTGCTGGAAGCGCGGGGAGTGGCGGAGCTTACTTTGGCTGTACAAAGGTTTCAACAAGCTCGGAACTGCGGCGTGTGGCTCCGGAATGCAGATATATGATTCGGTACGCTTGTTCTGCTCGATGAGCAGCAGTCTGCGGGTCATCCAAAATGCGTTTCAGAGTGGCTGCAATGTCTTGTGCCGAGCAGGTGAGGATGGCATCTTTGCTGAGTAGCAGATTGACTAAGTCGGCAAAGTTGCTCATGTGGGGACCGACCACTACGGGGACTCGAGCAGCGATGGCTTCCACGGGATTTTGTCCGCCGTCCGCCAGAAAACTCTTGCCGATGACGGCAACGTTGGCTAATGCCGTCCAGTCGCGCAATTCTCCGGTGGTATCAACAACGTAACACACATTCTCGGGCGGGACAGAGGGCAGGGGAGCTGCCGAGCTTCGCAGAATCGGGGTAAAGCCGGCAGAGGACAGCTCGCGCACAATTTCTGTGCGGCGCTCCATATGGCGCGGGGCGATGAGAGGGAAGGCTCCGATGGAGCGAGCGGCTTCGGCAATGAGCAGCTCTTCCCCGGCATGGGTGGAGCAGGCCAGGACAACGGGTTTGCCTGCCGAAAGAGTTCGCAAGATGTTCGAGAACTCGGGCCGTGGCGTGGGAGGAGCGGCGTTGAGTATGTCAAACTTGATGCTGCCGGTCACGGAAATAATGGAGGGATTCACCCCGATACGGGCAAAGCGGGCGGCATCGCTCTCATTTTGGGAGGCCAAAGCCGAAAGGTAGGAAAAGAGCAGGCGCGTGATGGGGCGCAAAGCCGCGTAGCGTTTTTCACTGCGCGGGGAAAGGCGCGCGTTGAGCATGACCATGGGGATGCCCATTTTTTTGCACAGGCGGGCGTGGTTAGGCCAGAGTTCGGCTTCAATGAGCGCTACTACTCGCGGGGTGAAGCGGTGCAGCGTTTTGCTTACTACACAGCTCAGATCTACGGGAGAATAAAGGACGCGGATGAGCGGAATATTTGATTCGCGCGCGACCTGGAGTCCGGTGGCGGTGGAAGTGGCCAGTACCACGGGAGAGTCCGGATGCCGTGCGCGCCAATCGCGGATCCACTTGAGCGCGATGAAAACCTCGCCCACACTGACGGCATGCACATAAATCACATTGCGCGGCTCTTGCTGCGCAGGAATACGGAACAAGCCGAGACGCTCCCAAATATCGCTCCACGCTCCACCTCTCCGTTTCATTTTGATGAAGAACCCCGGCAAGGAGACAAGCAGGAAGAGAGGATAGATGATGTTGTAGAGAACGAGAAGCAGGAAGCGAATCATGAGACAGATTGGTAGAAGAGGAGGGTGTTCTTGCCGTAGGTTCGCTCATCGACAATACGCCAACCGGGGAAATTGCGGGTGAGGCAATTTCCCACACCGTAGCCAACTTGCGCTTCAGCAATGAAATAGCCGCCCGGAAGCAAAAGTTCCGCTACGCGTCCGGTGAGCAACTCCGCAATCATGTCCCTGTCCCCCGGAGCTTTACAGTACGGAGGATCGGCGAAGATGAGGTTAAATTGCTCTTGCTCGCGACGGGTGAAAGAGAGGCAATCCGAGCAGATGATAGAGGCGTGAGAGAGCTTAGAGCGTTCCAGATTTTGACGAGCGGTACGACAAGCGGCCGAGGAGGCGTCCACCATGCAGACGTACGCGGCGCCCCGGCTCAGCGCTTCCAGTCCTACAGAACCGGAACCGCAGAAAAGATCAAGTACACGTACTCCGGGGAGGATGGGGGTAAGGATGTTGAAGAGAGCTTCGCGAACACGGTCCTGGGTAGGACGCACCTCGCCCTTGGGGACCAGCAGGGGCACCCCCCCGGCGCTGCCGGCAACGATTTTCATGCGGAAAAACTTGGTGTGTTACCAGTGCGGTATTTTCTTTGCTTCGTACTTGTTCTATCTGCTAAAAAGAACGGGAGCTTATCACGCGCGACGGCGTGGGCTCCCGTTCGCAAAGTTTATCCCATGCAGCGGAACTTTAACGCTGCCCGGGCTTGCCTACGTTAGCGCCCGGGGTGGGCACAGGGAACCGCAGCAGGTAGGCCCCGTGAGCGAAGGAGTTGCCCGTCACTGTGACGCGTTCGTCGAAAACGTAGGACAAGTACACGTACTTGCCGTCCGTTGAGCGCGTCACGCGCAAAGAAGTCTTAAGCGTACTCCCCAGCGGGGTCTCCTGCTGGAGGGACCATTCCGTACCAGTTTGAGCGCCGAAAACGCTCGTGTCCGGTACGCTGTATTCTTCCGGTGTGAGGACACCGTCGTTGGAGATCCATACGTTTTTCTCGGAATCATACCGAAGAGCGCTTATAGTGAGCGGGATTTGACGTTTTGTTCGCGCGTCCACCGTGATGGAGAGTACGCGCCACGTGCCATCCTCCGTTTTTTGCAGGCCCACGGCCACCTGAGTGACAGGCACTATCCGTGTCTTCTCCCAAGCCGCTATGAACTCGTCGTAGTCTTTACGATCCGGCCAGAGGTCAGCGTTGTAAGCAGGACGCTGCATAGCGTTAAAGTCATTAACAAAAGCAGCTTGCTCCTCCTTGGGAATTCGGGCAATACGCTCATTCACTTTGCGGATAGGCTCCTTGAGGGCCTCAGTGTCCGGCACGGCTCGAACCTGAGCGCCGGTGTGCAGAGCGCCGTCTGTTGTGGGAAAATAGGACTCCATCACCCCAGCTTTGTCAGCTGCTTGAGCAGAGAGAGCGGGGATCGCCAGCGCTGCAAGAATAAATGATAACGCTTTCATGAGAACAAGGGGCAATTTATCAAAAAATTTTTTTCTTGGCAAGAGTAAAATTTCATGCTAACCTCAAGGCAAGCTCAGCTTGGCGAGGAAAACGCGGGAGCTACCCCAAAATTCCGTCGCCGCTGGTTCGCAAAACACACATATTCGGAATGAAAAAGACATACTGCGTTGCATTGCTGGCCGCCGGGGTTTTGGGAGTGACCTCGTGCTCGGAGATGGCGTCCTTAGATTCTCTGCCGGCAGATTCCTTGGGAACGGTGGCTCAGGTGATACCGGGCACGGTGGTTTCTGCGCGCACTGTGCAGGTGGAAGCCAGCGCCTCAGATAAAAACCTGGGTATGGGGGTAGGAACGGCGTTGGGCGCCGGAGCAGGCTCTCTCTTAGGTCGAGGGAAAGGGCAGATTGTTTCCGCTGTGGGATTCGGCGTAGTCGGAGCTCTTGCCGGGCGCGCTGCAGGGGCTGCAGCAGGCAAGACCAAAGGGCAGGAACTCGTGATTGCAGCGGATGGCGACAAACAGCAATACCGCGTGACTCAGCCCATCTATTCTCAGATTGGGGCCATTCCTGTGGGTACGCATGGCAACTTGCAGTACGGTGGGAATGGCAGCAAATTCCTTCCTGACGGCTTTTAAATAAAGAAGAGTTGCAGGTTGTTCTGTCGCCGCGCACAGGTGGGAGGGCGAGTCTCCCTCACAGGCGTGAGATTGTTTCCGTTTCCGCTGCACGCTTGCCGGAATTCCTTTTTCTCACTTGAGCTGTTTTCCGCCTGAGATAACTTCGCGGGGTCGAAAGAGTCGTTAATCGTAGTTAAGAGATGTGCTATGGACAGTGAAAAGAGCGCACGCGAGGAGAGGACGAGTGGGCGCATGCAGACTTGTGTTTTGAACAGCAAGCGGGCAAGCGTCAGCATTTGCAATTACGGGGCGCGTTTAATTTCTTTCTGCTTAGATGGTGAAGATGTGGTATGCGGTCCGAAGACGCCCCAAGATGTGTTGGCGGACACCAACTACTGCGGAGCGATTTGCGGACGCGTAGCCAACCGTATTGCAGGAGCCGAGTTCTGTTTGAAGGAAAAACATTATAAGCTTGTCGCCAATGATGGCAAGAATCATTTGCACGGCGGTGCTGTTGGCTTCTCCCATCGCTACTGGCATTTTGAGGAAGTGAGCAATGAGGTGGCGGCGCTTTCTTTAACATCCCCTGCAGGAGATGAGGATTATCCGGGGCAGGTGTCCGTGCGCGCCTATTACGGTTTGGCGGACACGCAACTCACCCTCATGATAGTGGCTTTCAGTACGGAGGACACGCTGCTCAATCTTACGAATCACGTGTATTGGAATCTTGCCGGACAAGGCAGCATTGATGACCACAGACTGATGGTGGATGCCGAGCATTACACGCCGATGGACGAGCATATACCGACTGGCGAGGTACGGCATGTAGCGGAGAGCTGCCTTGACCTGCGGCGTCCACGTCGCTTGGGAGGCGAGCGAGGCGAGGGTCCTCTGCAGCTGGACGACAATTACGTGCTCTCTCATGAGTCTCGCGGGAACGCGTTACGTCGGGTGGCGAGTCTTAGTTTGCGCGAGTTGCAGCTGGAGTTGAGCACAGATGCTCCCGGGCTGCAGGTATATACCGGAGATGGCATGAGCGACCCGCCTCGCGGTGGCATTGCTCTCGAAGCTCAGGGTTGGCCGGATGCACCGCATCATGAGAACTTCCCTGCTATCTGTCTGCGAGCCGGAGATTTTTTCACCCGTACGATATGCTGGAAGTTGAGGCGTGATTGAGGTAGAATTTGGCAGAACCTTCGGAGTGGGCATAGAGGGAGAAATTGTCATTGGTATTGTGCAACACATTGCTTGCAACACCAACCTGCGGTCATGTTCTTCTTTCGGAGCATGCCATTGCAGCTTTGTTGGTCATTTTGAGTGAGCGGAGATACAGTGTCCGCTTACTTGGCAGAGGAGTCCTTGTTTAGTCAGCGCGGCGTAACCTGTCTTGGACAGGCGAAAGGGTGGTCGTTGGGAAGCGGGCAATAAAAGTCAATCTGCGTCAGTTGGTTCACTCCTGCGTAAATGTTGCTACGAGTACGTTGCCAAGTGGAGATCATCGGCCCGGTAGAGAGGGGGACTTGTGCCGAGCTATACAATACAGCAGTCGGTTATCGATAGAGAAAAAGCAGCGCACCGGGGAATCCGATGCGCTGCGAAGCAATTGAATATCAGATGAAGCGCAATTAGAACGAAAACACGCCCTGAATGCCGAATACCACGGAGTCGTTGTTGTCCGAGTAGGCAGGATCGTGAATGTACTGAATGTGCGGCATCACGCGGAAGTAACGGCAGAGCTGCAGGTTGTAGTAGGCTTCCAGAACCGTCTCACGACAATGGTAGTTATCTGCCGCAGGACTCGCGTCGCCATCTTCGTCATCAACCCAGCCAGCATAATTCCGCCCCTTGAACACGCCATAAGCGATGCCGAGGTAGTCATCCTTGCGGGAAGGAATGAGCTTGGCGCGCAGACCGCCGGTAAGTTCAGCGGCATTGCCGTACTCCTGCTTGGCGGCTACGCCACCACGTACGAACACGGTCAGACTGTCGTTGATGGTGTACTGCACGCTGCTGACAACACCGGCATTACGGTGGTGCTCCGAGCCTGCAGACGGATCATCCTCGTCATACATATCTACATCGAGCATCGTGAAGAACGGAGTGATCTTGACAACACCCTTGCCTTCGTTGAAGTAGTGTCCCCATTCGCCCATCACCGTATAGCCCGTGCCATCGGAGTTGACGGGATCATAGCCGGGAGCGGTGCCTGTGCGGGTCACGCCTGCCATCACGTAGTTGTTCTTGCCGATCTGCACCTGAGCAAGAGCCCCCACATTGCTGTCGATGAGCGGCAGCACCGTGGAGTTGCAGAAGCCGGAGTTCATGAAGGAGGTGTAGGTGTCGCCGGCAATGCCCACGGCATCAAAGTAATCGCCAAACTTCACCATGCCGGCAACGATGGCGGCCTTCTTGCCGTTGAAGAAGTGCTTCACAGAAATCTCCGGGAAGTAGAAATCGCGCGGTCCGACGAGGTCACGATGGTAAGCTGTCACCGAACCAAGGGGATTACCCTTCGCTGCTTCTACGGCGTCTTTCTCCAAGCCCCAGGAGCCGATGAACTCAGCGTGCAACCACGTGCCGCCGTTGACGTCGTCCTGGATGATGCGCTGGTTGAGATGCCCGTGAATCAGAGCATAGTTGGGAGCTACGTGTTCACTAAATCCTCTAAATTCACTTCGATGCAGGGTGTAAACACCATAAGCCATGTCAACGTGCCACTGCGTCCCGGTCTTCTGATTTGCTTTCACCTTGTAGGCGGGGGCATCGCAGGCCGGGTTCAGCAGATCCATCTTTTGAAGCAGCGCGCCCGGTTGGCAACAGGGCTTTGTGTCTGCTTGAGCTACCACCGGCAGGGCAAGTCCCGCCAGCGCCAAAGACGTGATATAGTTCATTTTCATAGGTGTTGTTGTGCTATGATAGCCCGGTGAGGGGCGGAGCTGCTCCCTCATCGGCTAGTTGGAGTGTATAATTTCTTACGGAAAAGTCAAGTTTTTTTTACAAAGTGAATGCTGTGGAT
>CANRET010000059.1 GCA_947629715.1 uncultured Akkermansia sp.
TGACTCTAGCATACTTTGAACTTCTTGGCACCCTTTTTTGTGCCAAGAACCTGTTGCATTTAATTTTGCAATCCACAGCATGAAATGACGAGAGAAAAACAACTGGACAAACGGTTGAGGAAAGGATATACTGGAAGACCTTGGGATGCAAGGTGAAGTGTAAAAAGGGGGGCATCTTAAGAAAAAAAATAAATTACCATTACCCCGAAATTATCATGATCAGATACACACTGAGCGTGACCAAGGTGTTCTGCGTTTGGGTCGTCATTACCCTACTCCTGGCACTGAATGCGACAAGCACAGCAGCTCCGACAAGATTAAAAGCGATGGCACAAACCGGGCTCACGGCAGAACAGCGCAAACAGCTTACCGATGCCCAACGGCGCATCAACACATTCCCGAAGGATTCAAAAGTGGCCTTCATTTGCGAACAGCTCGGTCTTTGCTTCAAGAAGGACGGAAGCCAAGGGATGCGCTGCGATGATGGCAAACCGGGTACTTGGAACGACGCTTTTTTTGTGAACAGCTCAGGGCGTGCATCCAACTGGGGAGAAGCCCATGGCGCCTGTGACATGGAAAAATGGGATCGCGCCTACGGAGCCTTCGCCAAAGTCGAAACGGAGGTCGCACTGGCTCCCTTCAAGAAAGACGCAGACAAAGCGACGCGTAACACGGCACGCTATTTGCTCAAGACGATGCCAGATGAGCTGCGCTGGGCCATCCTTGCCTCCATGGCTAAGCTTGTTTACGGGGAGGACGGTGTCAGTCTGGACGATGAAACCCAACAGACTATGGAATGCGGAATCCCCATCACGATCCGCCCGCGCGAACGGAGAAACGCATTCTATGTGGACCCGGCGGGCAACACGCACAAGTTGAGCGAACTGTACGACAAGGGCGAAGGCCGGAAATGGTGGCGCTGGGAGCAAGTGGTGTGGCGCTGCGAGAATCTCATCGGATCCAAGGTTCTGCTTACACCCTATTCGGCAGAAATAGACAAGATGCGCAGCAACTACAAAGAGCAGGCGGCCGAAGCCAAAAAGGAATTTGAGATCAAGTTGAAAGGGATGCTGTCCGAGGCAGACGATTTGCTCTCCCCCCTACCGGCCGAGGAGAGGCAAGCGTTCATCGCGGAAGCTGTCGGACTGTACTACAAACACCCGGACGAAGCGGGTTTCAACGGTACTTATCAATGGCTCGACCCGAATGTGAAAATCTACCTCTGCGATGCTAAAGTGACCGATGGGCTGAAAGGCACCGGCGACACACGGCCGGCGCGTGATTTCCTGCACAACATCCCGCACGCCGCCCTGCTGGAGCATTTCCACGAGGAGGTCTCGCTCATGGCTACTTTCATGGCTAAAGACCGTTTCGAGAGCATGCCGCCCCTGCTGCGCGACGCTCTGCGCGCCGAGTTTGCCGACCAACTGACGACGCACGATGGAAAGCCCGCCGTGGACGGTACAACGAACATCGATATTCAGGCCGCCAACCGCCAGGTGCGCGTTCCTCGGGCGAATGTGTTGAAAGATAAGGCCTATTTCGTAGATTCAACCGGAAAGGAATACCCATACAGCTCCCTCGCCAAATTCGACACACCGTACAAGCAGACCATCTGTCTCGCATACCTGTGCGCCCATATCCTTGGTAAGGATGAGATCCTCAAACTGATTCCCGGGAACGCCCCCGACAAGGAGTCCGCTGACGACGAAAAAGCTGGGGAGAACACCCCTGACGAAGCCCAGACAACCGGCGACGAGACCACCAAGAAGCAGCTGAATCGAGCGATAAGCGCCATCAAAGCCTTGTCTGGCGGGCAGCTCCGTGCGTGGATAGCTGAAAAACTGGGCTTTTGCTATTCCCACAGCAAGGCTACTGCCTACGCCCGGGAACACGAGGCGAACGAGCAGGCCTTCTTTGTGGGAGCGGATGGGCAGGAGCACCAGTTGACGAAAATTGCGGATAAGGGCGACGCAAAATGGCAGGCCGCCACGGCCGCTGCTCAATCTGTCGGCTACCTGACCCTTGCCACCGCTCTGAGCAAGGAAATGAAGACGCTCGCCGCCGAGACGTCCCGTTTTATCCTCTCGTCCATGCCAGCCGAGCTACGCGCCTCTTGGCTCGCAGAAAGCAACCGTCTGTTCTTCCACATGGACAAGTCTGCCGCGTACCACGAAAAAGAAGTCGAATCCCGAATGGACAGCGGCATGTCCCGGACAACCGCCCGAATCACCGATTCCAATCTTTTTTACTTCGACAAAAACGGAAAAATTACAAAGTCAGCCGCCGTCGATTGGAACACGTGGCTGACTCGCTGGCACATCTTGTACTACTGTGCCAATGTGGCGGGGATGGACGCCATCAATGAAAGCGTCCAAGCCGAAGTCGATGCCATGCGCACCGCCTTCAATAAATCCTCTTATTCTCTGAAGTAAGTCCCCCCCTTCACGCAACGCGCGCGGACTTCTGGGTCGCAATTCATAAATCGGGAATCCTGAATAGCGATTGCTCGCCTTTTATGCGAAATTTTCGAACAATTTGGATTGACAAGGAGCTGATAAAAGAGTATCTTGAACGTCCCTGCTGATGCCGCCATACGAACAACGGAAGGCTGAGGGTTACAAAGCGGCACCTTCCACCCGACCGTTCTCCCTGGTTCAAGGGGGAGCAACTACACAACACAGACATGATTAACGAACTCATCACCGAGATGGTGGAAGCCGGCGTTCACTTCGGTCACCAGACGCGCAAGTGGCACCCGAACATGAAGAAATACATTCTCACACAGAAGAATGGCATTCATATCATCAACCTCGAGGAAACGGAAAAATGCCTCGATCAGGCCGCTAAGTTCCTCGGTGAACTGGCCGCCAAGAACAAGAAGATCCTCTTTGTAGGCTGCAAGCGTCAGGCTCAGGAAGCCGTGAAAGAGGCAGCCGAGGCCACCGGACAATTCTACGTCAACTTCCGTTGGCTGGGCGGCATGCTCACCAACATGTCCACAATCAAGAAGAGCATCGCCCGCCTTGAGTATCTCGAAAACCTGAGCAATCAGCCGGAGTACAAGAGCATGTCCAAAAAGGAACTTGCCGCTCTTTCCCGCGAGCGCGAAAAGCTGCTGCGCAACCTGCAGGGCATTCGCAACATGGGCGGAGCGCCCGATGCGCTTGTTGCCATCGGCGCAGACCATGAGGACATCGCCATCCGCGAGGCGCACATCTTGGGCATTCCCGTGGTGGTACTCACCGACACGAACGCCGACCCCGACAGCGTGGATTACCCAATTCCGGGCAATGATGACGCTGTTCGCTCCATCCGACTCATTCTGAACAAGCTCGTGGAAGTGATCAACCAATACCGTCCGGTGAAAGGCTAAATTCATTCTCTGATTATGGCTGAAATTACTGCACAAATGGTCAAAGAGCTGCGTCTCAAAACGGACGCAGGCATGATGGACTGCAAAAATGCTCTCGTGGAGTGCGACGGCAATATGGACGAAGCCGTGAAGTACCTGCGCGAAAAGGGCATTGCCAAAGCCGCCAAAAAGGCCGATCGCGAAGCCAAGGAAGGCGTGGTCGCCACTGTGGTGGATGGCAAGGACGGCATCATCTATGAGATCAACTGCGAGACGGATTTCTGCTCCAAGGGCGACAAATTCAAGGCGCTCGCCGCAGAGATTGGTCAGGTTCTCAAGGCTTCGACCGCCACCACGTTGGAACAAGCTCTGGCTGTGCCTATGGGCGGCTCAACAGTGGAAACCTACATTGCCGAGCAATGCGCCTCCATCGGCGAGAACATGAAGCTGCGCCGCTTCGCGCGCTACACGCTGAACGGTGAGGGAACCATCGCTTCCTACATCCACATGGGCGGCAAGGTGGGCGTGCTGCTTCAAGTCGCCTGCACCAAACCGGAAACGGCTTCCTCAGCGGATTTTGCAACGCTCTGCAAGGACATGACGCTGCATATCGCAGCTTGCGCTCCCAAGAGCGTGGATTCGTCTTCTCTGGATCCCGCTTTCGTGGCCGAAGAGCAGGAAATTGCCAAGGCGCAACTCATTGCTGAAGGCAAGCCCGAGGCTCTGTTGGACAAGATTCTGCCCGGCAAGCTCAAGGCTCTCTACAAGCAGAGCTGCCTGCTCAATCAGGAGTTCGTGAAGGATCCCTCCATCACCGTGGAGAAGCTCGTGGAGAACACCGGAAAGTCGCTCGGCGACACGCTGAAGGTAGTCGCGTTTGAGCGTTTCCAGCTCGGGGCTTGAAGAAGGACCTCGCAACATTTCATCGGGTCGCGTAGTTTCGCTTCATGGACTACGCGGCCCGTTTCATTCTTCCATGTCCACCATCGCTGCCATCGCCACCCCTCCCGGAGTCGGAGCGCTCTCGGTAATCCGCATCAGCGGACCGAAAGCGCATGCCGTGCTGCAAGCGGCCACGGCACGCAAAACTCCCCTGCCCCCACGCATGGCAACGCTGGTGCATGTGCGCGCAGCAAACGGCGATGTGCTGGATGAGTGTATGGCTACCTGCTTTGCATCGCCCGCCAGCTTCACCGGGGAAGATGTGGCGGAACTTACCTGCCACGGCGGTATGCTGGTGACGCAACGCGTACTGGAACGCCTGTTCGCCTGCGGTGCGAGCCCGGCTGAACCCGGTGAGTTTTCCCGGCGGGCCTTCGAAAACGGCAAGCTCGATCTCACTGCCGCCGAGGCCATCATGGATATCATCCATGCCGGAAGCGACCTGGCCCTGCACGCGGCTCAATCTCAGCTTGCCGGAGCAATCTCGCGCACAGTGCAAGCGGCTATTGACACCTTGCTCAACGTGGCCGCGCACTTGGAAGCCTATATCGACTTTCCGGAGGAGGACATCTCCCCGCAGTCCACGGAAGCCATGCAATCCTCGTTGAGCGAGGTCGAAGCGGAACTCACCCGCCTCGCTGCCACGGCAGATGCCGGGCGCCTGCTGCGCGAGGGAGTGCGCACGGTCATCCTCGGTGCGCCAAACGTCGGCAAATCCAGCCTTCTCAACCGCCTGCTCGGCTTCGAACGCGCCATCGTCAGCCCCATCCCCGGCACGACGCGCGATACGGTAGAGGAATCTATCACCCTCGGCGGCATGCTTCTGCGCCTCATCGACACTGCAGGCCTGCGTAGCAGTGGGGACGCGATTGAGCAGGAAGGCGTGGAGCGCACCCGCCAAGCATTGCGCTCAGCCGATCTTCTCCTCGAGGTGCAGGATGCTACAACGCCGCTTGCCGAGCTTCATGAATCGGCGGAAAACGCAAACGCACCGCATCTCGTGCTGCTCAACAAATGCGACCTGCCGGAGCATCCGTCGCGCCGACATCAGTCCGGCATCCGCCTCTCCGCACTCACCGGCGAGGGACTGCCGGAGCTGCATCAGGCCATTGCCGATCTTTTCGCAACGCAATCCGGAGAGCGCGACACCGTTGCCGCTGTCAACGCCCGCCACCTGCACGCTCTGCGTGATGCGCTCTCCTCCCTGCATGCCGCTGCTGCCGGCCTTGAGAATCGCGCTTTACCGGAACTTATCGCCGTGGACTTGCGCTCCGCGCTGGATTCTCTGGGGGCGATCACCGGCAAAATCGACACCGATGATCTGCTCACGCGCATCTTTTCTACTTTCTGTCTCGGCAAGTAAAAAATCCCGCAGCCTGTAAAAGACTGCGGGATTGAAAAATTACAACGATCAAGTCGCTCGCGTTTACTTGAGCAGCATCTTGAAGTCCACCACGGCGGCACGCTTGGCAGTGACGAGCACCGGATTGCCATCAATGGCTTTGATTTCAGGAATTTCAAGAACGAGCTGCTGCACTTTGCGGAGAGTATCGGCCAGCGCAGTCACGGCTTTCGGGGCCTCGCCTCGTACGCCGTTCAGGATAGTTCCGACCTTAGTTTCTTTGATCATGTCGTCAAAGTCGTCCGCCGGCAAAATGCGCATCGTGGTGTCACGCATCACCTCGGTGTAGATGCCGCCGGTGCCGAACACCATCACGCGACCGAAGTTCTTGTCACTGTTCACGCCGATGATCGTTTCGGTAGCCTTGGTAATCATCTCCTGGATAAGAACGGAAGCTCCCTTGAGTCCGAACTTCTCAATAGAGTTCCAAAGACCGCTCCACGCCTCCTGGAAGGTCGCGTCGTCATGGATGTTCAGGTAGATGCCCTTCATCTCCGTCTTGTGCAGCGCATCAGGAGCGGAAAGTTTCAGCACCAGCGGATTTGGGAAGATGTTGTGGCAGAACTCCAGAGCCTCCTCCTTCGAGGTAAAGTTGGCGCTCTTCGGGTAATCGATGCCATAGTGATCCATGAGCTTGTTCACGATCTCCTGCGGCAGAGAAGCAAGTCCCGCCTGCTGAGCAGCCACAACGGCATCGTGCAGCTCCTGCGGCAGCGGATTGGTTTGCACCGTGGCCAGCTTCTTGCCCCGGTACGCCATCTGCGCCTTGAGCATGCCGAGCAGACGCACCACGTCCGCCGGGTACTCATAGGTGAGCACATGCGCCGCTGACAGCAATTTGCGTCCGGCATCCACATGCGCGCCACCCACGAACGAGCAGAATATGTTCACGTCCTTATACTGCGGAGCAAGGCGGATAATAGCCTCCGCCGTACCGGTGGGATCCGTGACGCGCTGCGGCGTGAGCAACACCAGAATATTCTTGTATTCGCCACTCTCGCAGAGCACGCGCAGAGCATTCTCGTAGCGGTCGGCTTTGGCGTCGCCCACCACATCAATCGGGTTGCCCAGGGACGCCTCCGGCGTGAGTACCGCCTTGAGCGCTTCCACGGTCTTTTCGCTCGGACGCGCCAAATCCAACCCCGCATCCTCACAGAGGTCAGAGGTGAGCACGCCCACGCCGCCGGCATTGGTGAGCACGGCCACCTGCCCGCCGAAATCCGTATGATTGCAGTACTGCAGTATCTCCAACAGACCGAAAAGCTCACGGTCATTGTACGCCTGGATAGCGCCGGCTCCCTGCAGAGCCATTTCCAAAACGCGGTAGTTGGGCGCCAACGATCCGGTGTGGGAAAGCGATGCGGCTTGCGCCTTGCTGCTCTTGCCGGGCTCCATAATCACGCAGGGCTTGGTGTCCGACACCCGCTTGAGCACCTCAAGAAAATGGCGCCCGTTTTTGAGCGACTCCAAATAGAAGACGAAAGCAGAAGTGTTGGGATCGTCTTTCAGAGCGTCCAAAAGTTCGTCCTCGCCCATCACCGCCTTGTTGCCGATGGAAATGAAATGCGAGAAGCCGATATCCTTGCCTGCCGCCCAATCCATGATGGCGGAGCAATAGGCTCCCGATTGGGAGATGAACGCGACGTTGCCCTTCTTCGGGAAGCCGTCCGCAAAAGACGCATTCACGTTGTCGTAGGTGGATATGTGCCCCAGGCAGTTCGGACCCAGCAAGTTGATCCCATTGTCCAGGCATTTCTGAGCAATGCGTTTCTCGAGCTCTTTCTCGCCCACCTCGGCAAAACCTGCCGTGATAATGGAAATGTTCTTGGTGCCGTTGACGACGCAAGCGTCAATGACCGGCTCCGTAAAGCGCGCCGGCACCAAGATCACCACCAAATCCATCGGCTTGGGCAATTTGTCCACAGAGGCATAGCAGGGCTTACCGTACACCTGTTGTCCATCCAGCTTGGGATTCACGCCGTATAACTCTCCGGTGTAATTCGCCGCGATGATGTTGTTAAAAACGACTGCACCCAGTTTGGCAGGATTGTCCGACACGCCGACGACCGCAATGCTCTTCGGCTGAAAGAATGATTCCAGTGACATGGCTAGATTTTTTCAGTTGTGAAAAATTAGGAGCCCCGCCTTGCGAGGGGGGCAACGACCCGATACTACCACCTCTTGCTTCTGATTGCAAGTCTGTTCCTCGCAATCCCTGTGAACGAATTTTGAAATGCGTTCGTCCCGCCGGAGCGGCGAGTGACGAATACAAGAAAAGCAATGTGTTGACTTTGTGCTTTCTGAGCATGCTCCTGAGCACGGACGCCCCTCCTCCACCGGTTATTAAACGCTCTGCGCCATGGACGCGTCAGTACGGAGTCCCCGCCCCACTGTGATGATGCCCGATATAAAAAAGCGCCTGCACGCACTCTTCAGCTACACGTGGGGCTACATGGGAACGCTGGCTGTCATGAGCCTTTTAGTAGGCGTGCTGGGCATGGGAATATATCATGCCGTGACCAGAGACGCCGAGTACCAGGCCGTCCGCTGTTACAGCGGACTGTTCAACAGCTCGGACGCCACAGAACCCACCGGACTGGATGAACTGCCAGCCTCCACGCTGCCCTCAGTCCCCCACCTGCGTTTTGAATACGGGAAAGGCGGTCGTTTGGAACGCTTGGTGCACATCAGCGGGGAGGGACACCCTATTACCATGCCCGGCAGCACCGTCGCCGAACAACGAATGGAGTACGACGAAAACGGGCGTCTGAAGCGCAAGAGCAATTACACAGCCACCGGCGAACCGACTACAGATGCCTCCGGCGTGCACGCGCGCGTCTTCAGTTATGATGAACAAGGACGCTTGAGCTGCACGGAATTTCAGGATCGCAGTGGGCAACGCATTGTTCCCCGCATGCCCGGCTACGCGATGGAGTGCATTACCTACGACGAGCATGGACGTCCCCTGACCATTGAATACAAAGATGGCAACGGCTCCCCAATCACCAATGCCCGGGGAGAGCAGAAAATCATCTTCACCTACGACGACGAACACAACGCCTCCACGCGAGCCAACTTTATCGCCGACTGTCCGGCTGACAACGCCCACGGCATCGCCCGCGAGGTGCAAAATCGCTCGGCGGACGGTCGCAGCGTCGTAACCACTTGGTATAACTCTTCGGGAGAACACGCGCACCAGCCATCAACCGGCGCGTGCAGCGTGTTGTCTGAGGCAGCGCGCGAAGGAGCGCTCCGGCGGGAGAGATACTGTGATGAATCCGGCTCGCCCCGCCGACAGGTCCGCACGTGCGCCGAGCGGCTGGTACGAACGACTCCGAAAGGACTCGTAGAATGGGAATGCTTTAATGACGCCGACGGGCTGCCGTGCATGAATGAAGCCCTCGGGTACGCGGAACGAGTCTGCGAATACGGGCAGGATGGGGCGTTGCTGCGTGAGTATTTCTGGGATGACTCAGGCAATCCGTGCGAACGCTATGAGAAACGTTATACCAAATCTCCCGAAGGGAATCACGTGCTTTCTTTGCTGGCAGACGGTTCCACGGAATTGCGAAGGATGTGGTAACGCGACTTTCCTCGCAATTTTCGCGCTCCCTTCGTCCGGTTTTCAGGACTGACTCCGCCGGCCTTTACTCTTCGGCTCCGCCGACCTGAGCGTCCACCTCGTTCAATCGTTTTTGCCACAGGTAGTAGCGCGTTTGTGAGATCAACACCCCGGACAACGCCACCATGCACACGAGGTTCGGAAGAGCCATGAGCCCGTTTGCACAATCTGCAAAGTTCCACACAATGGCGCTTTTGGGCGCCACGCAGCCCAGAAATGCCACCAGAACCCATACCATGCGGTATGGCAAAATCAACTTTTTCCCTCCCAAATAGGTCAACGCCTGCTCCCCAAAGTACGACCACCCCAGCAAAGTCGATATCACGAACGTGGCCAAGCTGATCGTGAGCAGCCACGAACACACACTGCCCGCGCTTGCAAAGGCGCGATAGGTGATCATGCTCCCTTCTCCGCTTGCAATGTTGGGATAAGCCAACAAACAAATGGTGAGCGTCAATCCCGTAAGTGAACATATCACCACAGTGTCCCAGAACGGGCCCGTGGAGGAGACAAGCGCCTGCTGCACCGCGTTGGGTGTGCGTGCCGATGCAGACACGATGGGAGATGACCCCATGCCCGCCTCGTTAGAGAACAAGCCTCGCCGCACACCCGTCTGCATGGCAAGCATCACGGTAGAGCCGATGAATCCGCCGGCGGCCGCCTGATGGTGGAATGCCGAGGAACAGATGAGTTGCACCGCCGGCCACACGAGTTCAAGATGTAAACCAATGAGCGCCCCGCAGCCCGCCATGTAAATGAGCGCCATGCCCGGCACACACGCTGTGCATACATGGGATATCCCTTTTAATCCAAAAAGCAACACCACCGCCACCAACACAGCCAATGCCAGTCCGGTCTGCCACGGAGCAACGTGGAACGGACATTCATACAATACTCCTGCCACCGCATTCGCCTGGGTGACATTGCCTATGCCAAAGGCAGCCAATGCTGTGAACACGGCAAAAATGACAGCAAGCCATTTGCACTTCATCCCTCGCTCAATGGCATACATGGGGCCGCCCACGAGATGTCCCTGCGCGTCACGCACACGATAGCGGATGGCAAGCAAACTCTCTGCGTAACGCGTGGACATGCCGAGGAAGCCCGTCAGCATGCACCAAAACACCGCTCCCGGCCCGCCCATAGCCACAGCCGTTGCCACCCCAACGATATTCCCGGTACCGACATTGGCCGCCAGCGATACCATCAGCGATCCAAAGTGCGAGATGCTGCCCTCCCCATCGCGCCCCGCGAAATAATAGCGCAACGCCGTGAAAAGGTGCCTCTGCGGGAAACGCAACAAAATCGTCAGGTAAAGATGCGTCCCCAACAACCCAAAAAGCAACACATAGCCCCACAGCCAACCGCTCATCCGCGCCAGCAGTTCATCTATCGCCTCCACAAACATCGCGCGCATTGTACCTGCTCGCTTTCCGCATGTCAAGCCACTTGGCTCGCCTCTCAGGGCAACCGCATTTGAAAACCTGGGAGCAGAATCGGAGCATGGAATTTAGCATCAATAAATTATTTAAATTATTGATATTAAATATAAAATATAATAGGACACGGAAATGCACCACCTCATTGCAAAAATCGACCTGATGGAAGACCCAAGGACCGGCAACGCAAAGATACATAAGTTGACGG
>CANRET010000060.1 GCA_947629715.1 uncultured Akkermansia sp.
TTCATAGTGTCTGGGTTTGTTGTAGAGAAATGACTCTAGCATACTTTGAACTTCTTGGCACCCTTTTTTGTGCCAAGGACCTGTTGCATTTAATTTTGCGATCCACACCCCGGTTCTTTGACATGGACAAGCTGTGCAAAGTGTGATAAAACGAGTCTGGAATGTGGAAAAAAATAGTAGGCTTGCTCGCGATTGCGCTGTTCATCGGTGGTTCAGTGGTCGTGTGGTTGCATGGAGATGAAGAATCTGCAGCAGTTGCAAAGCCTGCGACGCCGTCGCCGAAAATCACGGCCGAGGAGGCGCAGATTCTTTATGAGCAAGCTCGCTCCATGCTGGATAACCAGGCAGTGAGTAATGTGTCCCCCGTGCCGAAAATGCTGGAGCAATGCGCTCTCGCCGGTCATGAAGAGGCGAGCCTGTTGCTGCTCGACGTGTACGAGGGACGTCGTAAAGGTATAGAGGCCGACCTGCGTAAGGCGGCTGAGTGGGCTGACTTGATTGCTCGTACAGCCGGCAATCGCCAAGTGGCTGCTGAGGCTCAGTTTCGTTCGGCGCGCTACGAGGAGTCCAAAGCTTCACGTGCTTCACTTAAGAACGCTTTTGCCCGCATGAAACAGGCGGCTCACATGGGTTTGCCCAAGGCGCGTGCGGAGCTGGCCCGCTACATGATGTTCGGCATTGGCACAAATCGGGACCCCAAGCGTGCCCTTGCAATTCTTAAATCTCTTGCTCACAAGCACCCCGATACGCCCAATCTTTTTTTCTATGCCGGCTATATGTACATGAAAGGCATGGGAATCTATGGCGGTCCGGATTACAGGACGGCGCTCTTCCTCTACCGCAAGGGTCGGCTTTGGCAGGATTCTCGCGCCATCAACAATTTGGCCATGATGTACGAGAGAGGTATGGGGGTAACGCCGGATCCCGATCAAGCTCTCAAGTATTACCGCGAAGCTTCTCGTCTCGGGTGTCGCGAGGCGTCCACCAACGTGCAACGCATGGCCTATCGGATGAAGCCCGTGCCTGACGGCACGTGGCGTCAGCGTGTGGCTCGCGCATCCCTGAGCGTGGTTCAGGCGCTCCCCCTGAGTCCTTTCTTGCGGGAGTGGATAGAGACTCCCTTGCGTCGCATGGCAGTTCAATCATGAAAGCTGCGCGTCAGGCTGTGAATTATGCGGCTGAGCAACTGGGATTCTCGGCGGTGGGTGTGGCGCCTGCGGATGCACCGCAGGGAGATTCGTTGAAACGCTGGCTGCAGGCTGGCTGCCACGCTGATATGGCTTGGTTGGAGCGCCATTTGCCCCTGCGTTTGGATCCCGGGAAGTTGTTGCCCGGGGTGCGTAGTGTGATTATGCTCACTTATGAATATCCCCGTTACGATGCACGGAAGGAGGAAGGCTCTGTGGCGCGCTACGCGCAGGGAGAGGATTATCATAAGCTGCTGGCGCCCAAGCTGTCGGATCTGGATGAGACGCTGCAAATATATGGCGGAAAACAACGTTGTTTCAGCGATTCGGGTCCGGTGAGCGAACGATTTTTTGCCGCCATGGCCGGATTGGGGTGGATCGGGAGACACGGTTTGCTGGTGCGTTCCTGCGGGGGCTCTTTCTGTTTTCTTTCCTGCATACTCACCACGCTTCCCCTGCAGCCGGACACTCCGATGAAGGATCACTGCGGCAAGTGCCGCCGCTGTGAGGAGGCATGCCCCACTCGAGCGTTGAGCCAGCGTCGGTGTGATGCGCGTCGCTGTTTGTCTTATTGGACGATTGAGAGTAAGCAGACCGATGCGCCGCAGGAGATACGCGAGGCGTTGCGAGGAAAGATGTACGGTTGTGATGTATGCCAGGAGGTCTGTCCTTGGAACCACATGCCGACGTCGCAACGTGTAGATCCGCACTTGCTCATGCCGGCACGCTTGTCGGGCATGTCTCCCGATGCGCTTGCGGAGCTGTCGGAGGAGGATTGGGAGCGTCTGTTTGCCAATTCGCCGATACATCGCACAGGCGCTGCGCATCTGCGGCGCAATATCCTTGCCTTTCCCGGTTCATGACCGTATAATCATGCGATTATGATGATGTTGAGTACGCTTTTGACCATAGCGCAATTTTCGTACGAATACGATGCCCCCGATTCGTCTCATCTGCACGTGGTCTCCCCCGGTTTCGGTTCCTTGGATCATTCTTCTGTCATCGGCTTGATGATCATCGTCCTTGCCGCTCTCATCGGGTTATTTGTTCAGAGTCGCATGCTGGCCGCCATGAAGAGGTTTTCTTCGGAACGAGTTTCGCTCACCGGCGCCCAGGTTGCCCGTCGCATGCTGGATGCTCACGGTCTCAACGATGTGCAGATTACTCATGTGAAAGGACAGCTCACTGATCACTACAACCCCGCCAACCGCACGGTCAATTTATCTGACGCGGTGTACTCTCAAGCCACCGTAGCCGCTATGGCAGTGGCGGCTCATGAGTGTGGCCACGCTGTGCAGCATGCTACGGCGTACGTTTGGTTGGGACTGCGTTCCAGCATGGTCCCCATGGTAAATATAGGCTCGCGCCTCGGTCAAGTCGTGCTGATGATAGGTTTGGCTCTCGTCGCTGCCGGGAGCGGCGCCCTGGTGGCTTGGATCGGCTTGGGCCTTTTCGCCAGCGCCACAGTATTTGCCCTGGTGACTCTGCCGGTGGAATTCGATGCTTCCAGACGCGCGTTGGCATGGATCAAAGAATCTGAGCTGGCCTCGTACGCGGCTTACGGTCACGCACAGTCTTCTCTTCGCTGGGCTGCCATGACTTACGTGGCCGCCGCGCTTTCTTCTCTTGCCATGTTGGTGTACTACGCTTTGCGATTGCTTTCCTCCTCTTCACGCACGCGCCGCTGAGCTTCCTTTCTCATCTTGGGATCTTCCGAGGACTGTGCTGCGCGTGAACTTCACAATCGTACACTATTCTTGCTTGTTTACTCATCTTAAGTATCATATGTTTGATATTAACTCTTTATTTTTGAGGCATCAAGCTTTCAGGAAATTCTCTTTTCCCGTTTTTGGCGACCCTTCGGTGACTTAATTTTTGAGGCAATGCGCGAATGTGGTTTGCCCTGGTAGGACACACTATCGACTTTCCATCCGGCTGAAAATGAGCGATGATTCAATTCGTGGCCATGTGGGAAAAAACGGCAATCGCAATGGTGTGCGGAGCGCTTCTCATCGGGTGTGATGATTCCGATGATCAGGAAGTAGGCGCCCAGGACATTCCCACGTCCATTTCGCGACCCGCTCCTCGTCCGGAGATGGAATCGTTGCATGTGCGCTCCTCTGCATCCGAGATGGTCCCTACCAAGCTCTCTACCACACCCCACTATGAGCTGTACAGCAAGTACCAGGGGCAGGATATTCGGCAGATTACGGGCGTGTCCGGTCGTACGCTTTGGCTCTGCTTCACTGCGCCGTGGTGTCCGCATTGTGCCGATATGATACGTGAGCTGCAGAAGCTGGCGCAGTCGGAAAAGGGGAATGTGCAGGTGGTGGATTTGAATGCTGATGAATATCCCGCGATTGCAGAGCAATTTCACATCACGAAAGTGCCGACAACTGTTCTTTACACGGAAGGCGTAAGACTGCGCACCATTGAGGGGGCGTACAACGCCGACAGCTTGCGCCGCTACCTGCACCGCATTCTCACGCGCAATGATGACGTTCAGACTTCCTCGTCGAACGCCGCGCTCCCTCCTGACCCATAACCATGTTACTGCGTATGCGATTTCTCACCGGTCTCCAACCAAGCGGACAACTCCACATCGGCAACTATTTCGGCGCCATTCTCCCGGCAGTGCAGCTTCAGCACAAGGGTGAAGCCTTCTATTTCATTGCCAATTACCACGCCATGACCACAATGGAGAGTCCCCGGACGCTGCGCGAGAATACACGCTCGCTGGCCGTGGATTTTTTGGCATGCGGGTTAGATCCGCAAAAAGCGGTTTTCTTTGCACAGTCTGCCGTGCCGGAGGTTAATGAATTGGCGTGGATTCTCTCTACCGTATGTCCGATGGGACTGTTGGAGCGTTGCCACTCGTACAAGGAAAAGATGGCGCGCGGTATTGCCGCCACGCACGCTTTGTTCGCATATCCGGCGCTCATGGCGGCGGATATCCTGCTCTACGGCTCCGATGCCGTGCCCGTGGGTAAGGATCAGAAGCAGCATCTTGAGGTCACTCGGGATCTGGCCGGTAAGATGAATGACGCTTTTGGCGCAGACCTTTTCAAGCTGCCGAAGCCGATCATCAGCGAGGAGACGGCCATCGTCCCGGGACTTGACGGGCAAAAAATGAGCAAGAGCTACGGCAATACTCTTCCCATCTTCGGTGAAGAAAAAGAAATTCGTAAGCTCATCAATAAAAAAATTATCACCGACGCCACACCGCTGGAGCAGCCCAAACCTACTGAGAATTCCATTATCCTTGCCCTCTACAAGCTCTTTGCCTCTCCGCAAAGCTACAATGATATGGTGCAGCAGCACAAGATCGGCGGCTTTGGTTACGGGCAATTCAAAAAGGAACTCTTCGACGCTTATTGGGAATACTTCCGTGCTGCCCGTGAAAAGCGCGCATGGCTGCTCGCTCACCCGGAATACGTTGATGATGTGCTGAATCATGGAGCCGCCAGAGCAAGGGAGGAAGCCGCGAAGACGCTCTCCCGCGTGCGCCGGGCTGTGGGGTTGGCATGAGACGCCGCCGCGATATTCTCGTCCTCAATCTCGCTTGCGCAGGGAAAAGAGCAGAAATCCTCAATTGTCTCTTGCTCGTGCAGATGGGCGCTTTACTCTGTGCTTTGCCTCAGGGTTGTTCGCAGACAGAGGGAAGCGAGCAGGGAGGTAAAAAGCGCGTAATCGTGGTCGCGAGTCTTTGAGGGAAGCACGTACTGGTATTCCCCGCTGCGGGCATTCTCCAGATCCGCGTTGCGGAGACGCAGTCGGATTGTTTCCTCACTGTCAGTGGAGCGCCCCCGAAGACGGGCTTCCAGCTCGGCGTGAGGGAGGTCGATGTACACGTCCGCATAGGCTCGGCGAATGATGGGATCCGAACAGGCTCGGATAGATGCGGCTCCCTGCACGTCGATGTCCATGACCACGTTTTCGCCCCGTACGAGGTGGCCGATGACTTCACTGCGCAATGTGCCGTAAAAATTGCCGTGCACGCACGCATGCTCCAGGAATTCCCCGGCATCCACTTTAACCTTAAAATCACTTTCGCTGAGGAAGTAGTAATCCCTGCCGTCCACTTCCCCGGGACGAGGAGTACGAGTGGTGCAGGAGATGGAGTAGGCGGACAGTCCATCCGCCTCCGCTCGCCGACAGAGCGTCGTTTTTCCGGAGCCGCTGGGACCGGAGACAATGAGCAGAGTACCGAGATTTTTATTCGACATTTTGAACCTGTTCACGTATTTTTTCGAGTTCTGTTTTGGCGGTGACGACCAGTTGCGCCAGTTCGGCACTATTCGCCTTGGAGCCTGTGGTGTTCAGTTCGCGGAAAATTTCCTGACACAGAAAATCCAATGGACGTCCGCCGACATCCGCACTGCGACAAATCTTTTCAAATTGGCGCAAATGTGAGTCTAAACGCGTCATCTCTTCGCTCACATCGCACTTATCCGCAAAAAGCGCCAGCTCTTTGACCAGACGCTCATCCGGCTCCTCCGGCGTCAAGCCTTGTTCTTTGAGTCGCCGCATGAGAGCCTCCCGGTAGTGTAGCGGCACCTGAGCTGCCAGTTTCAGCATCTTTTCGCGCAAAACGCAAAGCGTATTTACACGCGCCAACAAGTCTGTGCAGAGGTGCTCCCCTTCTTCCCGTCGCATCTGCAAAAATTGATCGAAAGCCTGTTGCAGAGCCGGTAAAAGGAACTCCGTCCACACCCGCTCCGGCGCTGTGGAATCTTCCACTGCATCGCTCAATATGCCCAGCCGCAGCAGGGCGTCCACGGTCACCTGCGGAGCAATGCCCGTCGTCTTTTCAATCTGTTGGAGCCGCTCGTGGAGAGAGGCAAGTTTCCCTTCATCCAGCCGGAGGCTGTCCTTGCCATTCCCGGCTGCTTCCGGGGTGACGCCGATGTTCACACGACCTCGAGATACGCGTCGCGTCGTGAAGTCGCGGATGAGCGGCTCGAGCTCCGCCCACGGACGAGGAAGATTGATGACACACTCGAGCTGTTTGCGATTGATTCCGCTGATTTCCACGCGGAGCGACGCCCCGCGAAAGGGGACGCAAGCCGCCCCGAATCCGGTCATACTGTTCATGATGAGGAAGATCCGATGATTTGAGTAAAACGCGCATCGAGCGTGAGAGCTTCCTGCACGTTGTAGGTGAGATCTTTTCGAAGGTCGTCCACTGCCTGCATTCTCGCAATCAGGTTGGGCACGGAAAATTGAGCGGCCACGGTCTCGATCTCCGGCGCTGCCGGCGTCACATCCGGCGCATGCGAGGCAAGAAGCGCCGCCTGCCCCAGGCACAACGTAAGCAGTTCCAACATCTGTGTGCGGCGTGCCAGGTATTCTGTTTCAATCGTTGCTGCTGTCGCGTCTTTTTGCCTCGCTTCCCAATCGCGGACATCCGTCCCCTCGGCAATATCCTTTGCCGTCGCCTTGAGGGCAGACGTGATGCGCGTGGTAATTTCCTCTCGTTCAGCAGCCAAAAGTTCCTGGAATTCCGCTCGAAGCGCGAGAGCAGCCACGTCTGACCCCAGTTTGGACAGGGCGGCACGCACGGCGGGCAGAAAGCGCTTCTGCGCATCGTTCAGTCGTTCCCCGGCGGCAGGCGCCGCCAAGTCCAGACGAATGCAGCGGGAGCGTATGGTCGGTAACAGACGTTCCGGCAGTTCGGTGATGAGAACGATAAGCGTCTGCGGCGGTGGCTCCTCCAGCGTTTTGAGAAAGGCATTGGCGGAGTCGTCTGCCAGGCGATCGGCTTCGACAAGGATGACCAGTTTCGTCTCGCCGGGAGGTGTGCTCATCGTGAGGAAGGGTTCCACACTGCGAACCGCTCCGATGGTGATCGTGCGAATTTTGGAGCCGGGGCGTATGATGCAGCAATTCGGGTGCATCAGGTTTTCCAAGCTGTCCGCCTCAGCGTCGCATAAAAACTTCGCGAGACGAAGCGCCAGCTGATTTGCGCCGTGCTCCGGCGCGCCGACGAGGAGCAGGGCATGCGGCATGCGTCCGCTGGCATGAGCGTGGTTGAGCAGGGCGAACGCCTGGTCCGGGGAGAAAGGCATGACGTTACAGTTCCGGGTACGAGCCTAGCACCTTGAGCATGGGACAGCTACGCCGCAATTCGTCGAGGCATCCTCGCAGTGGTTCGGCAGTTTCATGCCCCTCCACATCCATATAAAACAGGTATTCCCACGAGACGTTGCGCGCCGGGCGGGAGTCAATGCAGTAGATGTTAATGCCATGTTTTTTGAAAAGCAGGAGCGCATCCGCCAACGATCCCGGCACGTGCGGGACGCCGAAACAGACAGTGGTTCGATCTTTTCCGGTGGGACGAGTGAGCTGTTTGCCGACCACGGCGAAGCGCGTGGTGTTGGCGGCGTTGTCCTGGATGTTGTCTTCTTGTACTTCCAGTCCGCACAGTTTGCCGACCAGGCGACTGCCCAGCGCAGCGGCTCCCTTGTCGGTTTCAGCGCGCGCTAATTTGGCGGCAGCGGCCGTAGATGCGGTTGAAATCTGTTCCGCGTTCGGGAAGTTCTGCTGCAGCCACAGCCTGCACTGTCCCAACACCTGAGGATGTGAATAGATGGTGCGTATTTTTGCACGTTCGCAATTCGCCAAAAGACAGTTTTTCACGCTTTGCATGGTTTGCGCACACAAGCGCAGCGAGCTGCTGGACATCAGCAGATCCATCGTCTGCGTCACAAACCCCGCTGTGTTGTTCTCAATGGGAATGACCGCAAAATTCACTTCCTCGCGCTCCGCCGCATCAAAAAGGTGTGAAAAAGAGGAAAACGGCAACAGAGTCACGCTTTCACCGAAGCGGGCCAAAGCCGCTTGGTGACTCCACGTGCCTTCCGGACCCAGGTAACCTACGCGCAGACCGCCTTCCAGCAAATAACCGCAGCTGATGATTTGACGATAGATGCTCAGCAAAGCCTCTTCCGGCAACGCTCCGTCATTCAGCTTGGCGAGTTTTTCGCGCTGTTCGCTCTCGCGCTCCGGCACAAAGAGCGCGGAACCGGTGACCGCCTTAATTTCGCCCACACGGTGTACGTACTGCATGCGCTCCTTGATCAATTCCACAATGGAAGCGTCCACGCGGTCAATTTGTTCGCGCAACTGGTCAATTTCCTTCATGCGCGCTCATTCTACCACGAAGACCATGCTCTTGGCAAGAAGAGTTCCTTCAGCCTCAGGTCAAACGCATTCGAGAGAAGGTCATCAGTAGGGAGCATGCTCTTATTGACTGATATAACAGTTTATACGTATCAAAATCATGACAATCAGCGGTCATCATGATGACGGCTCTAGAGGAATCTCTGCATACGTCCATGACTCGAAAAATCTGTGCAACGCGCACATCATTCATAAATCGTAACCAAGCAGGACAGATGCGGCTGGGATGTCATGAATATCGTGACAAAGGTCTTTGGAAAGCGACGGGAGCGGTGTTGGGAGATATACAGTTCACTTTTGGAACTAATTTGTATTTAAAACGAAATTTTCGTTCTAAATACACTTTTTCGTTGCAAAAAAGGAAAAATTGTGATCTAATGGGGTCGTTTTTTCCCATGCTCGTCAATTTTACCTTAACCAATTTTCGTTGTTTCCGAGATGAAGCAAGGTTCTCGATGGTAGCAGGACCACGCTTCAAAACACACTGCAATGCACTTACACCCATTCCCGGGTGGCGGAGCAAATCCCTTTTGCCCTTGGCGGCACTTTACGGTGGAAATGCATCCGGGAAAAGTACGTTGGTGGAAGCTCTGAAGCAAATGAGGACAGCCGTCATTGATGGGGAAGTTCCAGCATATACACCTTTCGAACTGGATGAGAGTTCGCCATCCCAACCAACTCGATTCAGCGTTGTTATTCTCGTCGATTCACATCTCTGGGAATACTCATTCTCATACTGTGAAAAGAAGGTGTGCCATGAGAAGCTTGTCCGATGCACCGAACGCTCATCCGCTACCATCTTTGAACGCGACGTCATCAATCAATCATCTTCGATATCCCGTTCCCTTTTTGCTAAAAAGGATGAGGCGCAGTACACACTGGTAGATGGGATCATTTCCACCACTCCGTCCCATAAACTCTCTCTCGTTGACGTTGCCCAGCGTGGCATTCTCGATCACCTTCTGCGCCCTATCGTGAATTGGTTTGTCTCCTCGCTCTGCATCATTAGTGCATCGAGCAGAAATGTAAACCTCGGTCTCAATATCCTGCAGCATACGGATGATTTCACCCGCGAACTCGCTGCGGCCGACACCGGCATGGAGGAGCTCGTGTTCCACGATGTGCAGGAAGAAGCGCCGGAGATGACCATTCACAAATCTGTTGCGAGCAAGATGAAGGGGGACGGCATCCTGCAGTCTGTTCATGATCCCTCACTTCTCATCATCAAAGAAGGCGACGCTCTGCACGTGAAACGCTGCTACTCCAAGTACCGCTTCGGCGGCGACAGAGAGGCATTCTTCAACCTTTCGCAGGAAAGTGATGGTACGCGCCGACTCATGCACCTGCTTCCCATCCTTCTCGATCGCGACAATTCTCCGCGTGTGTTTGTGATCGACGAGCTCGATCGCAGTCTTCACACGGAGCTGTCTCGTCACCTCATCGAGCGGCACCTGGATATCTGCGCCAGCGAACGCGAAAGGGAACTCTTTTCAACGCAGCTCATCTTCACCACACACGATGTGATGCTGATGGATCCCTCTCTCCTGCGCAAGGATGAGCTCTGGGGCGTCGAACGACGCGTGGATCATTCCTCTGTGCTTATTCCTTTCCTGATTTACAAGGACATTCGTTCTGACACCGCCGTCCGCAAAAGTTACATGGAGGGTCGCATGGGCGCTGTCCCGCAATTTCTTTTCTGATCATGGGTGGAAAATCTCAAAATCCATTGAATAGGAAGCAATATACGGATCCATAACGCCGCAAATTGCTCGTTATTCCTGAGGGCGAGAAAACGGAAAAAGCCTACCTCCGCCATGCCAAGAATACACTTGGTGCAGAATCCTGCAATCTCTCTTTTTCCCGTACCAGAGAAAGCATCCCATCTCTCATGGAGTGTGCCCGCAAATCGTGTCATCAAATAAATCCAAAACGAGGAGACGCTATCTGGATCGTTCTCGATCATGATCCTTATTCGCACACAGATGCTCAATTTCAAAGTTTGGCTGATTGGGAAAATACCTCACCAGCTTACCACGTTGCTCTGTCATCTCCGCGTTTTGAACTCTGGCTGCTCCTTCATTTCCAAACTCTCGACCAAGCAAAAAAAATCGCTGACAGCGACCAGTGTATCCAAAAAATCATCCCCGGATTTAAGCAATTTACCCGCTGCAGACACCTCTTCACGAAAGGGGCCATCCACACTGCCATGGAGCGCGCGCGACAATCCCCGCACCCTACAACTACAGCTCCCCATATTCCGGGATCCACTATCTTTCTCCTCCTTGACGATATATGTCGATAATCTCAGGCAGCCGCCTTTGGCGCGCTGTAATTCAATCGTACACTATTAATCCGAGGTGGTATAATCTGGGGAGTTGAGAGTGAAATTCTCAACGGAACACCTCGACATAA
>CANRET010000061.1 GCA_947629715.1 uncultured Akkermansia sp.
GCGGAGGGCCGCCTCAGCGCTCTGCCTGCCGTAATCCATGCGAAATAATTCACAGATGACAGCGGTCAGGATAAGAAAGATGAGACAGGCAATCTCAACGGGGAGCCCGAGGACAGCGGCATGAGTTTGGGTATAAAACAGAGTCGCGATCCAAGGGTACACCAAACCTCCGATGAGAATGAGCCAACGATTGCACTCTGCCTTCTTTTCTCGCAACATCAGGAACCACTCGACGGCAGCCAGGTTGCAGAGCAAGCAAATGAGCGACGCGCAGCACCATGTGTTTTCAAAATAGTACGCCCCGCCCAACGCCGCCGCCACCACAGCAAGGACGATGATGGTGGAGAAGAGGCGCTTGAGGAAAGTTTTCAGTTTGTCGCTCATCGTCGTAAAAAGGCTGCTTCGAGTGGAGTTCAGTGGGCGCATCCCGGACACGCCCAACCGGCACGGATATCCGCGAAGAAGTCGTGTCCCTTGTCATCTACGAGGATGTAGGCAGGGAAATCTTTGACGGTGATCTTCCAGATGGCTTCCATGCCGAGCTCGGGGTACTCCAGACACTCGATGGAGGTGATGCAGTTTTTCGCGAGATCCGCTGCCACGCCGCCGATGGAGCCGAGATAGAAGCCGCCGTGCTTCTGACAGGAGTCCGTGACGGCTTGAGAGCGGTTGCCCTTGGCGATCATGATGAGGCTGCCGCCGTGGCTCTGGAAGAGGTTCACGTAGGAGTCCATGCGACCAGCCGTGGTGGGTCCGAACGAACCGGAGGGACAGCCCTCAGGCGTCTTGGCGGGACCGGCGTAGTAGATGGGGTGATTCTTGATGTAATCCGGCAAGTCCTGTCCGGCGTCCAGACGCTCCTTGAGCTTGGCGTGCGCGATGTCGCGTCCCACGATGATGGTGCCGGTGAGTGAAAGCCGCGTCTTGACCGGGTATTGAGAGAGCTCCGCAAGCACCTCCTTCATCGGTCGGTCGAGGTTGATGGGCACGCCGGTGCTCTTGGTCTCGCGCAGCTCGGCGGGGATGTACTTGCCGGGATCGTACTCCAGCTCCTCGATGAAAATGCCCTCCGGCGTAATCTTCGCCTTGGCGTTGCGGTCCGCCGAGCAGGAGACGCCCAGCGCGACCGGACAGCTCGCGCCGTGCCGCGGCAAACGCACCACGCGCACGTCCAGCGCAAACCACTTGCCGCCGAATTGCGCGCCCAGTCCCAGCTTCTCCGCTTCTTCCTTCAGTTCGGCCTCGAGCTCCAGATCGCGGAAGGCGCGACCGTGCTCGTTGCCGCTCGTGGGCAGGTTGTCGTAGTATTTGGTCGAGGCGAGCTTCACGGTCTTGAGGCAGAGCTCCGCGCTCGTGCCGCCCACGACGAAAGCGACGTGGTAGGGCGGACAGGCCGCCGTGCCGAGCGTACTCATCTTCTCCACCATGAACTTCTTGAGCGAGGCGGGGTTGAGCAAGGCCTTGGTCTCCTGGTAAAGGTACGTCTTGTTGGCAGATCCGCCCCCCTTCGCGATGAAGAGGAACTCGTACTCCATGCCGTGGGAGGAGGCAAAGAGGTCCACCTGGGCGGGCAGGTTGGTGCCCGTGTTCACCTCGCGGTACATATCCAGAGCCACATTTTGAGAGTAACGCAGGTTGTTCTTCGTGTAGCAATCGTAGGCGCCCCGGGAGATCCACTCCGCGTCATCGAAGCCTGTCCACACCTGCTGCCCCTTCTTCCCGACGCAGATAGCCGTTCCCGTGTCCTGACAGAGCGGCAGCACACCCATCGCCGCCACCTCCGCATTTCTCAGCATCGTCAGAGCCACACTCTTGTCGTTCTCCGACGCCTCCGGATCACTCAATATCCCCTGCACCATCCGGAGATGCTCCGGACGCAGGTAGAACGCCACATCATGCCACGCGGTCTCCGCCAGCAGACGCAAGCCCTCCGCCTCCACCTTGAGGATCGGATGTCCTTCAAATTCACTCACGCTCACGTAGTTCTTTGTGAGCAAACGATATTTTGTCGTGTCTTCCCCCATGGGGAACATCTCTTGGTAAACAAAAGGAGGCGTTGCCATAACGCTTTCCTTGTACCATGCTTCCCCGCGCAAAGCGAGCAAAAAATCGCACGGGCACGCAGAAGCGGCGCGCGTAACGCCGCTTTTCCGTGCTTGCCAGGGCGAGTGTTTTTTGCTAGAATGAACCATATGATGCGGAAGTACCATCACATGATGCTGCTCATGGCGGGGCTCTGGCTGGCAATGGCGGGGGCGGCGCAGGGGGCGGCAATGGCACGCGTCTCATCTGATGGCAAGTGGGCAATGGTTCCCTTGGCCGATGGATTTGACTACCCGGTAGGAAAGCCGAACGGGGAGGGATATTACAAGTCGCGCGGGTTGCGTTTGCGGATACCGCGCCACATGGGGGAGGATTGGAATGGCAAGGGAGGAGGGAATTCGGATAAGGGAGATCCGGTGTACACGGTGGGCACGGGGCTGGTGACTTACGCTTCCGATGCGCGTGGGCGCTGGGGGAAAGTGGTGATCGTCAGGCATGCGTTTCGCGAACCGAGTTCGGGCAAAGTGCTGTGCTGCCAGACGCTGTACGGGCATTTGGACCGTATCGATGTGAAGCTCGGGCAAATTGTGAGGCGCGGGGAGCAGATCGGCACAATCGGTACGAACCGGGGAATGTATCCGGCCCACTTGCACACAGAGCTGCATTTCAATGTGCTGGTGAACTGTGGACAGCAGGGTATCCCCAAGACGGCGCGCAACTACGGGCACTTGACGCGCTTCATTGAACATTACCGGCATTTGAAGTCGGAAGGCAAGGAAGTGCGCCTGCCTATCGGCTGCTTCCTGCCCTACAAGGATACGGAGGGCTTGTGATGAAAACGTGCCTGTTCGGTGGCAGCTTTGATCCTGTGCATGCCGGACACTTGGCCATGGCGCGGGGAGCAGAGCGGGAGTTGGCGACAGATCGAATCGTTTTTTTGCCGGCGGCGCAGTCGCCTTTCAAGTCCGGTGAGCCGCCTCTCTTTACCCCGAAGCAGCGGCTGGCGATGTTGCGCGCGGCGGTGGAGGGGTGGTCTGAAGCGGAGGTGTCCGAGCTCGATTTGAGCATGAACCCGCCGAGCTGGAGTTGGCGCCTGGTGGAAGCCTGGTTGAAGCAGAACCCCAACGATGAATTGTATTGGCTTCTCGGCACGGATGAATGGGAGCAGCTGCACCGCTGGGCAAAGCCGGATTACCTGGCTGAGCATCTCACTTTCGCGGTGTACAGTCGCGGAATGGAACCACGGCGGCATCCCGGCGTGCGATCCGTTTTTCTGACTGGCCCGCTGTACGAAGTTTCCTCTTCCGAGGTGCGGAGGTGTCTGGAACGGCGCTTGCCGCTGCCCGACGGGTGGATGCCGAGCCCCGTGGAAAAGCTCGCGCGAAGGTACATGGACCGTCCGTGCTCGGAAGATGCAGAGTGCCAGGCGAAGAAATAACTTGACTCTGCAAAGCGAGGTGTCATACTGACAGGAAAGGCACGGCGCGAGTCTTTGCGTGTCGTTGCCGCATTGGGGGCAAGTGCAATGTAGAGGGCTTGCCCCCCGTGCGCATCATATGGAAAAAATGCTCACTTGCCGAATTCTATGAGTAACAGCGTACAAAGGGTATTTGTCCACGGTTTCCCGGGTAAATATGGGGGAGCAGGAACAGAGTTGCATCACCAGATTATCATCTGGCGAAAGTTGGGAAAGGAAGTGCATCTCATCCCTCCGGGAGACTGTCTGAGAGAACCTCTTTATGAGGACATGGTGAAGTTGGGAGTCGTCATTCATGCCCCTTGCGACTGGACGTGCCTGGAACCGGGCGACCCCGTCCTCGGTTTTTGCAATTCGGAATTTCTGGAAGCCCTGCCGGAGATACGAAAATACACGAAGCGCACCGTTTTCATCAACTGCATGACTTGGCTTTTTGATAAGGAAAAGGAAGCTATGGCCAAAGGAGAGATAGCCATGTTTTTGTACCAGAATGAAACTGTCCGGCAAAATGTGATGCCCGTACTTCGCGGACTTAATGATGATCCTGAGATACGATTTTGCACTTTTAAGCCGTACTTTCACGCGGAGGACTTCCCTTTCATCACGCAGAGAGACACAGACTTCTTCGGATGCGGACGCATTTCGCGGCAAGACGCCGACAAATTTGCGTCCAACACGTTGTTTATCTACGACACCTTTGTATCGCCCATTTTGAAGCACGGGCTTTTTCTTGGGTTTGACAAGCGCAGCGAGGAAAAGATAGGACGCCCCTACGACTGGATACAAATTGCTCATGATCAGCGCGAGGTGAGTCAGCAAGCTTTTTACAAACATTGCCGCATCGTTCTGCAGCCTACCGACACCACAGAGAACTGGCCTCGGGTGGGATTTGAGGCGATGGCGAGCGGCAGTGTGCTGATTGTGGATAATCGGGGAGGCTGGCAACAGATGGTGCAGCATGGCAAAACAGGCTGGTTGTGCAATCACGAGCGCGACTTCATCTACTACGCTTCCAAAATGGCGTATGAACCGAACATGAGGGACGAGATGGCAGAGGCCGCTCGTCTGCGCGGGTTGGAACTGGGCGGAGAGGACGTGTCCGGTGAAAGCTGGAAGGAAATCTTCGAGAACATGGCTAACCTGCCTGAGTAAGTCGATGCCGGACGCATCTCCCATCCTTGTTACGAGTCTGTGGGTAGGTGAGAAGCTTCCTCCTGTGTCGCGGCTTTGCATAAAGTCCTTCCTCGACTACGGGCATGATTTTCAACTGTTTTGCTACAAAGAATACGAGGATTTGCCCACCGGATTGAAACTCCGGGATGCTCGCGAGATCCTGCCTGAAGAGGAAATCTTTCGCGATACATCGCACAGCAGCTTCGCCGCTTTTGCGGACTGGTTCCGGATGAAATTCCTTTCGGAAGAAGGAGGATTCTGGGTTGATATGGATGTGGTATGCCTCAAGAAAGGGATCCCGGCGGATGAGACATGGTTTTGCAGACAAAACGCATCGGAGGTGGCTGTGGGCGCCGTGCGCTTCCCCGCGCACCACCCCGTGCCGACGGCGCTTGCTAATCTGGCAAATGATCCCGCTTCTCCGGTTCCGTGGGATACGCCGGAGGAAAAAAGAGCCAAAGAGGAACTACGGCAAAGGCTTCCGGACGTCCGTGAGCGTCGTCGACAGATTCCGTGGGGATTTTGCGGCCCGCAAGGTTTTACTCGGGCGTTAAAGCATTTCGGTCTTTATGAACAAGCGGCTTCTCCACCGCACATGTACCCTGTTGCGTGGGAGGAGTGGCAAACGCTCTACAGCGGAGAAGTGAGTCTTTCTTCTCCGACTATGGAGAAAGCGTGTGCTGTTCACCTGTGGGGAGAAATGCTGCGCTATAAACCGGATGTGTGGGACCACCGTTCAGAGAACAGTCTCGTCAGCGAGTTGTTGCACAAGCATATGAGCAAAAAAGAGGAGTCAAAGCAACCGTTGATACTTGTGGGTGTCTGCAGTTGCCGCCATGCACGAGCGCGGCGGGACGCTTGTCGTGAGACGTGGCTGAGTCAAATCCCGGCGGGGATCGTTTACAAGTTCTTCCTCGGGAGGCCGACGGAGGAACCGGGCGATGAGAAGGAGTCCGAGGTTTTCCCGGCGGAAGACATGTCCGACGTCGTGGAATTGGATGTGAACGACAGTTACGCTTTTCTCCCGGCAAAAGGACTCGCTTTCTATAAGTTCGCCCTGGAGCACTACAGTTTTGATTGGCTTTTCAAGTGTGATGACGACACTTATGTCGCTTTGGAAAGGTTGGGGAGCGTTTGTAAGAACGGTTGTGATCTGATAGGAGATATTTCCGTGCTGAAGCGGGGTGCGCCCAGTGGAGGGGCCGGCTATTTAATGAGTCGGCAATTGGTTGCAAAATTCGTGCAGCATGAGCATGAAATGCCCGGGACAGGAGCAGAGGATCTGATATTCGGGAGTCTGGCGCGGAGACTCGGGGCTTGCATGCGGGCTGACGCACGTCTGCACTTAGGCAACAATCCCGGACCTGCCCGCAATAATGATGTAGTCTCCTGCCACTGGTGTTCTCCCGAGAAGCTGAGGGACATTCACAACCTGAGGTTTCAACAAAGCGACATCATCACCTGCAAAGCCATACATCCCTGTTGGAAAGATCAGATCCGATTTTTCCCGAACGGACGTTTTATGCGCTGTTCTTCAGGTTGCTCAGGAAGCTACCGTTATGAGGAGGAGAAACGCATTTTACGTCTGATCTGGGATGATTGGAACGAAGAGGAGCTCGAACTCCAAAGCAACGGAAATTATGTCGGGAAGTCGGGCTTTTGCATTTTCATGAGGCAGAAGGTCGCTCCTTCCGCCACTTTTTTGCCCGGAGTGCGGCCTCTGAAATGTGTCTTCCTGACAAGCCGTGGAGAGATTATAGAAGGAGCATGGCGAGCCATGCAGTTGGGGTATGAGGTGGAAGTGTACCCGACAACGCGAGACACTTCCACGTTGAAGGACAGCTGCTACGAGGAATCTAAAGCCTATATCGGGCGCGTCCCGGAGTCCGCAGAACGAGCGCATGTCCGCTCGTTGCGGGCATCATTTATTCGGTTGCTGTGCGATCAGAGGTACAGCGATCAGGAAAACGTCATCTTTTGTGAAAGTGACGCCGCCCCTCTCCTCCCAGCCGCCGATATGCTGAAACTCATCGAGCAGGCTTTCGCTGCGCATCCGCATGCTGACGTGCTTCGCCCGTTTCACTCATCTGTTCTGGCGGGAAAGCCTTCAAACATGGATAAAATTCCTCCGGGCGCATCTTTTTCGCGTATGGAGCTGAGGCCCGACCACGATCCCTGCAATGAAGCTTATTGGGGAACACATGCCTTGGTGGTTCCCTCTCGCAGTCGTGAGAAGGTGGCCCGTGCTTTTTCTGAATATCGTTTGCCGACGGATGTGGCTCTTTGTCTGGCGAACGGCAGGGATGAACTGGAGGTTCACACTGCTTCTGCAAATTTTTTCGTACAACTGCTTCGCACCCATGAGCCACGCTCCTTTCGTATCGCCGGTTTGCTTTCCTCCTACAAGCGCATCAAGGAACTTCAGCGGCAAATTTGGTGCATGATGGACCAGGACTATGCAGATTTTCACCTCTTTGTTGCAATCAAGGGTATCAGCGAATTTGATTTTCGTCGCGTCCTTGAACCTCAATTTCGACATTTTGTGGACAGTGGCAGGCTGACCATGCGGCTCTTTCCCAATCGAAATCAGCTCTCCAATCTGCTGGATACCGTTCGGGACTTGGATGTAAGTTTCTATGACCTTTTTGCAAAAATCGATGATGACGACATCTACGCCCGAGATTACATCTCCCGGCTCGACGAATTCCACAGCATGTTGCCCGATGGATTGGGCAGCTATTTCTCAGGCGACGGCGGTTACTACCGGCCGGAAAGAGGATTTCCTGTCATCAACACGGGGCATTTTGGACTTTATGGCCCAACCATTGTCATTCCCAATCGTGTGTTGAAGCTTCTCTTCAAATATGAAAGAGATCCAAAAAGCGTACTGAATCATTTTTCCGCCGAAGATCATGGCTATTTGCGTTCGTCTTTCAGTTTTCGGGAAGATGCTCTGATGGATTTTATCAATCGTCGTATGGGAGCTTGTAACCGCGGGGTCTATTTCAATGTACAAGGAGAAGAGCTTTCCACAATCATTTGCCAGGATACTCCATCCGTCCTGCGTGGCAGCTATCTCAACCGGGATCTCATGCTTCGAGTCAACGGTACAAAACCGGACGAAAACGCGAATGAATCATTGCTTTATCTCGTACATCCCAACTGGCGCGGTTATCTCAAAATTCTCGGAACGAGGGCTTGCCGTCTCGGCATGAAAGAGGAGGGTGAAGTGCTTCATTTTGACAAGGGACAGCTCATGATCAAATGGGATCATTGGGGCAAGGAATTATTTGTCAAAAATGAGATGGGGCGCTATACCCTTAAGTCCCCTACAGAATCATGAGACATCTGCCCCTCGTGATGAGATTATGCTCACCCGCGTAATCAATGCCCGTAAGCAGACCTCGCGGGATGTCATAACTGTAAGTGGCTGCCACCCCGCGTGCATCCGTCACGGTGGCGAGATTGTTGTACGCGTCATAGGTCTTCACCGTTCCCCTGCCATCGGCATAGGTCTTGCGAAGCTCAAAGCCTGTGGCCAAATCGTACTCCCACGTGGTCGTGTCGCCCTTCAGTCCGCTCGGATCGGTGGAAATCACCTTGCCTGTCGTTTGGTAAATCATCAAGGCTTTGTTGAGCTTTCGTTGCATTTGTTCTTGCAATTCACACATTGCATCTTATCTCATATCGCTTGCGCATATTTCTAATCTATTTACTTCGTACATGAACAATCAGCTCCTGCCCACGCAGGATTAAACTCATTTTTTTAAGGGCCTTAGGAGAAAGGATACCACGGCTGACACGGGTGACATTCCTCCGATGCAACACCACAAAGTCGTATCCTTAATTAGCCCTTCTAGATTGTCTGATGCTCGTAACATGATCGTCTGAAGTCTTCGTTGATTAAATCTCTCGTTTCACGAACACTTCCAATGTACCTTTCTTCGCATTTTAACAACTAGATTTATTCCAGAAAGAAATAGCAATATATGATGCTAAAAAGACTAAACCTCCCAGTAACATGATATAGTGAAGAATAATCGGAGCACTGTCAGACGCTTGCAGTACAATTGATGTCGGGGAATCGGAACCACCCAATATCAATCTTTTACTTGCACCACATATTCTAATAACTGAACCTATACAGCTGATACATACCAAAATAGCCGTTGCGAATAATGTGTACTTGCTCATTTCTAAGTAAATTTGTTTATAGTTTAATATCCGGGATAGTTTCTTGTTACTCTTCCGCCACCATCTATCTGGCCTTTACGCACCTCGTTTAATATATTTTCGCAGGGTGCCGCCGGGTGGTTGGCTGAAGACGAAAAAATATTGACCGTTACCTCCACGCCGTGATCCTTCTCACATCTACGGCTAATAGGGCATGGTATATTATAGCAGTTGTCGCGGTCAGGATAATAGCATCTAAATTTACAAAAACGCTGGGTAACAAAGCGTTCTTTATTAATCAAGAAAGGAACCAAGTCAAGCAAGCGAGCCAGTGATGATTTATATTTTATGACGGCTCCCCAATTTCTCGCTTGTCTATCTACAATCACACAATTCGCATATAGGAGACCAAGAATGTCATTATATGCTATTGGCGAATTGATTATCATAGCATACAAATTTACGATTTCTGTCACTCCCAACGGATCCCTCCGCGTCCACCTGCCGTCGAGTGGATTGTAGTAGCGGTAGTTGTAGTAAGCCAAACCCGTCTCAGCATCATACATTTCGCTGCTCCACTGGACGGGTTGGTTGACATCTCCTTCTGCTGTGACCTGTCCGTAGGGTGAGTAGGTATAGATGGTGCGGATGAACCCTTCCTGCCCGTACAGCTCGCAAATGTTTTTGGTGAGATCCCAACCGTACGTGTACCACACTCCATTCTCGCGGATGGCGAGAGGACGCGTGGCGACAGATTGCGTGGGATCCCAGAAGATGAAGCGCAAATCCGGGTGCTCGGCGTGTCCCTCGCGCAGGTCATAGGCTGCAATTTGCAGGTAGCCGCGGTAGATGTAGCGCTCGTGCAGAGTAACGGCGCCATCGACGGTCACCTTTTTCTCAAAACGGCGTCCCATGTAATCGTAGCCGCAGGTGATGACGGTATGCCCGTCCTCGCTTTCAAATTTGATCGCTCGGTTTTGTCCGTTGTACTGCACCTTCCAGATGCCTGTGCTCGTTTGGATGAGTGTCTGGTTGCCATCCTCATCGTACTCCGGCGTAAAGTTCCCGCCATTCGTGCTGATGCGCGTGTACTGGTTCAGGTCGTTGGCGGCATAGGTGATGCCCTCGGCTACCTCCTGAGCGATTTCACGGTTGCCTATGTTGTCGTAAGCATAGGTGTAGGCATTCTCATCAAGTAGCGCCCCCGTGAGTTCGCTACGTTTATTGTAAGCGAAGGTATCAGCATGGTGAATCGCCTTGTTCGGGTAGCGCGTATCGCGCGTCATCGGTCTTCCCAGCGCGTCGTAACTGTACTGGCGTTGCGTGATGAGACTATTGTCTCGCACATAATCCATGCCCGTAAGCAGATCTCGCTTCTCCTCGTAACTCTGCGTGAGAGTCACACCATTCGGCATGGCGAGCGATTGCAGCAGGTCGCTGCCTGCAAGGTAACCGTAGCGGAACTGATGCTCCACCCCGGCATGGATAAATCCAGCCAAAGCAATGCGTCCGAGTGTGCCGTACGTTATGGAAGCTGCGCATTGGCGGTTTCCGTTGCGCTTCAGGATGTATCCTGTGCCGCGACCGTAGGCATCCCGCTGTTCCTGCAAAAGGAAGCGAGATGAGGCGATTTGCTGCACCTCCTCGAG